>JAQGOV010000467.1 GCA_028293425.1 Verrucomicrobiales bacterium
CCGGTCCCGGGATAGGCCGTAGCGAACATCAACTCGCCAAGGTAGTTAGCGAGAGCGAAAAGCGCGCGGATCTGCTCAACCGGGCAGGTGATTACCTGGGCAGCATCAACGACGTCGCCACTGACCAGGAAAAGCTCAACCGCAGTCTTGGCACCATTATCCGCGAAAAAAGTGGAACCAATAAGTAATCTTCAGCTTTTGGTGTTTACTCCACCGTAGGAGTGCTCAGTAGATCATCCTTATTTACTTGCTGCCTTTGTTCCGGCAATAGAGCGCCCCTCCAACAAAAAAGATGGATCTTCCAGCATGCTAAAAACATAGCTAGCCCCATGAGCATTACATTCTCCGCAAGTTTCTTGCAAATCAGGACCTCCCCTGCCCCGCAGCCGCAGTCGAACTTAATCGTACAGAAGGGCAGCCCGCCCGTGACACTCATGGCCTTTGCTCGCAGAAAGATGGCAACAGTAAACGGCACCAGCATTCCAACGAGCAGGACGGCCGTTCCCCTTACCGCCACGCCGAGCATCAAAAGAGTTCCGCAGAAAATCTCAAACCACGGCAGCGTGGACGCCACAAAGTTAAGCGGCAGGTAGTGATGGAATAGATCGTATTGGCGGACCAGTTTCAAAAATTCCACCGGGTGCAAAGTCTTCTGCAGGCCCATGTAAATGAAAAGCAATCCGAGTCCATAACGGGTGAGCAAAGCCACGGAAGTGCCAAAACGCCATCTACCTGTTGTTTCGCTCGCGTTCATTGCTTCAACAGTTGGCCGCTTTGGCGCGCTCCCGTTTCCACAGGACGTCCGAGGGCTTTCCATTCCGTGATGCCGCCCGCATAGACAAAAAGATTCTCACGCGGCACCCCGTTCTCCCGGAGCATGACGGCTGCAAATTCGCTATCTTCGCAATGCCCCCCAGTGCAATAAACCACCACCTTTTGCGCGATCATGCAGGTGGGTAGCACCGTTGGTAGGTGGGCTTCCGGTCGATAGTGATTGAACTGCCATGCCCCTGGTATGTGGCCCCCGGAGTAGTGCTCATCGTCCCGCGCATCCACGAACACGATCAAGCCCTGCTGATATCGCAGGTCTTTGAAGAGTTCCATAACCGCATTACTATTAACCAGTTGCAAGCCGCGTTCTTCGAGTCGCCGCAAGGTATCGTCCACAGGACTGACGGCTGGGATTGCTGCAGAAGCGGGTGCGGCATTCGGAAGTGCTGGGGTGGCAACCGCAATCGCAGCTGGCTTTTCAGCACCGGGGAAATAATTGCGAGTCAGTTTCAGGCCACGGGGCGAGAGAGCATTAGCAGCAAGGGCAAACGCTACCCCAATGAGCATCACGAGCACCGTCTCTATCATAACTTTCCTGATGCTCATGGGACCGTAATGTGCCTGCGACCAACCGCAGGAAATTTCACTTAGCTCCCGTGACCGCGGCAGCAGGGGTGGGCTGCACTTGAATGATGGGAATCTTGAGCACCGGCATCTTGGGATGAGTGGTCTTGATCTCCAACTCGAGAGACTTGCCTGCAGCCACTTGGAAATTTGCCGGGAACTCGATTTCAGCCATCCAGATTTTGCCAGGCTGCGCTTCGGTGACTTTCGCTGTTACCCCTTCAGCCGAGACGATCGGGTCGGACAGCTTCACCGGCGCGCTGCTGTTGTTCCGAATATGCATGTTATGCTTGAAGGGCGTGCTTAGAGCGCCTGGAAGCACAATCTGGTTGGGAATTGCGACCAGTGCTGGTTGCAGCGCGGCCGAAACGGAAACGTTCACGACCGGTAAATTGGTGGAAGAGGTCTTGACGCTGATACTTCCGGGGGTTGCGGTGTTTGTAGCGGAGTAGGCATACTGCACTTGCAACTCAAATTCCTTGCCAGCTCGGATGGTTTTGATTTCGGTCTTGAAGGAGGGGCTGGTGCACTGCGGCGCTTCCAGGGTCAGCATTTCATCCGTGTTATTGACAATTTTGACCGTCTTCACCTCGTTGTGCTCCTCGCCTTCCACCGGCATAAAAAATACGAAGTTGGGTTGCACATCAATGGGCCGCCAAATCTCGGCCTTTAGCTGCAAGCTGATGTTGCTTTGGGCGGGGTCATTGCAGGAAACGGTCACATACTTCGTAACGGCTCCACTAAAATTCGCAGGATTGAGCGCGATGGGAATTTTCCCGGCCTTTCCCGGTTCCACCTTCTTGTCCCACTCACCCGCGGTGGTGCAACCACAACCGGGTTTCACATCCGTAATCTCCAGGAGAGCATTGCCGGTGTTCGTAGCCCAGAAGTCATGCTTGAGTGTGTCGGTCGGTTTCACTTTGCCGAAATCGAAAACCATCTCGGACATTTTGATCTGGGGTTGCGCCGTTGGGGTCGGCTCTGCCGCCTGTGCTAAAAAGGAAAAGGAGGTGAACGTGGATACCACGCTTAACACTTTGATGAAACGGTTCATACGATCTTGGACATTAGCAAATCCCTTGCCGTTCGCCAGCAAATAATTTTGTTTTGCACGGCGAAAATCATGACTCTAAGTTGTTTTGGGTCAGCTATTTGCGATTCTTTTACCCAGTTCCGATGACCTTGCACGCCTTTTTGACATCCCAGCCCATTCTTTCCAGCACTTCTCGCGCACCGTCATAATCTGCTTTGGTCAACTCAACAACGATCCTTGTTGCCCGATCCTTCAACTTCACGTTGGAAGCCTTCACGTCGACCATCAAATTGCTCAGCACCTTCCCGGTCCGGACCATCGCCAAGGTTGTGAACATATTCAGCACCAGTTTGGTTGCCGTGCCGGATTTCAACCGTGTTGACCCAGTCAAGATCTCGGGTCCTACGTCGATGGCAATGATCCGATGCGGCTTCTCCCCTGAGGGAGGAGCCAGATGTGGGTTAAAGCAAAGCAGCACTGTCCGCGCTCCACGCTGACGCGCTTCCTGCAAGGCGCCCCAAACAAACGGGGTGCGTCCGCTCGCGGCGATGCCTACCACCACATCCCTCCGGCCCACATTCCGGAAGGCCACCGCTTTTGCCCCCGCGCTCGGATCATCTTCAGCGCCCTCAACCGCTGTCCAAAGGGCGGTTTGTCCTCCTGCGATGATTCCCTGCACCAGTTCCGGCTCCGTCCTGAAAGTCGGTGGACATTCACTGGCATCCAGCACCCCGAGCCTGCCGCTCGTCCCTGCGCCCACATAGAAGAGGCGCCCCCCTTTGCGGAACGACTGCACGATCCAGCCAATCACCTGCTCAATCTCCCGCGAGTGCTCCAGAATCGCACCTGGAATTTGTGCGTCCTCCTCGAGCATCAGGGAAATCGCATGGGCAACCGGCATCGTGTCGAGGACCATTGAACGCGGGTTCCGCCTTTCGGTGGGCGAGAGCACGATGTTCTTTAACGAGCGGTTCTGGTTTGAAGATGGCACCGAAGCTTCGACCTTCTTTGCTGCACTTTTGATCGCAACACTCCCATGACCTTTTCCAGCCAATTGCCGCGCCAGTTCCACCGCACCCCAGGCGCTTTCGCGATCGGATGAAATGAAAACTGCCTTCGGCCAAAGTTGCTTTATGAGCTTCTGAACCTTGCGCGAAAAGCCGGACTGTTTTTGCAGCACACTCCCCGCAAAAACAAAACTAACGCTTGTCCCGGCTCGCACCAGTCGCCGCGCGCAAGCCGCTGCATCCTTGGCCAAACTTTGCGCGGCCCCTTCGAGGATGTCCCGACCGATTTTATCCTTTTCATCGGCGGCTGCAAAAACCTCTTTCGCCAATGCTGCGATTTCAGGTTTATGTGCGGTCTGCACCCAGGCAATCAGGTCATCTGGCTCGTTCAGAAGCAGCGCGCGCAAAATTCGCTCGCCAAGCCTTGGCCAAACACCGTCGCGGTCATAATAATAGACTACGGCCTTTAAGGCGCGCAGCCCGATCTCAAATCCGCTCCCTTTGTCCCCGAGGATATGCCCCCACCCGCCTACCTTGGCCGCTTTGCCTTCCGGCGTGCGCCCAAAGCAGCATGAGCCCGTTCCGCTTAAGACCAGCACTCGTGGTGATCTGTCCGTTCCTCCAGCCGCCATGAGGGCTGTTTCCAGATCATTCGTGGCGTAAATAGGAACTCCCGGCCAAACGTTGCCAGCCGCTTGACGCAAACGAGCCTTATCCTGTTCTGTCCTGGCTCCAGCTAATCCAATCGCCACGGCTGAAGCTTGGGGAAATATTTTTTGAATCGCCAACAGATGACGGCTGAGTTGCGCTTCGGTTAAGAGCCGTAAATTTGCGGGGCGAAATTCCTCACGTCGCAGCAGTCGCCCGGTACTATCCTCCAGCAACACGACAGTGCGTGTACCTCCTCCCTCAATTCCAAGATAAAGCCGTAAATCTTCTGTGTGTCCCGCGCTTCGCATGCACCGAAGTATTTGGGGAAATCTGGTTCAGTGCAAATGCTTCTGCAAGGAGACGGAACGTTAAGCAACCGTTGTCCGTCCCGCTAAGGGGAAGTTGGAGCTGTGAATAGCTTCCGGCGAGCCCACCCTTGAGCGGACGCCCATGAAAAGGGGTAATGAATTTACCGCCAATATTGGCCAGAGCGATATTCCGGGGCGTTACGGTATTCCGGTGAGTAACCGTAATAAGGATCCCGGTACACGGGACGTTCCTGGTGGCGGTAATGGCCCCGTTCCCAATATCCCGGTTCTGAACCATAATAGCCCGGCTGCGAGTCGTAACGGCCATATTCCGGAGCCACACGCGCGGTGCAACCAGAAAAACCAACCACCGCAACCAGACCGGTTAGAAGAAGAAATAATTTCATAACTTGGCTGAGGACGATTTGCTCGCTGAAGAACTTCCTCAGTCGGTGAGATCGGCGCTCTGATTAAACTTAGGCCCGAACATCCAGGTTTCAATGGGGTGAGCTTCTTAGAGGTACTCTGAAATGCAGATTTTCGGAAGTACTCGATTGCGAAGACAACGATCTCGTTGGCTAAAAAGCAGGATTCAGGCTAATTCTTATGCTTGGTTACTTATCCCAGGATTGAACCTATCCAGACCCAACCACGTCCGCATCGAAGCATCCGGTCAGGACCTCGGACTGATGCTTTACCTGGATCCAAATCCTGTAATGTCCAGGCTTCGGAAAATGATAAGGGAATGAGATAAAATCATCCTTGGAAGGCACGCCGCAAACAACCTCGAGAGTCTTGCGGTTCGGCGCGACAGCTTGTTCTCTTTTTACAAAAATTTCCTGGCTAGCCATCGAAATGGTGCCAAACGGGTGGATATGGGTAAACACTGAGGCATCCTGATGACGTAATACCGCATGGCCTTGCATACCGAGATACGGTTCCAGACGCGCCGGCCGACCGTTGGAATCGAGCACTTGGAATCGAAGGGTCGTGTCCCGGCTGCTGTCCAGAACATCCGGTTTTTCCCATTTCATGAGGAGGTTCTTCGGCAGGATAAAAACATTCGATCCGGAGCCGGAGGTAGCAATCCAGGCATCATCGGAATCCAGCGAAGTCGAAGCAATCGCGGGGTCACCAGGTTCAGGGAGGCTCAAATCCGAGGTGAGAGTCTGAGTGAACCCATTTTCGTGAGTGATATCCGCATACAACGAATAACGGCCGCCAGGCAAAGGAGGCAACGCGCACTCAAAAATGCGCTTCTTTCCCGCCGGGGCCGGATGCAGATGAGCGAAGGCATTGAGGTCATCTTGCTTCACAATGAATAAATGCATCAGCTTGCCATGGTCGGGAACAAGCAAGGGACGCCCCCTTCCGCTGTCAATTTGCACAGACAGGGCTAATTTGCCAGCGTTGGTGGCAAGCGATGTGATGAGCGGATCTGCTTTGTACATTTTGTTGTTGCGGTAGTTGGAATCCACTTTGTTCCACCACTTGCGTCCGCCATAAACTCCGGCCGAGAGGACCACGAAGGCCAGCACCATGGCCACCGCGCTCCGAATGCGATCTCGGCGGCCTGGTGATTCTCCCGGTGCCAGGACACTCTCGCGAACCGCTGCTCCGACCAGCGTCACGAGCGCCAGAAGCAGGCCACCTGCCATCGCCAGCAGGGCTGCGCCCAGCCATTGCGGCATCGGCAGCCGGGTGGTGGCTACGGAGTTCACTGGCACGACTGTGAAGCCCGGACCTTGTTTACCCTCCACATTCACATGAATGCTGTAGGCTCCTGAGGTCATGAGCCACAATTGTGCGGAATAGAGACCAAGCTCTCCCTTGACCGGCTTAGCTTCGTCCGGAGGTGGTGTCCCGCTTTGCCCAACATCAAAACGCACGGGAAGCACCGTCACTTTGGAAGCATCTCCAGCGATAACTCGCACGTTGATATCCGCGAGCCCAGGAACCACGCTGGGAGGACGAATGCTGACCCGCAGATGGTAGGAACCAGCCAGCCCTTCGTACATCACGTTGGGGCTGCCGATGTGCGCCTGGAGCAAAGGCGAGGCCAGCAGGAAAAAAAGCAGGAGCAGTTGAGACAGCAACCGGTTCATCGCTTCACACCTGCCATCCAGCGTCCGAAGGCCAAGCCAATTCGAGTGGAAAGAAACGCATACAAAACACACAAAGCCAGCTTCTGCATCGTGACTGGATCCTTGGACCAGGGTTCATCATACCAGAAGCGATGCCAATGGTCACCTGGATGAGCAAAGTACCACCAATAACGATTGCCCACAAAAAACCAGTTATCGGCCGCAGGGGTAAGGAGGAACTTCGAAAAATACCATTGGGTCGGCACAAATAATCCCATGAACGCGACCGATAATCCCCCCGCCAGCAAAAGGCTGCGCCACCACCCTCGCCAATGACCCAGACGTTGCAACAGCAGGTCCATGCCCAGAGCGGGAACAAACAACAGCAGCGGGAAAGCAGGTGGCACCATCCGAGTGACTGGATTATAAATTGGCGCAAGTTTTGGCTCGGCTGAAAACAAAGGAAGAATCCAGCACATGAACAAAACCAGGCCCATATAAACAGCGGCCACCGTGGTCGCCGGCCAGCGCAGCCGGGAGGCTTGACCTGCCGCTACCAGGTAAAGTGGGAAAGTGATACTCGCATGAACGTAAAACCTTCCAGAGTGCTGGCTGTTCGGAAAGCTTTCCTCGGTGAGAAAAACCGCCGCCATTAGCAGTAATACTCCACCCGTCAGAATGAACATCCATTTCGCATGGGGGAACTCCGCACCCTGACGATTTTGAAGTGAAAGCATCTGGAGCAACACCCCCACGTTCACCGCCAACATCCCTACCGCGAGCACCGAATGGGGGGGACTCAGGATCTGCACATCGAGGCCATACGCATCATGCCACCAATTATCAAAAGGAGCGGAGAGCAGCATCATGAAGGTTCCCCAGATGGTGACCCAACATCCGAGAGGAGCGCGAAAGCCCCAGAAGCTGACGGAGGCTGCACGCTCTGCCGGGGTGCCAAAGAAGTGGGTTTTTACGGCCAGCCAGCCGCAGGTCAGGCCCGGAACGAGGCCACCCATATAAGTAAGCATATGAGCCGGGGTCCAGAAAGTATCACGCCCAATGGTGCTGTGCCAGGAAATGTCCCAGAGCACCCCTAGTGGGATACAAACCGCTCCGAAAACGAGGAGATAAAAATATATTGGAAAGCCCGCTGTGGCGCGGCTTTCAGCCGCGAAAGAAGCGGATGCGATGGCTGGGGATGAACTGTTGGC
The DNA here is from genome assembly GCA_028293425.1 of Verrucomicrobiales bacterium. Classification (GTDB taxonomy): domain Bacteria; phylum Verrucomicrobiota; class Verrucomicrobiia; order Limisphaerales; family JAQGOV01; genus JAQGOV01. The sequence continues at coordinate 7,690 of JAQGOV010000467.1, forward strand.
CATGACCCCATTTTCACCAAATGCGGACGGAATGCAATGGCGGCTTGCGAACTCCCGGAACGCACCGGCCTTCAGTTTAGCCAGACAAGGGATTACTCTTCCTCGTCTTTAACCCCGCTCATCCGCTTCATCGGACACCCGTTGCGGAGCCAGCCGTGCACGAAGGGATCCAAATCACCATCCATCACTGCCTGCACATCGCTGGTTTCAACTCCCGTGCGCAAATCTTTAACCATCCGATACGGCTGGAAAACATAACTTCGGATCTGGTTACCCCATGAAATGGAGCCCTTTTCTCCGTAGAAACGTTCCATCTCCTGCTTTTGAGCATCTACGCGTTGGGCGTAGATCCTCGATATCAGCAGCTTCATCGCGGTCGCGCGGTTTTGATGCTGGGACCGCTGGCTCTGGCTGGCCACTACAAGCCCAGTGGGAATGTGTGTCAGCCGAACCGCGGTTTCAACCTTGTTAACGTTCTGGCCGCCTTTGCCGCCGGAACGAAACGTATCCACTTTCAGGTCCACTGGTGGAATTTGGATATCGGATGAAGTTTCCTCGATTTCAGCAATAGCATCCACGCTCGCGAAGCTGGTGTGCCGACGTTTATTGGAATCGAAAGGCGAGATACGCACTAGCCGATGTACGCCGCGTTCCGCTTTGCAGAAGCCATAAGCGTTTTCGCCCTGGATCAAAAGGGTAGCGCTTTTCACTCCCGCGGTTTCCCCGGGGAGCAGGTCATTGATTTCCACTTCCCATCCGCGACTTTCAGCCCAGCGCTGGTACATGCGCATCATCATGTCGGCCCAGTCGCACGCTTCCGTGCCCCCTGCCCCGGCGTTGATGCTCAAAATGCAATTGTTCTTGTCGTGAGGTCCGCTCAGGAACACCTGGAGCTCATGGCTGTCCAGGTCTTTGAAAAATTTAACAAGATCGCGGTCCAGGTCTTTTTCGATTTGGGCCTGGGAATCAGGAGCCTCGGTTTCACCGAGCTCGACCATGACTTTGAAATCATCGAGCTGCCGCTCCGCTTTGAGCACGGGCTCAATTTTCTTTTTGATGGTGTTCGCCTCGTCGATGACTTTCTGGGCCTGCTCGCGGTTGTTCCAGAACTTCTCGTCCGACATCAAAGCATCAATTTCTACCAACCGTTTTTGCGAGTTGGCGACGTCAAAGAAACCTCCGCAAGTGCGAAAGCTTCTCCGTTGCCGTTCCCAATTGACCTTTAATCACTTCAAACATACGCGAGGGGACAATACTGGAGCCCCTGATTCAAATCCAGTGGCGAATCCCTAATTTTTTAGTCCTTTTTCCTTCATCCTTCACTAAAGCTCATCCTCCCTCTCCGCATAAAACAATCGATGCGCCCGGTCATAATCTGCTTCCGGCACAAATACCTTGGCTAGCCGGTTCAAATCCTCGTCGTCCGGCAGCGAAGGATCTTCAAACTCCTGCGTCGCCGCAATGCCATGCTTCTCCAACATTACCACCAGCATTTCTGTATTGATTACCGGGCCGGCGTAAAAAAGTTTCATATCAGTTGAACCAGTGCGGCTCGAATCTTTCATCAGCAATCGCACATCGTTATGCCTGGGGCAAATACTGCTTCCAGTCTTCCGATTCCGCGAGCTTCTTCAACACTTCGTTCGTCGCACAAGAAACCGCCGCATTTAGACGTAAAGAAGCAGCGGGGCGACCACCTCCTCCAAAAGACAAACTGAATAAAATCCTCCAAAACGAATCTCATTACACATTCATGTTTGTCGTACATTCAGCCAAAGCCCTTTGCCTCACCTATTTTCTGGGCATCACCGTCTTGGCCTCCGCTGCCGAGCAAGCCCTCAAGCCTTGGGACGAATACCGCGTCATCATGTGGGTCAGCGACACCGCTTACAAGAAGCCGGAGAAGATCCCCCTCTTCTTTCAGCGGCTCCGCGAAATGGGCGTCAACGCCGCCACTGCTCACAACGACGGCCGATTCCAGCCGCTGGTTGAGAACCAATTTCCCTTCTACGTCGAGAACATGGTGAACCGCGGACTCTGTTTGAAGTTCCATTCCAAGGTCACCGACTGGGACAAATTCATCACCAACTGGCGGAACACCGGTCGACCAGAATCGGCTTTCATTCGCGATTATTGCCTCGACGATCCGAAGTGGCGCGCCATGGCTCGCAAGGACGTGCAGTCTCTGGTCAAGACCTACCTCCCCCACGCGCCTTTCGCCTACGACATCCGCGATGAACTCTCCACCACCATCTCGGCCAACCCTTTCGATTACGACTTCAATCCCATAACGCTGGCGAAGTTCCGCGAGTGGCTCAGAACCCAATATAAAGACCTGCCCGCGCTCAACCAGGAATGGGAAACAAAGTTTACTTCCTGGGACGACGTGAAACCTTTCAGTACCGACCAGATCAAGAACCGGATGGCCAGCGGTGAAGCGCTCCCACGGGGAACTCCAGATTGGCCGACGGTCCAGCGGCTCAAGTTCGATCCAAAGGTTGCGCAACAAAATGCCACTCGCTGGAACTTCGCGCCCTGGGCTGACTTCCGCACCTACATGGACATCTCGCTGGCGAGCGCTTTGGAAGATTTGCGCCAGTCAGCGCGCACTCTCGACCCTCGCACCCCAGTTGGAATTGAAGGCACCCAAATGCCAAGCGCCTTTGGCGGTTACGATCTCTGGCGCCTATCCCAGGTGCTGGATTGGGTCGAACCCTACGACATTGGCTCCGCCCGGGAAATCCTCGGCTCATTCATGGCCGGCAAGCCGCTTATGACCACCGTTTTTGAAAAGGAAACGAACGCGGCTCGCCGCCGCCTTTGGCATCTGCTGCTCGAGGGCGACCGCGGTTGCCTCGTCTGGTGGAGCGAAGACTGCATCGATTGGAAGAGCGACGACTATGCCTTGACCGCGAAAGCAAAAGCGCTTACGCCTGTCTTCAAGGAAATGACCTCCCCGCTAGCCCAGGTGTTCATGCGTGCGCAACCAGTTCGTGACCCAATTGCAATTCACTATTCCCAAGCCAGCATCCAAACGGATTGGCTCATCGAATCCACCCGTGACGGCGCGAGTTGGATCCGCCGCTTTTCCAGCGCTGAAGCCGACTATAATCACCAAGCCAAGGTGCGTGGCAGTTGGCTGAAGCTCTTCCAGGACCTCGGTTTCAGTCCTACTTTCATTTCTAGCCAACAAGTTGAAACCGATGCCTTGGCCGAGATTAAGGTGCTGGTGCTTCCGGAATCCTTTGCGGTCAGTGACGCAGAAGCAATTCAGTTCAAAAAGCACCTTGCTCAAACCGACAAATCGATCGTGGCAGATGGCTCACCGGGTTTGTTCGACCAGCATGGCCGGATCCGAAAGGATCCCGCGCTAAAGGAACACTTTTCGGCTGCTCGCTCCCAGGAACGCTCGTTCGCTGTTGGTGGTCAGAAATCGGACGTTCGCGACGGTGATATTGCCCTTTATGCCAAACAACGCCTTGCACCTGCCCCAGACTTTGCCTGGGCCAATTGGGTCCGCGAACAAACAGGCTTGCACCCAGAGGTTCAGGTTCCTCTGGAAAGCCGCACGCGCGTGCACCGTTTTCGTTTGGGTAAGGCCCGGCTGGTCGCTTTCGAGCGCAATATTACTTACCAGATGAGCGAGGACCTCAAGCAAGCTGGGGGTAACGAGACTTTGGAGCATCCCATCGAGCTGGATGCGCGCCTCTCCGCTCCCGCGCACATCTATGATCTCCGCACCCAGAAGCACCTCGGCCGCTCGGACCGCATTCATTTCATTCTGGATCCTTGGCAACCCTCCACCTTCGCCCTGCTCGAACAAGAAGTCACCGAAGCAGACCTGCTTAAGGCGCTCCTGCGTTAAAGAGTCCGAGCTAACCGTAGGTGAGGAGTCTCTGATCTTTCTGCGGAGCGCTCGACCACAGCTAAAACGCTTTCTTGTTCGGCTGCAGTATCAAGCCCCATCACTTCCTGCCGACCCGCTGAACGTGTTTGACTTCTGAGCCAAATCCGGTTATGCCGAATCCATGAAAACCCCTGCCATCTCTAAACGAGAGTTTCTCAAGCTGAGTGTCACTGGCTTGGCCGGTGCTTATGTTTCCACGAGCGCTGCGGCTGGATTTGCACCTGAAAGAAAGAAGATCCCACTCGGCTTGCAGCTCTACTCATTGCGTAAGGAGTGCGCAAAAGACCTCGAAGGCACGATCGCAGCCGTCGGCAAGATGGGCTATAAAGGGGTGGAGTTTGCCGGGTATCACGGCCGCGATGCCAAGACCCTCCGCAAACTTCTGGACGACGCAGGCCTCAAATGCTGCGGCACGCACACCGCACTGGATACGCTCCTCGGAGACAAGCTGGCCCAAACAATTGAGTTCAACAAGACCCTTGGGAATGAGTATTTGATCGTCCCAAGCCTGCCGTTGAAATATCAGAAGTCCAAAGAAGCCTGGCAACAGGCAGCCGACCGGTTCAACGAAGTCCTTCCCAAAGCCACCGCGGAAAACATGCGCATCGGCTACCATAATCACGGCGTAGAGTTCACTCCCGTTAACGGCGAGGTGCCCTGGGACATTTTCTTCAATCGCGCGAGAAAAGACGTGCTCATCCAATACGACATCGGCAATGCCGCACACGCCGGAGCGGACGCTCCCACTTACCTGAAGAAATTTCCTGGCCGCGTAGCCAGTGTCCACGTGAAGCCCTACTCCAAAGTAAATCCGGACGCTTTGATAGGGGATGACGAGATGCCATGGTCCGAAATCTTCAAGCTTTGCGAGGGCATCTCGGGAGTGAAATGGTACATCATCGAATACGAACGCGAGAATGAACCGGCACTTGTGAGCGTGGAAAAGCTTCGGAAAATCCTTTGCGGTTTAGGTAAGTGCTGACAGCGGTTCAAAGCCCAGCAAGCTCGATAAACGCTATCTCTGTTTCGCTGCCGTTTTTGGCTGTTCAGAAGACGGAAGCACCGCCAATTGGGACCACGGCACGAGGTCCTCTCGGGGTGGAGGCCAGGGCGTCACGATCCCGTTCTCCACACGTAAAGCCCCGGGATGGGCCACAATTTCCTGGCCATTGGGAAGCTTGGCCGTGACATTTCCGTCTTTGGTAGGATTGTAAGTCAACTTACGATTTGCTCCCATGGGACGAAGCAAGGGAATCTCCGCCTCCAATTCCAAATCACAAATCATTCGATCACGCCGGGCAATCAGTTTTTCCGCATAAACCTTGGCTTGTGCGGAATCAAAGCCGGAAGCGACCAACGCCTCGAGAATCTGGTTCTCCGTAAGCTGCCCGATTAAGCGTGCCATCCAGCGCGCATCGTCCGGGGTCATGGCGGCAAAAGCGTCGGTGTCCTCATTTGGCTGAAATCCCACGATACGGAATGGAATGGTCATTCGCCCTGGCCCTTGGCGTTTGAGCCCGCTTGTGAAAAACCAGGGAAAGCGGTTCGGGGCTTCCGAGTAGCGGGTAAAAATTCCCGTCGACTGTCCAAGGCCACCGCCCAGGTCTGTGAAATAATGTTTGAGCGTAGTCTCCGTGCCCCGTTTAACGACCTTCAGGCGCGTGTTCTCATAACGGGAATCGAACCAGCCCAGCCACGCTCCCAGCAATCCAGCACCCCTGACTTCTCGTAAGTCTTGATGTCGCGGATCATTAAAATCCCATGGTCCGATGCTGTGCTGGCCCTTTTCCTTTAATTGCACATTTGCCGGACGCGTCACCAGGTAATCTATCTTGTCCTCCACCTCCTTTTTGAAATTACCGGGTAATTCTTCCGGGTGAGCCATGCGTGTTTTCTTGAAAAGTATTTCCTTCAATTGGCTCGATGTCAGTCGGGCGCCGTCCTTCATCACCACGGCTGCAATCGCTGCAAACGGATCCATGCGCGGCTGCATGTTCACCGTATAAGCGGGAATCAGGCCAAAGAACGCAACGGTCGTTTTCACATCTTTGCGCTGATGGTACTCCATGAACAGGCGGCGGTCGTAACGCATTCGAAGCCATGGGGCATAATCCGTGGCTTCCACATTGAAACCGAGCGCTCCAAAAATTCGGGCAGTGAACGGCTCGGACGTCGTTTCGCAAAACTTAACCTTGATTTTTTGCTTTCCGGAAGATGCTTCAAAACCGCCGCAGCACCCGTAACTGGTCTTAGGTGCGGCGTATTCCCAAACGGTTTCCTGAAATGCCGGGATCTCGCTGCGGCCAAAACCGTGAAACAGATCCTGCAAGGAAATGGCTGCTGGCCGGGACCAGAAGGATGAGCCTTGGGGATCGACGAGCCCCCCATCTGAATCGCCCTTGACCCGTGCCGATAGATTGCTCGCGAGCGTGTCACCGACGCAGATCGGATTATAAGAATAATCGAATAGCGAATATGGCACCTGGAGGGCCTCGATAATGCGGGGGACAGGCGCTCGATGATTATTATAAAGAGCATTGGCTACTTCCAGCATCTCATGGAGCAATCCTTCTCGCTCTTCAGGACTCGGGCTCGTTTGTGCAAGCTTCCCAAGCCGGCGCAGTTCGGATAACCCACGGCGATCCCGCTTGCCTATTAGGTCCTCAGGTTCGGCAAAATAGGAATGAAGTTCCGCCTGCGACATGAGTTCGCGCGGCTTCTGCATTTCCATTTTTCGCCTCAGGTTTTTTAACCGGGTCTCCTGCCCTTCTGCTTCGGACACCGCACGCTCGATGGCTTCCAGCAGTTTCGGCAGGCCGTTGGTGGAAGAAAGGACAAACTTCTGGTTGATTGCGTTCTCAATTCGCAAATGCAGAATTTTCGCATGCCGTCGCGGTTGCCGTGTGGTCAGTTCCCGCAAAGCTCCTTTCTGACCCCAAACGATATTCTCATGAAAAAGAATGAAAACGCCAACGAAACCGACCACGATGAACCGATTTAGAACATTCCTCCGACATTCCCATTCCATAAACACCTCTCCAATCTGTCATAAAAGAAAGGAAATGTCGCTGGGGCGATTTCCGGAGAGCGGGAAAGAGGCGTCCGCCGGACTCGACGCCGGCTTGCCAGCTTCTGAATGTTTTGACCTTGCTCAAGGTCGCTTGCTGCCCGCACGATAGAATACAGCCTTTGATGAAGAGAAAGCGCCACTCATTATTTGCCATCCTGTGGCTGGGAGCCTGGCTCTTGGTGACATATGGCAGCAATGCGGCCGAAACCGGTGTTGTGCCGCCGGACAGGGAGCTGTTCCTTCAGGGCCGATTTATCTTCGAGAGGAACTGTGCCACCTGTCATGGCAAATGGGGAGACGGCAAGGGCGACATGTCCGCAGGAATGCTTCCAAGGCCCCGTTCCTTTGTTTCCGGCCTCTTCAAGTACCACTCCACACCGGCGGGATTCCTGCCCACCAACGAGGACCTGATGCGAACCATTCGTGAAGGCATTCCGAGCACGGCCATGCCCTCGTTTACAATTTTATCGGAGAAGGAAATCCACGCCGTGGCCGAATACATCAAAACATTTTCCTCCAAATGGCGCAAAAAGGAGAATTATGCACCCCCGTTGCAACTGCCTCCCCTGCCAGCTTGGTTTGAGCGGCGGCAGGCTCTCCAAACGCACGCAACCACGGGCCACGACCTCTTCCAGCAGCTATGCGCCGCGTGTCATGGACTCAAGGGGGATGGCCAAGGTCCGTCCGCAGCCCAATTGAAAGATCAATGGGAGCAGCGATGCCCTCCCTCGGACCTGCGCCAGAGCGCCTTGCGGTCTGGACGCCAGTTCACTGACATTTATCGGGTTCTGATGACTGGCATTTCAGCCACCCCCATGCCGAGCTTTGCCGACAGCCTCAGCGACAAGCAACGGTGGGACCTGATTGCTTACATCGCCGAGTTGAGGCGGGAGTTTCACCCCGATTGACTTTGAAACTAAATGGATCGATTCTGCGATGGCATGAAAACGCAGGTGCCGTTGGTTTTTTCTCTCGCGCTCATGGTTATTGGGTTGGGGTTGGCTCTTTACAGCTTCAAACAAATCAGCCTGGGCAAGGGCAGCTTAAACTGGCCTGCGGTCCCCGCCACCGTCGTCTCTTCTGCGGTAAAAGCCACTGAACGCGTGGGCGAAAAAAAGCGGGTTTACACCACTTACAGCGCCGACATCGCCTTTCATTTCACTGTCGACGGCAAGGAATTCACCTCGAACCTGGCCATGGTCGACCAACCTCCAAAGACCTTCGCAACGGACGCCCAGGCTCTTGTGCAAAGGTACCCTGCGGGCAGCACGACCATGGCTCATTACAATCCTCAAAACCCAAGCGAGGCTGTCCTGGAGACTGGCGTTGCAAAGTCCACCTACGTGGCGTTTGTCTTTGGTCTGGTACTGGCGGCGCTTGGAGTTGGTTTATTTGGTTATCGCATGCTCTCGGCCCCTCGTTTGGTCGAGATCGGTCTGATTTATTGAAGCATCTCAAGCTGTCCGCTTCAAATCGGCTTGGCAGTTCCTCCTGATTCTGTTTAGCCTGTGCGCTCCTGAATGTATATTAGAGCGCGCGCCATTCTGACAAACCTGCTGTGGGCCGCTCCATTTCTCGCGCAGGGCGCTCAGGAAGAGTCCAAATGGGAGGTATTTGCTCCCAACGGCGCGGATTACGACGCGAAATCAGGTCTCGCCAAGGGAACCAACGGCATCACCGTCAAATATTCCGGCACCACCCTCGTGGCCGATCGGGCTGAAGTGAACAAGGAATCCGGGGCGGCAGTGGCGGAAGGACACGTGGTCCTTCAACACGCAGGCGAAATTTGGAAGGGGGAAAGCCTGCAATACAATTTTAAGACCAAAGAGGTTTTGGGGAGAAATTTTAAATCCGGCCACACCCCGTTCTTTGTGCAGGGCGAAATCTTCGCCGGGGACCAGAACGCGGATCTTTATGTGGGCCGCAATGGCATGGTTACTACCGATGACTACGCAGATCCTGCTTACCGCATTCGGGCCAAGGAACTGATCATTGCACCTGGCGATTATATCGAGGCGCATTCGGCCACTCTTTGGCTTGGCGACGTGCCGGTTTTCTACTTCCCTTATTACCGCCGCAGCCTGAAAAGGCACCCGAACAACTTCGTTTTCGTTCCCGGTGTGCGAACGATTTATGGGCCTTACCTGTTGACAAGCTACAATTGGTATTGGAACGAGCGACTCGATGGCACTTTGCACCTGGATGCTCGCCTCAAGCGCGGCTTTGGCGGCGGGCCGGATGTTAATTATCACCTGCCAAATTTTGGTGATGGCAGCTTCAAATATTATTTTGCCAAAGACGAGGAACCCGGCCGTGACCCTCTGACCAGGCCCATTCCTGATGACCGAAAGCGGATTTGGTTTTCCCACTACATTGAGCCCGTTACCAACCTGACGGTCAGAGGGATCGTTCGCTACCAAAGCGACCCTTACTTAATCCGCGATTTCTTCGAAAGCGAATATCGAAAGAATGTTCAGCCGAATTCTTTCGTGGAAGCGAACAAACTCTGGCCCAACTTTAGCCTGGATCTGGAAGTTCAGCCCCGCATCAACCGCTTCTTTGAAACCGTTGAGCGGATGCCCGACCTGCGCCTCTCTGGGTTCAGGCAACAAATCGGGGCCTCTCCGCTCTATTACGAAAGCGAAAGCTCCGTCGGCTACTTCCGCCACCGGTTTGCGAATGATGTCACGAATTATTACGCCGCTTTCCGCGGCGACACCTACCACCAGGTCACGGTTCCATACGTGTTTTTTGATTGGCTGAACCTGATTCCGCGGGTGGGCGGACGTTATACTTATTACGGCGAAGCCCAGGGTCCAGGGGCAATGACCACCGAGCATAACCGGACGGTCCTGAACACCGGGGCCGAACTGACCTTCAAAGCATCTCGTGTTTGGGAAGGAGCCCAGAGCAAATTCTTTGAGGTCGATGGCTTGCGGCACATCATTCAGCCCTCCGTAAATTACGTGTATGTTCCCCGACCCAGCGTCGCACCACGGGAACTTCCTCAATTCGATACTGAACTGCAGACCACTCGTCTGCTCCCCATCGAATTTCCGGATTACAACGCCATTGATTCGATCGATGCACAAAACGTGCTCCGGCTTTCCCTGCACAACAAATTGCAAACCAAGCGCAGCGACGGCGTGGATGACCTAGTAAACTGGGCTCTCTATTCCGACTGGCGCATCACCCGCTACCACGGGCAGACCACCTTCGCCGATTTGTATTCCGACCTGGATCTCAAGCCTTTCTCCTGGCTGCTGCTGAACTCCGAAACCCGCTACAACCTAAACGACCGGAATTGGACCGAAGCCAATCATACCCTCACTCTTACCCCGAATACCACCTGGAATTTCAGCGTGGGCCATCGTTACCTTCGGGATAATCCCGCCCTTGGAAGCAATTACGGAAACAACATCATTTTCACCAGCCTCTTCTACAGGTTCAATGAAAACTGGGGCGTGCGCACGAGCCACCATTTCGAAGCACGCGATGGTGTGTTGGAGGAGCAATACTACACTCTCTATCATGACCTCCGCAGTTGGACAGGCGCGGTGACTTTCCGCGTCCGGGAAAATCGGGTAGGCCCGACAGATTACACCGTGGCGGTGACGATGTCCTTGAAAGCATTCCCGCGATTTGGCGTGGGCGAGGATGCGGTCAGGCCTGAGCGTTTGTTGGGATACTGAGCGGGCGATCCATCAATAAAAAAGCCGGGGAGTTACCCCGGCCTTCGCAAAGTATCTGTCCGAAGCTTAATTCCTGCTGCGGAGCTTGCTCAGCAGGCGCAGGAACTCGACGTAAATCCAAACAATCGTAATCAGGAGGCTAAACGCCGCGTACCATTCCATGTATTTCGGCGCGCGATTCACAATCGAACCTTCCACCAGGTTGAAATCGAGGATCAGGTTGAGAGCCGCGATACCCAGCACAACCGCGCTGAAACCAATCCCAATAATGCCATTGCCATGGATGTAAGGAACGGAAACCCCGAACGCGTTCAGAATAAACGACAGCAAATACGTGAGCGCCACCCCCAGGGTCGCTATCATGACCCCCTTCACAAACCCTTCCGTGGCCCGGAGGATGCGGAACTTATAAAGCGCCAGCATTCCAAAAACAGTCGTCACCGTCAGCAAAGCGGCCGAAAGCACGATTCCTTTAAAGCGTTGCTCGAGGATGGCTGAGATGGCTCCGAGCGCCAAACCCTCCGCAATGGCATAAACAGGAGAGGTAAAAGGCGAAATCTTGGGCACAAAGGCAGTAACCAGCGCCAGGATGAAGCCAACGATACAGCCCCCAATGAGCAACGGCGCAGCCGCAGCAGGGTCATGGGTAGCCAGGTTCCAGGTAAAACCGCCGGCAACCAGAAGCAGCGCCATAAGGACGCCGAGACGGTTAATGAACCCTTGCATCGTCATCGAACCTTCGCCGGCTTCCACCCTCTCAAGCACCCGCCCACTGAACATTGGATTATTAGATTCCATATAGTCTTATCGTTTTCCCGACGATGAATCTTTAACCAGGCGGAGCACGGTGTCAATTCCAACACAGGCGCCTTTTTATAATCGCCCTGCCGTCGTCTCCTTCTTAAGAATGGCCCTCTTAAGCCACTTTTGTCCGAGTATCCGATTGAGGCCGCCTCGGCCGCGGAAGCTCAAAAATATCCAACGAACCCTAAATAAGAAATTATCGGGCCCCTCCATGCGCTTTCTCATTAGGCAAAGCTAGACACCGGTTTCTGCGTACCTACCCCCCGGTAGCATCGCCCATGACCTGCCATTCGCATTCCACCTTCGCCTAGTTGGCCCTCGGTATGCTTAAAGTAGAAGCAACCAATAACACGCATGCAAAAAGACTAATATATGAAGACCACAGGGCATGTTCATCTGCGCTTTGTTCACACATCACGCGCCAATTTCACGCTTCCGATCCTGCGCAAGCCTATTCAACCGGTGCTGCTGCCCTTCAGTTCCAAAAAATTGAAAGGAGTGAAAAATGACTCCGCCACTGCCACCCTCTCTGCCCACTGATGAAAACAGTCCGTCCGCCCGGCTTCCGATAGGCCGGGAATGGATAGGAGGGTTCCTGGCCAGGAATCCGTTCTACCTGGTCAGCGCAGCCTTGCTGCTATTTGGCATTAATCGATTGTCGATCGATCCAAGCTTCCTGGGCACGGAAGAGCCGAAGCTGGCCTTTAACTTTGCCGCTCTCCAGCTCTACGAATTACTTCTGGTCTTTGTAGCTATCGTCCTTGGGGTGAGACGCGTTTGGTACGATTCGACCCTGTTGGTCGTCCTTGAAAACGGCCTACTTTTGGTTCCCTTCATCCTGGTTACACAGGCAATCCTGATCGGCAAAGGCTTGGCCACCGCCCTGTGCGTGACGGGCACCCTGATGGCATTGGCCCGCTTTGACAGCCTGCACCGATGGATTCCGCAGTTGCGTCTCTCCTCCCGGCTGCTCGGGTACGGGGGATTGGTGCTGATCCTGAACCTGGCTCTTCCTATTTTCTTTCGGCCAATCATCGAGGCGGACGTCGCCAATTGGGAAGCCCCTGGCAGAATCGGTTGGTTTTTTGTCCTGCCCGCGCTGGGCGCGCTGGTCAACCTCCTGCCTCGTCCCACTCACTACGATGACTTGCCACCCCAAAAAAGCTGGCTCCCTTTGCTGATGGCCGGCATGTGGATCACTGGCTCGGCAGTTCATCTCGGGTGCGTTGGTTATGTGGCCGGAAGGATATTCGAGCCCGTCTACCTGCTGCCCATCCTTTGGGTTGCGGCATGGACTGCCTGCAACCGTATCACGGATCTTCAGGAGAGTCCCTCCCGCCAGTTGCGCTCGATTTTGCTTTATTTCCCCATGACCCTGCCATTCCTGGCCCTTGGGGAATGGCAGGGTCATATTTCTTTCGCCCTGATGGCGGTGAACACGGTCCTTTATGCGTGCTTGGCCGTTCGCCAAGGGGGAAAGACTCCAGCCTTTCAGCTCGCATGTATGAGCTTGGTCGGGTTAGCCGCAGCGCTTCCCCTGGATTGGGGTCGATGGGTCCTGCCGGACTTTAACCGGCCCAAGGCCATTTGCATGGCATCAGGCGCCTACGTCATTCTTCAGGCCATCCGCTCCCGGCATCCTGCCATCGGTTTGTGCGGGGCGTTGATCGCCGGAGTGACCCCTGCCTTCCTCCTCGGAAAACCCCTTTGGAATGAGGGTTTGCAAATGGGTTGCACTTTTCTGCTCCTCCACAGCTACCGGTGGACGGACCGGGATTTGAGACAAAAGTCAATTTTACGATTTGTTACGGCGGTGACACTTGGTGTGCATGCTCTTGCCTGGACGCATAGCGATGAAACATTTTCAAGGGTTACTGTTTCATCCTCCGCCGTAGCTATTTTAGCCGGATACTTCCTGTTCCGGTGGTTGCGCGGTTATTACCCGCCCGTTGTCCTGCTGGCGACCGCGAGCGTTTGCCTGCTCGCGGTGCCTATTCAATTGGCCATCCGCGTTTTCCGCGCTTCGCCCGTGGGACTCCTTTCCATCATGGGCAGCTTCGTCCTTTTCGGCGCGGGCACCATTCTTGCAATGAACAAGCACCGGTGGCAGCAAGCCTTGGCCAAAACACCAAGCCACCGACACTAATTTAACAGGCGCCTGGAGGCACTGGCAGTTGGAACAAACAGGGGAGCGGACCTGGAACACCGCTCCCCTCTTCTTTTTTTACTCTTAATCGTAATCCTAATCCTTCCCCCCTCCATTCCCTTCTTGTCCTGTAAAACCGCCCTACTCCTCCTCAATTTTCACAAATTCTTTTTTGTCCGCGAGCCCCTTCCATTTTTTCTCCAGATGAGCGATCCGTTCCGGTGTGGCCGGATGAGTGCTCAAAACACTCAAACTCCCATCAACTGCGGCAGCGGTTGGATCCTTCCCTATCTCCTTCCGCATCTTGCCAAAAAAATCAATCAACCCACGCGGATTGATCTTTGCCTCAACCAGGTAATCCCACCCCACATCGTCTGCTTCACGCTCCGTGTCCCGGGAGAATTTCTGTTGCAAGAGCCATCGCGAGCTGCCGGTTGCCACCGCGGCGAGCCCTGTCGCATCCCCGAAGAGAGTCTGAACCATCAAGCCAAGCCCGGCCGACTCCACGACATTCCGCAAGCTGTGCCTGCGTATCACGTGTGCCATCTCATGTGCCAGAACACCTGCCAATTCCTCCGGACGCTCCACTGCTTCCAGCAATCCCGTGTAGACAACAATATGACCGCCTGGAATCGCAAAAGCGTTCAACTCCTTCGCCTCCATCACATGAAACTGGAAGTCGTATCCCGCGTTGGTAACGGCTGTTTTGAGCCGCGCCACTACCGGATCCAGACGTGTGCGCCATTTGGGGTCCTCCGTCACCTTCCCCTGTGCCGCCAACTGTTCGTAGGCCTGGTTCCCAAACTTTATTTCCCAACTCACCGGCAGCTTTGCCGTCACCATCCCCGCCAGCGGGGATTTCAGCGCAAATAACAAGGCGACACATCCCGCAAGAATCGCCAACGCCAACGCTCCCGCGACATACAGCCGCCTCCCCATCGATACCCTGGCGGTCGAAGCCGCATTTATCTGCCGCGCTGTGTCCGTTGTAGCCGTCGAAAGTTCCCGTACAATCGCCGGATCCGAAGTGATCACCAGCCATCCCTCCGCACTGGGATGCCTCAAAAAGAAGTGCTCGTGATAATTTCCACTGGTCTCAATCACCAATCCGCTCAAGGGCATCTCCACCGAAACCTCTCCCCCTTGAAACTGTAGGCGCCCATCCTGGATGGTGAGTTCCCCCGGTAACGTGCCCTTAAACGAAGGATGACTGACATTCGCATTCACTCGCGCAGTATGGCATTCATCAACCCACTCTTCCAGCCCTTGCACACCCGCCTCCCTTCAACTCCTCGGTTTCACTTGCCCCAAACGGGAGACTGCGCAAGCATCCCTCAACTGTATGATTGAAGTAACCGGCCTGACCAAGCTTTATGACCAGTTCGCCGCAGTCCGGGACCTTTCGTTTTCGGTGCAGTCCGGCCAGGTCCTTGGCTTGGTTGGTCCAAATGGCGCGGGGAAAACGACCACGCTCCGGTGCATTTCCGGCATTATTCCTCCCACAACGGGCTCCATCCGCATCGCTGGCTTTGATCTGCTGGCTCAAACTATCGCCGCCAAGCGCCAGCTTGCGTTCTTCTCCGATGAACCACGCTTGTTTGACTATCTCACGGTGGAGCAGCACCTGGCGTTCGTGGCCCGGATTTACCAGGTAACCGATTATCAGCAAATCGCCGGACCGCTCCTCGATGAACTGGAGATCGCCGACAAACGAGCCCTGCTCCCTGGGGAACTCTCCCGCGGCATGAAGCAAAAGCTCGCTATCGCTTGCGGATTGCTTCACTCGCCCAAGGTCATCTTTTTTGATGAACCGCTCACCGGCCTGGACCCCATCGGCATTCGCCGGATGAAGAATTCCATCATGAAACGTGCGCACGAAGGCGCGGCGATTCTGATTAGTTCTCATTTACTTCATCTGCTCGAAGAGGTCTGCAGCCATGTGCTCATCCTAAAAAAGGGAGAAAAAATCGCGGACGGCACGATCGAAGAAATCCGGCATCTATTCTCCGAGCAGGGTGGAGATGCCAGCCTCGAGGATGTGTTTTTCCGTGCGACGGCGGAGCCCCCAGATATCCTGTGATCAGCGCCCTCCTTTATCTCCAGGTCCAAACGTTCCGAAACCGGATGCGGCTTCGGTTCCAGCGGTTACGCAAGCCGAAGTACTTGGCCGGCGCTCTCGTGGGGTTTGCCTATTTTTACTTTTACATCTTTCGTTATGCTTTCCATGCGCGAAGTGTGAGCAGACCCTTTGCAGGCCAAATCCCCGGTGGAATGCCTGGCGTTTTTGAGACCTTGGGTGCCCTGGCGCTGCTGGTCATTGTGGTGCTGGCCTGGTTGATTCCCCATGGCCGGGCAGCTCTTTCTTTTACGGAGGCCGAGATCGCCTTCCTCTTCCCCGCCCCGATTTCCCGACGAGCGCTCATCCACTTCAAGCTCCTCAAATCCCAAACCGCGATTCTCTTTACCACCCTATTCCTCACGCTGGTGACAGGGAGATTTGGCAGCGGGCAAAACGCCTGGATTCACGCTGCCGGCTGGTGGATCATTCTCTCGACCTTGAACCTCCATTTTCTTGGCTCGTCCTTCGCGCGCACCCTACTGCTGGAGAAAGGCGTTTCAAATTGGAAAAGGCGGGCCGTCGTTTTGCTCCTGGTTGCATTGGCGGCGGGCGCTGTTTATTTTTGGTCGCGTGAAACCATGCGCGCCCCCGGCCCTCGGGATTTGGAGAGCGTGCCGGGTATCGGCGCCTATCTGCAGGAGGTTTTTGCCAGTGGACCTGCTCCTTACCTATTATTTCCTTTTCGCATGATCGTGCGGCCTTTTCTGGCCCCTGGTTTGCCCGTGTTTGTGAGCGCCGCCTGGCCGGCCCTGCTCCTTCTCCTATTGCACTACGCCTGGGTGGTGCGCAGCGATGTTTCCTTCGAGGAAGGCTCCCTGGCCCTTTCCCGCCGGCTCGCCGAAAGAGTCACCGCCCTGCGGAAAGGAAACTTTGAACCTATCCGCAAGAAAGCCTCGAAGCCGCTTTTTGCTCTCCATCCAACTGGTTCCCCTGTTATTGCCCTCTTATGGAAGAACCTGATCGCCATGGGGAACATGTTCAACATCCGAATGCTCCTAGTCATCTTTGCGATTCTCACACCCTCGGCTATCGCGGCGCTCCAGGTGCAAGGCCAGGGTGCGGGAACACTCTTCGGCATGCTTGCCGGAATTCTGGCGATTTGGTCGATTTTTCTCGGGCCGCAAATGTTGCGCCAGGATTTACGCCAGGACCTTCCCAACACGGACATCCTCAAATTATTTCCGCTTCCCGGGTGGCAGGTAGTGCTGGGCGAACTGCTGTCTCCGGTGATTGTGCTCACTATTATTCAATGGTTTCTGGTGTTCATGTTTGCACTGTTATTCCAGGGTTTTCCCCCTGGCCATTCCTTGGGATGGGCCGAGCGGATCGTTATCGGCCTCTCAGCATGTCTCCTCCTGCCATTGTTAAATTTTATTTCCATTGCCATTCCCAATGCAGCGGTGCTCCTCTATCCTGGCTGGTTTCAGGCTGGAAAGGAAGGCCCTCATGGTATTGAAGCAACGGGCCAAAGAATCATATTTGTGCTCGGTCAGATGGTCGCCTTTGTGGTCGTTCTTCTCCCGGCGGCCATTGGCTTCGCCCTCGGTTACATCCCAATCGCGGCATTTATCCACCCGGTAGCGGCCATACCTGCGGGAGCGGTCGGAGCGGCCGTGGCACTGGCCGCGGAGTCCGCTTTAGCCTTGCTTTTATTGGGCAAATGGTTTGATAAGTTGGATGTATCCTCCGAACCGCAGGTTTAACGAGCCATAACCTATGAAACAAATTTATTCAGACCGGCTGGTGCTCCTTTCTGAAACTGCGCTCACCTTAAAACGGTACTACTTTCCCTTTGGAGCGAAAACCATCGGGTTGCCCGAAATCGAATCCGTGCGCGTTTTGCGCCCAACCCTGATGAATGGCCAATGGAGACTCTGGGGTACCGGCAATTTCAAAACCTGGTTCCCCCTCGACTTTCATCGTCCCGAACGCGAACGTGTTTTCCTGCTCAATTTGAAAGGTCAGTGGCGCCAGATTGGATTCACCGTGGAACGATGGGAGGAGTTCCTCGTCCGCCTTCGCGAAACAAACCTGCCGATGGAACAGCAAATTTGAATTTCCTGCTACCGGTTCAGTTCCCCGGAAGTTTTGAACTGCAACAGCCCGGTGTTTGCACCAGACGGCATGCGTGCGTGGCAGCGTAGGCTCCCAGCACCGGAGCCATGATGTAAAGCCACAGCTCTTTCATGTGGCCGGAAACCAACGCAGGCCCCAGCGAGCGCGCCGGGTTCATGGACGCCCCGGAGATCGGGCCGGCAAACATTGCTTCGAGCGCAATCACCGCCCCTACTACAATCCCGGCCGTAATGCCCTTTTCCTTGGCTCCAGTTGAAACGTTCAGCACCACCCACATCAACAGGAACGTGAGGATAAACTCGAGGACAAAAGTTTGGCTCGCGGTGCCTCGCGGCAAGGTAGCTCCCAGTGTGTCATTGTATCGGAACAAGAATCGCATCATCAGGCTGGCCGCCGTTGCCCCACCACATTGACTGAGAATATAGGGGAACAACTCGGTCTTTGGAAACCGTCCAGCCGCCCAAAAACCGAGCGTCACCGCTGGATTCATATGCGCTCCTGAAATTTCCCCGATGGTGTAAATCATGGCGAGGACGATTAAGCCAAAGGTCAGGGCGATGCCCGGATGAGTAACGGCGCCACCACTCACCTGGTTAATGACGATGGCACCGGTCCCCGCAAAAACGAGAAAAAATGTACCAAAAGCTTCCGCGAAGTATTTTTTGAATTCAGGATTCATCGTGCAAGGTGACCTGGCGAGCGCAACGGCAACTCATTCGGTCAAACGCGAAGGAGTTTTCTTGGTTTCACCTTGCAGGGCAAGGGCTGAATCTTTCAGGCCGCCCTAAAGAAGAGGCCAGGAGAATTTCTGAATTTCTCAGAAATTTCCTCGTAAGACGGCTCAGAGGGTCCGCCGAGGCGAATGTAAAAACGGCCTCCACTATCCAGCAACAGTACGCAATCATAGGCTTTCCAACCCTCAAGGGGAAAGGGGAGCCCTGCGAGACCATGCTTCAAATCATCGATCTCGCGTTCCACCACCACTAGTTGCGTAATTTTGTCCGGCATGGAAGCACGCTATGCTGAATATCGGCGGCTCCGTGGAAGAGTTGAGCAGAAACCAAAAGTTGCACCTCACAAGCCAGCAAACACCCGATTCTCTCCTTCAACGCCGAGACGCAGACACTGTGGTAATCTTCAACATTTGGGAACTTGCAATTTCCACAAACACTCTTAACAATCTAGCTGCAATGGATTTGCTGGGGCCCATTTTGCTGGTGGAAGATAACGACGACGATGCCTTTTTCTTTGAGAAGGCAGTGCAACGCGTCGGTCTTTCCATTCAGGTTGACCGAGTTGTGGACGGCTCCGAAGCGGTCAATTACCTGATGCGTCAAATTGAGCTTTGCGGTGGCGCATCCGCGAATAAGCCCCTCCTGGTCCTGCTGGATCTAAAACTTCCCAAAATGAATGGCTTCGAAGTGCTTGAGTGGATTCGCAGCCACGCTGCCTTGCAGCACCTTTTTGTGAGCATTCTTTCCTCATCCGGTGAAGAAAAAGACCGCCTTCGTGCCTCCTACCTGAAGGCTGATGCCTATCTCGTGAAGCCGGTTTCCATCCAAGATTATTATCAATTGGTAAGGCAATTGATCGAAGAATGGCTTGTTCCCCGGATACCGCCTGAAGCAGCCCAGGAAGTCCTGTCCAAGGCGAAATTTCAGCCCCATGTTCCCCACGGTTAGGTGCTCTGTTGAGCTGCTTGGCGGTCACAACGCGAGAAACCCCTATTTTCCTGCCGACGCAGCCCCCGCCTCGGCCAGAACCTTTTTATAAATGTTTTGCTTTTCCGTTCCAGTGATTCGCTCGTAGCACCAGGTTGCCGGTGTGAATGCCATTCCGGACGGAGTTTTCACACGATAAACAAATTTGCCCTCAGCTTGTTCCTCAGCCCATTCGCCGCCCAGCTTTTTTCGCAGGCATTCACCCACGTAAGCGCCAAAGGTTTCAGCTTCTAAGCTCGCTTTGGCTGGGTCTGTCTTGCCGATTGTTCCAGCCAGGTTGTTCAGGGGTGTTTCTAAATATTTAATGGAACCGATGCTGTAATTCAAAACCAAGCCTGAATCAGCCTTGATTTTTTCCGCCACTACACCGGCCTGATGCTGCATCTTTTCGTTGATGGAGCCGAAAGTTTTGGGGCTTTTTGAGCATGCCGTAGCCACGAGCATCATCCCGACAGCGCATGATGCAGATATCATAACCCGAGAGACTTGTGTCAATTTCATAAGCTTACTGGTAATAGGGCTACTATATTCAAAAGGTACAGCGAGGAAATATTTTTCTATCCTTCGCCAGCTTCTGGCGGGCGGCGGGCTATTCGGCTTTTTGGCTTGGGCCAGCCGAGGTTACACTCTTGAGAGTCTGCTTTGGCTGGAGACTGGCGATCAAGTCCTTCTGTTTCGACCGAGAACAATAAGTCTGCCAACCCCAGGCAACTCCCAATAAAGAGAGATAACTTGCTGGCAGATGCCAAAACCAGCGTATGTCCCGGTCCTTTACCACACCACGCAAGGTATGGTAGAAAGGTCCCACCACGCTTACGCAATAAAATGCTGCTAACCAATGAGGAACCGGCGGCTTCTCGGCCATCCAGGAAACCCGCACCTCATCCTGCACACGTAAGTAATGGACCGTCGCCCGCCGGCGCTTTTGCAAAAAGCCACCAAGCGTTTGCACATAATAATGATGAACTCCTCGCCCTGTGATCCGAAGCCATTCCTGCTTTCCGTGCTGCATCAGGTGCAAAGCCACGTGCGTGTCCTGAAAATGCACGCCCGCTTTTACCGATAACAAATCGCCTCGGCGAAACACAAAACCATTCGCGCCCAATGGGTAAGCCATACTTGCCCCGGGCAGTTTCCACCGCTCCACCTGTCCCTGTTTCGCCAGGAGTGTTGGATTGACACTCATCAGCCAGCAAATTGGGTCGCTGATGTGCAGAAGATGGGTGATGTAGGCGCAAAAAGAGCTCATCTTGTCAGATGGCAAATAATAGCTTTCTACTCCCAGGGCTTGTGGATTGTTCTGGAGCGCTTCCACCGCCTTTTCAATGTAATCGGGATGGCTGATCTCATTATCCGCATCTACAAAGACGATGTAATCCCCCGTCGCGTGCGCGAGGGCGAGCCTTTTGCCCTCTTCCATGTTTTTTCCCCTGTCGTCGAGAACCGTTGCCCCGTATTTGGCGGCAATCTCTCGCGTCCGGTCTTTTGAAAAAGCGTCCGCCAGGATTACCTCGTAGCGTTCGCGGGGATATGTTTGCCGCGCGATCGAGGAAAGGCAGTTCTCCAGGATCGCCTCCGCATTGAGCGTCGGGATAATGAAGCTCACTTTTGGGTATGCGGCGGCGGTCATAAACAGCGTCCAACCTAAGACGGGGAGCTAACGGCGACAAGGCGCAACTTGGCTATCGGCAAAAACTGCCGATTTGAACCAAGATGGTGCAGGAGCCTCTTGTTCAAAACTCCTCCCCGTTCAGGAATAGGGTCAATACCCCATATGACCAGAGGGATTTTCACCAGTTTAATGGACTCAACTCATGCTCTGTTGCGTCCATGAGTTGGCGGTAGTCATCGCAGCATAGAATTCAGGCAGCTTTGTGGAGCAGGCAAAGAAAAAACGTTATGAAAAAATCGAGCGCCATGTTGGAAAACAACATCCCCGTGATTCAAAAAAAATCCTCTAAGGCTTCTCAAAAACGGAAAACACCCCTCAATGGAAATGGCAACGGCCATAATTCCAAGGAAGGCAAAGGCGCTTCGGCCCGCTTGGACCGTACGAGCGGAAACCATGACATGGATTCTGATGACCTGGTGATCGCTTTGATGGCCCTCAGCAAAGGTGACTTCAAAGCACGTCTGCCTGTCACGTGGACTGGCATCGCAGGCCGCGTAGCTGATTCCTTCAATACCGTTGCCGAACTGCTCGAAACCACCACCATCGACTTGAGCCGCATCAGCCGCGTGGTCGGCAAGGAGGGGAAAATCAACGAGCGCCTTTCTTTCGCGCACGTTTCGGGGGCCTGGGCCGAGCGTGTAAACTCAGTCAACACCCTCATTTCCTGCCTGGTGCATCCCATTTCTGAAACAGCCCGCGTGATCGGCGCTGTGGCCAAGGGCGATCTCTCCCAAAGCATGGCCATGGAAATTGAGGGTCGCCCGCTCGAAGGCGAATTCCTCCGCACTGCCAAAACTGTGAATAGGATGGTGGATCAGCTCGGCGCTTTTGCGTCTGAAGTGACCCGCGTGGCCCGCGAAGTAGGAACTGAAGGCAAACTCGGTGGCCAGGCCAAGGTTAAAGGGGTCGCCGGCACCTGGAAGGATTTGACCGACAACGTAAACCTGATGGCCTCCAACCTTACTTCTCAGGTGCGTAACATCGCCACTGTGACCACCGCCGTGGCCAATGGTGACTTGACCAAAAAAATCACCGTGGACGTTCGCGGCGAGTTCCTTGAGCTCAAGGACACGATTAACACGATGGTGGATCAGCTCCGCTCCTTCGCCTCTGAGGTGACTCGCGTCGCTCGTGAAGTAGGAACCGAAGGGGCGCTGGGCGGTCAGGCCAAAGTGGAAGGTGTTTCCGGCACCTGGAAAGATTTGACCGACTCCGTGAATCTGATGGCCGCTAACCTGACTGCACAGGTGCGTAACATCGCCGCTGTGACAACCGCTGTGGCCAACGGTGACCTTTCCAAGAAAATCACGGTCAACGTCAAAGGCGAAATTCTTGAACTTAAAAACACCATTAACACGATGGTGGATCAGCTCTCAGCCTTCGCTGCCGAAGTGACTCGCGTGGCCCGCGAAGTAGGAACGGAAGGCAAGCTCGGTGGCCAGGCCGTTGTGAAAGGTGTCGCCGGCACTTGGAAGGACTTGACCGACAACGTGAATT
>JAQGOV010000476.1 GCA_028293425.1 Verrucomicrobiales bacterium
TGGTGATTAGACTGGCAAAACGCCCGAAGTCGCCGGGGTTATTCGTCAACAGATCCGTCACCCCGTGAACGCGCATGGCGCAACGAGGTTTGCGTCGTGGACTTGTTTTCCATGAACGGAGAATTGCTTTGCTAATGCGGCGAGTTCTGCGGCAGTCCGGGCATCCTCAAGCAGCACCCGACAAACGACACGGTAACTCTCAGCGTTGGCTGTAATATCCCGATAGGGTGCCTGAAGTCACAAGGGGGTCCGTTTTTGGTTCACAACGGTTGGGCGCTGGCTTACTTTCGTCGCCGGAGTCACGCATCACCGAAGTCGGAGGTGCGGTCGACCTAATCGATTAAACCCTTTGGAGAGGCACTAAACTATGAGCGAGAAGATTGGAATTGTGGGCGTTGGTCGCATGGGCGGGAATATGGCGCGGCGTTTGAAGGAGACAGGCTTTACCATTTCCGCCGTTTACGATCTGAACCGCCAAACCGCTCAAACCTTGGCCCAGGAACTGGGGTGCCCTGCTCCGGAAACTTTGGCGGAAGTGACAAAGTTCTCCGATGTGATCATCACGGTGGTGAGCGACGATGCGGCGATGAAAAAGCTTTTCGGCAACTCGGGAGATCGTTTGCTCAAGCGCGCCAAGGGGCGATTGTTTATTAATTGCGCGACCATCTCGCCCAAGATGCACGTGAAGGTGGAGGAAGCAGCCAAAGCAGCGGACGCGCAAAGCCTGGAGGCATCGATGGCTTCGAGCATCACCCAGGCACGGGAAGGCTCGCTTTATCTGATGTGCGCAGGCGAGGAGTCGGCGTATGAACGAGCCAAACCCATCCTGGAGAAGCTGAGTTCCTCGATGCGCTACGTAGGCAAAGCAGGCGAAGCCGCGAAGGTAAAGGCACTCGTGAACATGGTGATGAATATCAACACGGCCGGGCTTGCGGAGGGCCTGGGGCTGGGTCAAGCGCTGGGGCTGGATTTGACGATGTTGCGCGAGGTTTTTTCGCAAACCGGCGCGAACTCGCGCGTGCTGCAAACGGATGGGGAGGATATGCAAAACCGGGAGCATAGCTGTTTCTTTTCCGCCGCTCATGCAGCGAAGGATTCCGGGATTGCCCTGAGTCTCGCAAAGGAACAGGGCATGAACCTTCCGCTGGCGGCTACGACAAAGAAGCAGTTTGATAAGATGGTTGAAAAGGGCTTGGGGGAGTTGGACAAGTCGGGGATCGCGGAGCTCACGTTTAAGGGAAGGCAAAGCGACGGGCAAGCAAGCTGAGGTGAGGGGAAAACCGGCGATGAAAGACTTTTGGACAACAGCATGATTGGCAGTGGCATTTACAGGAGAATTGGCTGGGCGTGCATTTGCGCCTTGCTGTTCGCTCCGGTCGCCGGCGCTGAACCGGCGCCGCTGACGCGAGCGCATGCGCACAATGACTATGAGCACCCGCATCCTTTGTTTGATGCGCTGGCGCAGGGGTTTTGCAGTGTGGAGGCGGATATCTATCTGACAAATGGGATGCTGCTGGTGGCGCATGATCTGGAGAAGGCTTGGCCAAGCAATACGTTGGAAAAGCTGTACCTGGACCCGCTGCTGGCGCGGGTGAAGCAGAACAAAGGGCATGTTTATTCGAAGCCGACAGAGTTCACGCTGCTGATTGATGTGAAATCGGATGCGGAACCGACGTATGCGGCGCTGCGCAAGGTGTTGCGGAGATACAGGCAAATGTTGACGACATTCTCGAATGACCGCACGGACACGAAGGCGGTGACGGTGATTCTTTCCGGGAACCGGGCACAGGAGACTGTGGCGCGGGAAAAAACGCGGTATGCTTCGATCGATGGGCGTTTACCAGATTTGGAGGGAAGTTTTTCCAGGCATTTGATCCCGTGGGTCAGCGACAATTGGACTAAGCATTTTCAATGGCGTGGGCAAGGGCCTTTGCCAGACGCGGACAAAGTGAAGCTGGCTGGCATCGTTAAAACCGCCCATGCGCAAGGTCGCAAACTGCGGTTCTGGGCGGTGCCGGATGAAGAAACGGCGTGGAAGGAATTATTCGATGCCGGAGTGGATGTGCTGAATACGGATCGGCTGGAGGAGATGAGGAAGTTTCTGAGTTCGCGTTGATTACTTGGCGGGCTGAGTCACGGTCGTGGTTGAAGGAGCGTTCGTGCCTTCCATTTTGGTTAACTTCTTCAGGAGGAGCTTTTTGGTGGTGGAGAACATGTCGTTGGTAACGGAATCGAGGTTCTTCTTCGCCCCATCCAAACGGCCGGCGTTGATCTGCACGCGGGCGAGATGCACGTAGACTCCCTGGCGCTCTGTTTCGTCGCGCGCGAGTTGCAGGGCCTTGAGCCAAGCGGCAATAGCTTCATCGGTCTGTTTGTCCGCGGCTTTTTTGTCGGCTTCCGCGTCGCCGGTCACCTTGGGCTTGATGCCGTAATAGCTTTGCGCGACGTCCGCAGCGAGGACGAAGTTTTGCGGATCGAGATCCAGTGCTTTGTAGTAAAGGGCCATCGCTTTCTGGAAAACTTGCTCTTCAGTAATCTTGTAATGTTCCATGGCGTCCTTGCGGAACATGTAAACGGTGGTGGCGAAGTTCTGGTAATAGACAGTTTCCTTCGGGTTCAGCTCGATGGCTTTGGCGTAATAATCAAAGGCCCTTTGGACGTTGCCATTGTGACCGTAGAAATTGGCCAGGTTGTTCCAAACAGCGGGGTTGGCAGGCGCGATTTCGCGGGCTTTCTGCCATTGAGCTTCTGCATTGTCCTCTTCGTTGATGTCGTTCAGGAAACTGCCGTAGGCGATGCGGGCTTCAACGTGGTTTGGATTCTTCCGCAGGAATTCCTCGTAGGCTTTCTTTACAGGCTCAAAGCGCTGGAGGATGCGAGCACGGAGGGTGATGCCTTGCACGCCTTTTTCTTTAAATTGCTCGTCCTCCTTGATCCATTGATCGACCTCGGTTTGGGCGTCATCGTCCATTTCCAGGAGGCGGCGGTAGTCGCGCTCCACCGGGTCATTCTTGGGCAGCAGGGCGGAAAGGCTTAGATTGGTGATCGAGGGCGCATTGGTAGATGCAAGCTGGGGGTTCCCCGCCAGGGCTGCCATCACCGTGATGATCAAAAGCTGCATTCAGCCAAACCTACCATGAAAAATGTCGGGGTAGCAACGGTGGAAAGAGCTACCGCGCAGTTGCCTCGGGTGAACTCAGCATATAATATGCGGCGGTAACGATGATTGAAGGCCAGCTTCTGCCCGAGCGAATCTTTCATTCCAGAACCCTGGAATCGAAAAAGACCATTCGTATTTATCTCCCGCCGTCCTACGCTTCTTCTCCGAGGAAGCGGTATCCCGTGCTTTATGTGCACGATGGCCAGAATGTGTTCAGTTCGGCGGGACCAGGGGCGTGCTTCGGCTGGGGAAGCTGGAATCTCGACGACACGGTGAACCACCTGGTGGAAGCCAAGCGGATGCGGGAGATCATCATGGTCTCCATCGATAATGGACGTTACCGCTACCAGGAATATCGCGGCCCGGCCGCTTACTCGGCCGCGACCCGTTTTGCTCAATATTCCCAGTTTATCGCGCGAGAATTGAAACCGCGCATCGATGACGAATTTCGCACGATGCCGAAGCCGGCTTACACCGGGTTGCTGGGGTCTTCGCTGGGGGGGATTTGCAGTGTGGCGATGGCGTGGGAGCATCCGGACGTGTTTGGACTGGCAGGATGCCTTTCGGGGTCGTTTCAGGTGGAGAAGCGGTGCTTCCTGAAGAAGGTTCTTGCGGGTTACCAGCGGCGTCGCAAGGCAATCCGCTTTTACCTGGACAGCGGGGTGATGGATTTCGACGGCGACGATGACGGGCGGCAGGATACGGAGGCGGTGGCAAACGAATTGCGCCGGATTGGCTGGAAAGACGAAGCAAATTTAAAGCATCACGTGGATGCGGCTCCCCTGAACGAGGAGGACCTGGAGCAAGCCGGCGTGCCCAGTTACAAATGGAGCGATGCGCTGCAAAGCCAGCATAATGAATTTTATTGGCGCATCCGTGCCTGGCGTGCGCTGACTTTTTTGTTTCCACCGCTCAAGCGTTAGAAGGCGGTTCTCGTGCCATTCGATGACTTCGAATCTGCAATTTTTGCATTTTTCCGCGAAAGAAGGTTGAACTTCGGCTCGGAAGATCGGACAACTATGGCCAATATTTTTTAAACTATGGCGAGCAAACAAAAACCGAGTAACAAAGAAGGGCAGCTGTTGGAACTGCTCAAACGAATTCTTCCTAAAACCATCTCCGATCCCAAGCTGGTGGAAAAGGTTTACAGCGCCTGCGAGCGGGAGCTCAAAGCCAAGGTCAAGGTTTCCTCTTTCGAAAAGTTTTGTGAAAAGTGCGAATTGCCTGACTTGCAGACGGGCACGGTGGCCGAGGTGAAAAAGCAGTTCGAAGATTCCTTTGGCAAAGGGGCCGTGACCGTGAAGGCGGATGCCGACAAAGAAATGCTGAACGTGGAAGTGAACGTGGGTGAAGACACTTACACCGGCGCGGTGAAGGTGAGGCCTGTCGGTGAGGTGCAAGATGAACAGGAAGTGGCAGTAAAGTTCATTCCTTTCCCGGTTTGCCTCCCATCCGATACTGAACTGGTCTGGGCGCTCGGCCGTCGTGAAAACATGACGCCCGATGAAGGCTGCATTGCGTTGACGAAGCTGCAGGATGATTTCTGGGCTTCCAAGACTGGCCAGAAGCTTTTAAGAGATCGCGTGGACCGGAGCTTCCCTGAGTTTATTTCCCGTGCGCCGGCTAAGGCGCTGACGGAACTGGGCTTGAAGCGGCATTATAAAGAACCCGAACCGATCAAGGCGCTGCGCACTCTGCATCCCCCGGAGAAGAAGTCTGCGGCCAAGCACGCTGACGCGCGTCCGCAGGCTGGGGCATAGTTTTCTTTCCGCGGAATAGTTTTATTGTGTGTGTGCCGGACGGGTAACTGTCCGGCACAACTGTTTTTGGGATTAGACGGCAAATTCCCACTTGCTTGAACAGGAGAGTCTCTGTTGCACTACCAGCGCGATGACTTTGTCTTTCCGATCCAAAGGCTGGCTGATGCCAGTGATGTTGCTGCTTCTCGTGCTGGGCTGCGGGTGCTCCGACCTGCGCTCGGCGGGTCCTTTCACGATTGCAAAAGGCGCTGATAAGGAAGCGACGGAAAACGACTGGCCCATCCACACGCTCAAGCCGGCGCAAATGTGGCGGATGAACCTGCCTGGCGGACGGCCCTTCGACGCATCGGGGCTGCTCTTTCAACGAGATGGGAGTTTGCTGACGGTGGATAACCGCGCGCCGGGGCTTTACCGGGTCGAATTTCGGCCGCAAACCAATGCGGTTGATTTGGTGAAGCTGCCGAATTGCTTCACGCGTGACCAGTTGAAGCCTTTCGCGAAAGAAAAAGTTGGAACCTGGGACATGGAAGGGATTGCGCTGGATGCGCAGGATCGGCTTTATATCTGCGAGGAAGCGAACCGTTGGATCCTGCGGTGTGACCCCAAAACGAAAAGCGTGGAGCGCCTGCCGATCGATTGGTCGTCGGTAACGAATTATTTCAGCACGGACCTGAACGCCTCCTTTGAAGGGATTGCGATCGGCAACGGGAAGTTGTACGTGGCGAACGAAAGGAGCAATCCGGTCCTGATCACGGTCGATCTCGCTACGTTGAAAGTTGAGGACCATTTTGTTCTCACACCTCGGACTCCTACTTTTCTGGGGATTCTTCATTACTCGGACCTGTGCTGGTTCGGGAACAGCTTATGGGTCCTGTGCCGTCAGCATCGGGTGGTTCTGCAGGTGGACCCTGCCAAACACCAGATATTGGCAGAGTTCAAGTTTGGGGAAATCGAAAGCAGCCTCGGTTACCAGACTCGCCTGCCGGGTGTGGGCACCATGGAAGGACTTGCCGTGGACAAGGATTTCATCTGGCTTTGCACGGACAATAATGGCCTCGGCACGTTCGGCAACCCAAAGGATATTCGCCCCACATTGATTAAATGTCCCCGGCCGGATAAGCAGAAATAGATCCCCTGCTCCTTTCATTTTGCGATTTGCCCGGGTTCCCGCTAGATTTCAGGCGTGATTTACGACGCCTCATTGGATGCCCTTTTGCAGAAGGTCTGGGATGGCCAGCGCATTGACCAGGCCGAGGCGCTGCGCCTTTATAAGCTTCCCTTGGAGGAACTGGGTTCCCTGGCGGATCGTCGGCGCGACTTGGCCAAGAAGGATGCCTACGACGGACGAGGTAGCCAGTTCATCACTTACATCGTGGATCGAAACGTCAATTACACGAACGTCTGCAACGTCTATTGCAAATTCTGCGCTTTTTACCGTGTGGAAAAAGATGACGATGCCTACGTCATCACCCATCAGGAGATGGATAAAAAAATCGAGGAAACCGTCGCGCTGGGCGGCACGCAAATCCTCATGCAGGGCGGGCACCACCCCAAGCTGAGCAAGCAGTGGTACCTTGATTTGCTCTCGCACATTAAGAGCAAGTTTCCCGAGGTGAACGTTCACGGATTTAGCCCGAGCGAGTTCATCCACTTCCAAGAAGTGTTCAACGAACCGGTGGAGCAAATCATTCGCGATTTCGTAAAAGCCGGTCTCGGCAGCATTCCTGGGGGCGGCGGAGAAATTCTGGTGGACCACGTCCGCAAACGGATCGCCCCGCTCAAGGCCATGAGCGACGAGTGGCTCGGCGTAATGGACGCCGCGCACCGGCTGGGTCTCGCCTCCACGGCCACGATGATGTTCGGCCATGTGGAGACGGTCGAGGACCGCATCGCTCACTTGGAACGTGTACGCGCTCAGCAGGAAAAATCACTCAGCTACACACCTGAACACATTAATACGGCAGCCCCGCGAACCAAAGGCTTCACGGCCTTCATCGCGTGGACCTTCCAAGCCGAGCACACCAAACTTAAAGCCCCAACCGTCGGCTCTCATGAATACCTGCGCATGCAGGCCCTCTCGCGCATCTACCTCGACAACATTCCCAACATCCAAAGCTCGTGGGTGACACAAGGACACGAGATCGGTCAAATTGCGCTCAAGTATGGAGCCAATGATCTCGGCAGCATCATGATCGAGGAGAATGTCGTCAGCCAGGCCGGCACGACCTTCCGCATGGGCGTCGCCGACATGCAACGCCTCATCCGCGACCTCGGCTACGAGCCACATCAGCGGGATAACTGGTATCGGTTGCTGAATTGAAGAGGCATGTCCGATACAGGATGGGACTGTGATGGACAGTCATGTGGCTGTGGATCCTGCAGGATGAGTCCAACCTGCGCTTCGAAAAAAGGTTCGTGAAAATGGGCCTCCAACGCACCAGGTTGCTGCAGATTTCCTTTTCCTAACGGATCACCTAACGCATTTCTAACGCTCAAAAGCAAACCACGCACCCCGAAAACTCCAATAAAACGCCATCTCAGCTCACGCAAACATCAATTCTAACCAATAGACATAAGGGGTTAACGCTTAAAAATCGCAAAATCACCAATAGATTCAAGGGTGCTAACGCTCTAACGGCAAAATTCACCCCTGGACATCCATCCATCACAATAGCTTGATCAAGGCTATCAAAGGTTGCGAAGGGTCAAAATGACAACGTGTTTTCTACCTTGATTACTCCTTTCAATCCACCGCCCGCACGGTCGTCAGCGATTTGATGAAAGTATGGTCTTCCCATTTCCAAACCACCTTTTTGTCGCGGCTGACTTCGAACGCATGAGCCCCCTTCCCCTCCTGGCCGCGTAAGAAGTTTCCGACCAGCAGATGACCGTTGGGCAACTGCTGAATGCTCGAGACCCACGTGATATTCAACTCGGGCGCGTCCTTGGCCCCGAATGCCCAGGCGATCTTCTTGTCCGGAGTGACTTCGATGACGCGCTTTTGCGTGCCGCAGGAGATAAG
>JAQGOV010000172.1 GCA_028293425.1 Verrucomicrobiales bacterium
AATGCCAGCCAAGCCGTTGATGTGTGTGCGTTCCATGGATAACTGAGTTCATTGCCAGACCACAGTTGGATTTGGAGGATTGTCGAAAACCGCTGCTTCAGCTCCTCGATAATCCTCGGATTTAAGCGAAATTGAAAGCAACGCCCCGGTCTCAAATTCAATTTTAATCTCTTGCTCTGGAATCGAAACCGCCAGGCGGACCAGCTTTCCAATCTGGTCGCACAGCGCGTCGCGGTATCCTGATTTACCCCATTCAAAGCATCGCTCCAAAAATGTGACTTTCGACTGTGTTAGCACGGTCAATCCAGGTCCATCAAATTGAAGTTGGACATAATCCTGAACAAAAACGACTGCACTCATTTTAGAACCTTCGAGGACTTTTAATGGATTTGGATTCCTTTCAGCCATAGATTAAAATTTACTTTGGGGTCAATGGGATATGCCGACGCTGCCGCTTCAACGAAAGCTTTCCAGGCCTAGATTTTTAGCCGTGTCATTTTCCCAACCTTCAAGCTGACTTTGTGCGTCGACTGGATTTGCAACCAGTTTCGCTTTCAACAATTCGGCCCTCTCAGCCATTTCGCGCTGCCATGGAACTTTTGCATCAAGCAGCCCAGTGAGTTGCCCGAGTTCTGCAGCCGCCCTATTTACGTCCCCAGCACGTGCGAGGACGTAGGCAATCGCCTGTTGCACATACGGACCCTTCGACTTCAACGAGCTCGCTGCTTCAGCGACATTGTGTAGCGAGTCAATGTGAGACAGGAATGGTAAAGCCTGGCTCCTCAGTGCTGCGCTTAGCTCCCTAAGCAATGATGGTGCGTCTGCATTCCACGGGCCTCCCGCCACAGTCTCGATTCGCTTCCCAAGGCTAAAGCCAAGGTATTTTGTCGGAACACAAAGAGGTTGTAAAAATACCCAAACATAAAACAACTTTGTCTCGTAACTGTGACTTTCAAAACAGATTCCACGTAGCGTATGACCCACGGGGGCGGCGAACATCAAGGGTGATTTGATGGCAAGGCCGGGCAAATTCGGCAACAAACGTTGGGCCAATGTGGAAAAATCCTTATTTGTCATGGTCTAACCTCGAAGACGGACACTCCACTGCCACCAGGAACATCCAAGCTCAGTTTCCTTCGCCCTCAACAATGAAATTCCCTTTCGGGTCGATGCTCTTGCCACCTTCCAGGATGATACGGGTAACCGTGATTTTTGATTTGGTGAACGGCTTCTCCACAGGAATGACGAATTTGAAAGGTCGTGTCGCGTCATGTTCGAGAGGAAGTTTGTCCTTGGTTCCGCCAATTACCCATTGAACAGCTTGGCCAACGACTTTGCCTTCGTCGTTTAAGAGAAACACCTGCGCTCTTGCAGATTCGATTTTCTCTGCGAATTTGTTCTTCAGGGAGAGCTTCATCACGGCTTTATTTCCTGTTGCCTTGGTCTCCTCAATTTTGAGCCGCAGTTCAGCGGACACAAGCTGTATAGACAGCATGACGCCCCAGGAAATGCACAAAATTTTCGTGGTCACAGAACGTATTCTTTTCTTAAACCCCCGCGCCTGCAAGCACGGCTTTAAATCTTCTGCTGAGGAAAACATCTATTTCACAATGGCACCGGTTAAGAATTGTTCTATCATAGCGTCCAGCTGTTCCAGGCAGACACCAAGCAGCTTCTTGCCACTCCGGCTTAAGGACGAGATCACCCACTTCGTTTGCGTATATTTTCTCACAAATTAGATAACGAGTGCGTCCAAGTTTAGTTCAACGCAACGGCACTCCGCACCTCGTTCCTGAAGAGCTGTCAGCGTGACAGGACCGTTATAGGACCCAATCAGCAATGCTCGGTCTCGATAAGCTTCGGTCAGGGACACTGGATCGGGTGGTGGTTCTCCATCTACATAAAACAGTTCACGTCGGCTACGAGTTTTGGTGAGGAGAAAATATCCCATTCCTGCTTTTACCTTCTGTAGGGCTACGGGCCAATCGATAAATCGGTTGTGGCGCTTTAGCCTGTTCTTTTCCCGCGTCCTTGAAACGAAAGAGACAAGTCGATAGAAAGCAAAGACCCCATAAACGCCTACTATTCCGAGAAAAATTGCTATTGTAAGTTCCATTTTTAAGTTCCAAGCCAATCACTTGCCTGAGTTCATGTAGATGGCTCCTGCGGACCCTCCTCCAAAGACTATAACGTCAGCCCCCAAGTTCCATTTCTGGGCTGAATTGAAACTCTGTAAAGGAGTGAATAAGCTCCGCAACTGACCGCCAGCGCGATATCCGCGATATTCCAGCCAGCAACGCAAAGTGCCTGTCCTCAATCAAGCCCTCCTTATCAGTGCTAAACCATGCAACGCAGAACTGTCCGTTCGTGGAATCTGAAAACGAGCCGACGTATTCCCCTATGAATAATTGATCTCCAAGCTTTTCAATGCCTGCTCTCATATTTCGCCCGTGGACAATGCCTGTCTGGCCGATTTAAATGCTGTTGTTCGTTCGTCCTGCAACATGCCCAGCGCATGTAAACGAACTCGGACCGATTGCTTGGAGACGTCAAACAAGCTGCTGAGGCTCGTGAGGATGTTCTGATAATCCAGATTGCTCTTTTGATTATTGCTGACAAAAACAAGGCCCAAATTTTTATCAATGCCCAGGGTCTTTTGGTTTTTGACCAAGGCATAGATAAAAGGCTCTTTTGGCATCACAAGCGCAGAAGCAAAAACATTGGCCTGCCATTCGAGCCAATCCAAAGGGCTTTTCTCCTCCAGCCGGCACAACGAATCCTCGTCATCCTCCAGGTGATCAGCATTGACCTTTTTTCCTTCCAGTCTCCAGTTCTTATAGTTGTATCTATGGAGAATCCAGTGGCCGATTTCGTGAGCAGCCGTGAACCTGAACTGAATCTTCCGTTCATGGGTCAATGCAATGTCCAAGAACAAGCTCTTCAAATGGAAGCTGACCTTGCCTAGAATTTTTGCTTTGCCATTATAACCAAGCTCCTCGATGGCGTGCTTCAGTGGTGTCGTGGCCATCAACCCGCCTATGATGTCCAGGACCGGCGTAAAGCTTGGCTTCTCAAAAACCGAAGGGCAGTGCTTAGCCAACACTTCGTGGGCAACGTCCTCAAGTTCAGCTTTCTTCAGGTAAGGAATACCATCACTGCTGTACTTGAGCCCTCTCGGATCGAAAGCCATTGCACCGTTCTGCCACAATGCTCGGAAGAAGGCAAGCTGATGGCGTTAATTGCTCTTTCGGCCCCCGTTGACGGCTCCTCCGACACGCCTTCCAGACTCTTAATCATGCAACAGGCTCCCTACCCTTTCTTCCTTGGCACAATCCCAAACCACTTCTTCCCATCCTCCTCCGTGGCCAATTCAATGTATTCCTTCTGGATGACCTTGGGGGAATTTCCGCTTTCCAAGGACACCCGTTGGACAATTCCTGATGTTGGACGTTCCAGTCAGTAATCGTTAGCTACCGATTGTTTTTCAGTGACGGCCTGCTCCTTTATTATAGTTATGTGCTCAAGCGCCTCTTTGTACCTTTTCCAGGTCAGCAGACCTAGCCTCCAGTGATTTTCTCGCTTGCTTCACCAGCATTAAGTTTCAACAATCCCTCGAAATGAGTTACCACCTTCATCACAACGGCCAGGAATTGGGTGTGTTCGTGATAGAAGAGCTGCGGCGACGGCGGCAATCGGGAGAGCTTTCCGGAGCTGAGCTCTTGTGGAAGGAGGGGATGCAAGATTGGCAAACATTGGATTCGGTGCTGGCAGGGGCAGGAATGGCTGCGCCGGGTGCTGCCTCGCCACCACCTATCCCGGTGGCGCAAAAGAGCAGACCGCGGAAACCGCTTGTTTGGGCGTTAGCAGGACTTGGGGTTCTGATGATCGCAGGACTGTTAGTGGCAGGTTTTTTGGGGTTCCGTTTCTACAAACGCATTCAACGGACGGTGCTGTTAAGCAACCAGGATGCGACTGATGTAGCAAGCCGCCAAGTTACCGTTCGCTCAACCAGCCTGACAGAGGCAGACTCTTTAAAACGGGCCAAAGCCTTCCGGATCCGTCAATGGGTGAACGGCTACCAGGAACGGGGCGACCACAGCATTCCGTGCCATGAAGAGGTTGAAAAGATGCTGACCCTATGGATCGAGAGCACCTATGGAACCGCGCCCACTAATGAACCACCTCTTGAGCAGATTTGCGACAGGCTTGCAGCCTCAGCCCGCTGCAATGATCCCCTGGTATTATCCATTCTGGGTGCCAATGCCACCGACGTGCATGAAAAAATTCGCCGTTACGAAACAGCCTTGGATGCATACGAGCGATCTCCGCATCTGGCTTACCCTAAACTGAATGCCACCATGAACTTGATGGCGGAAGTCAAGGATGATCAGAAGCGTTTCGCAACCT
This sequence comes from Verrucomicrobiales bacterium, assembly GCA_028293425.1. GTDB lineage: Bacteria > Verrucomicrobiota > Verrucomicrobiia > Limisphaerales > JAQGOV01 > JAQGOV01. The sequence goes on from JAQGOV010000172.1 coordinate 4,408, forward strand.
TATTCAACAAAGCCATGCGCCTCTTCGATCTCTGTTTTAGCGATGGAAGTTTCCGTCCGGAGGATCAGGACGAGATCGCCGAGATTTTCATTTACGGCTGGGGAAGCCCGCTGGTCAACCGTTCGCGCGACGGGATTCATGGGTCCGCGGAACGTGCCGGGCCGGGCTACCAATGGCTCTATCATGTCCTACAAGGGGAGTATCAGATCGCACAAGCCTGGAAGGCACGCGGCAGCGGTTTCGCGAACACGGTGACTGAGGATGGAATGAAGGGCTTTACAACCCACCTTGATTCCGCCCGCACGAATTTAACCAAAGCGTGGAAATTAAGACCGGACCTACCCATCGCACCCTGTCGCATGATTTATGTCGCGATGGGTCAATCGGATGCCGCAGAAATGCGGACGTGGTTTGATCGCACCCTGGCCGCGCAGGTTGATTATCCTGATGCTTGGGTTCAGATGCGCTGGGGCCTGCGTCCCCGGTGGCATGGGAGCCTGGACGCCATGCTCTCCCTCGGGAAGTCCGCCTTGAACACGAAACGCTTTGATACCGATGTCCCTCGCATCATTTTCGACAGCGTCTCAGACATCGAGTCCGAGATGAGGTTAGCGCATGGCCAACATATCTACGGTCGAGAAGACATCTGGCCGTTGTTGCAGCAAATGTATGAAGGTTACATTGCTGAGCCCAAGGCCAACGAGCTTCGCCCCGGCTGGCAAAGCACCTATACTGCAGTGGCTTTTTTGGCTGGCAATTACTCCGTAGCAAAAACGCAGCTTGAGGCTCTAAAATGGCAACCTTTGACCCAAAGTTTCTGCAATTGGGGCTCGGATCTTTCGCTGCTGCCCTTGGAAGTCGCGGCGCGCACCAGCACGATCGGTCCCAGGATTGATGAAGCGGAAGGGCATTACCGACGTTCTCAAACAGCAGAAGCTCTCCGTGGCTACTCGGAGCTGAAAGATGCCGCGGATTTGGATGAACGCACCCGCCAGTTCATTTCACATCGACTCGCATCGCTTGCATTGGAGCAAAAACTCGACAACGGAGAATGGATTAGCCTGCTGCCCAAGACGACCAATGAACCCGGCTGGATTGTGGCAAAGGGCTCGGTTAAATGCCTACCTGATGGCGCCGTGGAAGTCGAAGCAAACAAATTTGGTCACATGCTCTATTGCCTTGCCAGGGTCGGAACAAACGTGGAGGTTAAAGGAGAATTTGAAATTGTTAAGAGTTCCAACGGTGCCTTCCAGGCAGGGCTAGTGATGGGCCTTCCAAATCCAGACGATACGGACTGGTACGCGTTCGTCATGAAATATAACGAGGCGGAAAAACAAGTCGTTAGCATTAGCCAGGGTTGGTCACGCAGGCGGATCAGCCAGCCGGCAGAACTCAAAAGCGATCGGAATGTTTTCAGCTTCCGTTTCCAAGGTGGGAAAGCGTCCACGACTTTGAACGGAACCACAGTTTTTGCCGGCGTTGAACCCACGCGGGAGATGCAACTTCGATTGAACCATTGCCTGCTCGGCCTCGGAGCTTATAACGACATGAACCAGACCGTCATCCGATACCGCGGCGTCCAAGCAAGGAGGTTGGTCAGACTTTAAGCCTTGCCCTCATTACTGCGCGTGGACATGGGCATAATCGAAGCGAATGGGGAATATGATCCATCGAAAATGGCATTGAGATAGGTGAATGAACGCTGCTGAGCTCGCCAGAAGTTTGTGATCTCCTGAACCGATGCCAATTACATTTATGCCGGGTGGGTCAGTTTGCTCTTGCTGATCGTGCTACCTTCTGTGTTGCTTGGCAGCGTGGGCCATACGATGGTGTCTCCCACCCGCGACGGCAGTATGCAGAAGTTGGCCTTTTTATAACTGGACTTGTACGGTGAATCTGGGTGGCCCTGTTCACAACGGTAGTGACCTCCTTAACCAAGTGTGTAATCCTCAACCGGTAAATTAACGTCAAACCTTGGATCACCGAATTTGAGAACCAACTGAGCAGTCTTAAACGGATGCTGTTGGTAAAAATCCAGGGCTTCCATCGAGGTTGAAAACGCTAACGCCTCGTCTGGAAGTTCCGTCCAGTCCATTTCACTATTTTTTACAAACCGAGGCATTGAACAGTTCTCAATGATAACCTTCATCCCCCAGATTCGCAGAGATGAGCCAGAATGGAACATCAGCACTCAAAAACCTGACGTACAGGAGTTTATGATTGGAGGATTACCATCAACTGGTATTCCCGACAAGAGAACTCTCCCGACGACGTTTTCACCACAAAGACCTTCACTTGCGTTGCTTCACGTTTGCGGCTATACCGATTGCTGGAGGGTGGAAACGTGCGCTTCATGGAAAGACAATATGAAAGTGTTGATTGAGGATGCTGACAGGTCCCTTTTTATAACCGAAAAGGAAACATGGACACCCCTAGTTGGCCCGCGATTTTAAAACCACCATGTCAGCTTCAGACTGGTGCAAGGACAGGCTTGGAAGCCGATTGTATATTTACCTGGCGTTTGAAAACCGTAGCTTTGACCTCAGGCTCGACCCTCAATACTTCACCCATTTTGGAGATCCCCCATTAACCTCAAGCTCTGCCTTTAAGACGCTTTAAGACAAGGAGCGCCCGCTGAGCCTTCCACACGGAAGCGAGAGAATGAAACCCTAGCTTAAGGAAATATTTCATTCTTTCTGCGCAGCGGGCGCAAGCATATTGCTTTGTTAGTTCCAATCGGGTGATGAACTGAATTTACAAAACGAACGGCTGTTGTCCAGTCCCCAGGAATCTGTCATGACAGCTACGGCACCACATACGACAACACAGTTATTAAGGAATGTAAGCGTTTAGCCAAAGCCCAAAGAGCACGGTCCGTGAGTTCGGAACCGCTGGGTGCACCTCCACGGCCATCACGTTGTCCCCCACCCGCAATGCGTCACTCCGCAGGCTGAACCGATTGATCAATGGCGCCACTGTTGCCATAGGATCAGCAGCCAAGGTCGAAGATTCAACTGGTCCATCCTTCATGAACGACCGCAGCACCTCCTGGCCATTGAGGTAACAAATAATGCCTTCGGTGAACACATTCGTGGAATATAAGAAGACGTTGCTCCCGCCCACGCTTGAGGAAAAGTGAGCCCGGTAATAACGAGTCGCGATCGGGTTTCCCTGAGCGTCTACTTTTGGCAACGCCGTTTGGAGATACTCAGCGTAGAAACCGGATTCAGAATAACCAAAAAAACCTTGGCCCGTCTTCCAGCCTGAGTCGTCGAAATCCGCTTTCATCCAATTGCTTTTCAATTCTTCACCCGCTCCCGCGTACTTCCAGGTATTGGTTAAGCCGATCAAAGCCAAGGCCGGGGTGTCGGGGCCAATCACATTCAGCCGGAGCGTGCGGCTTTTTACTGACCCAAAACGGTTGCTGGCCACGGCAGAATAGTTCCCACTATCGCCCGTGCTCACACTTCGAATCCAAAGGCTGGTGTGCTTCTGCTGGAGCATCAACTTGCCGTTCTTGAACCATTGGACATCACTTGGCTCGCCTCCTTCCAGGCCAACTGTCGCGCAAAACATTTTGCCTACGAAGGTGGTGGTATCAGATGGCTCCAAAGCTATCTTCGGCGGCGTGGTGGTGACCCCCAGTTCATCCAGCCGCAGCGCCACCGGACCATGCGCATACGGACCTGGCCTCGCAGGATATCCCTCCGGCAACGCCCCGGTATACTGCCTTGAAACCACGCTGATAGTCCCAGAATCTTCAGGCACAATGTCTGTCCAGACCGCAGTGGCTCCCTCCACCCGGTTGTCTCCGGTGTTAATC
>JAQGOV010000494.1 GCA_028293425.1 Verrucomicrobiales bacterium
ACGGTCCGCTCGCATTACCATTACGCCGATCGACGACAATCTTCCTGAACCCACCGAAACTATCGTTTTGGAACTGCACCCGCCGCCCTTCGACTTCGCCGCCACTTACAAGATTGGCTTTCCCGCACGGGCTGCCGCCTTCATCGTCGATAATGATAGGCTGCCTCCGACCACCTGTCGCCTCCCGGACGGCTTGTTCCATCTTTGCCTGCCCGGCACCAACGGCTGGCCTTATCGCCTCGATTGCTCCACCGACATGGTTTCCTGGATCACAATCTGCACCAATAAGGTAGTCGATGGCGCCATTCACTTTGTCGAGCCCGACTCTGGCCATACCCCTCACCGATTTTATCGCATTTTACCCGAGATCAGCGCTCCCGGGGAGTAAACTCGCGCCCCTTTTAAGTCTGAAGAGCTGCATTGGCGTGCCGATGCAGCTCTTTCCGCTTTGCTACTTTAGTTCTAACGACAAAAGAGTATTTTCGCTCCATTGTTGTCACCGAGTGAGTATTTTATGCGCTTGTTCGATTCATTTGCTACAGTAAGCGAGGCGTGAGCACAACGAAGATGCGGACCATTTTACATTCAATGCTTCTGATGAGTTCGGAGGGGTCCCTGGGCTTTTCGTTCCCTCTCCACGAAAGGCAGGTTCCTGATGCATGAGCAGGTGTTTCGCGTTCGAGATCTCACCAAAGTTTACGGTTCGGGCACCGCCGAGGTAAGGGCGTTGGACGGCGTCGACCTGGACCTCTACGGAGGCGAACTGGTTGTTTTACTCGGTCCCTCCGGCAGCGGAAAAACCACGTTGCTCAATAATTTGGGCGGTCTCGATTTGCCTACCTCCGGCGAGCTCTGGTATCGGGAGATGGACCTCACGACCGCGGATGACTCGGAACTCACCCGTTACCGGCGCGATAGCGTAGGCTTTATTTTCCAGTTCTACAATTTGATTCCCAGCCTCACGGCCCGGGAAAACGTGGCCTTGATCAACGAAATCGCGAATGACCCCATGGAACCGGAAGCAGCCTTGGAAATGGTGAACCTCGGCGGCCGGCTCGATCATTTTCCAGCCCAACTTTCGGGCGGTGAACAACAGCGGGTAGCCATCGCCCGTGCCATCGCCAAACGCCCCGAGGTGCTTTTGTGCGATGAGCCCACCGGCGCCTTGGATGTCCGAACTGGTATCGTTGTCCTCGAAGCCATTCAGCGCATCAACCGCGAATTGGGTACCCTAACGGTCGTCATCACGCATAACGCAGTGATGGCCGACATGGCCGATCGCGTCATAAACTTTTCCGATGGCCGCGTCCAACAGGAACGCCGCAATTTGACCCGCGCCCCAGCCAGCAGCTTGAAGTGGTAATGATTTCCTACCTCGACCGCAAACTCCTGCGCGACCTGAACCGAATGAAGGGACAGGCGGTCGCGGTTGCCTTGGTCATGGCTTGTGGACTGGCGATGCTCATCATGGCCCGCAGCCTGATCTTCTCGCTGGATACCACCCGGCGGGAATATTACGAAGCGCATCGGTTCGCGGAGATTTTCGACCATGTGAAGCGAGCGCCCAATTGGGTTGCCACTCGGATTGGTGAAATCCCGGGCGTGGCGGGCGTCCAGCCAAGTCTTTCTTTGCAGGTCACGCTGGATTTGCCCGACCTCGATGAACCGGCGAGCGGCAATGTCTGTTCCGTGCCCGAGACCGGTGAAGCCGAGTTAAACCGCCTTTACCTTCGCGCGGGAGAATGGCTCAAGCCCCGCAGCCGGGGTGAATTGCTCGTCGGTGAAGCATTCGCTGAAGCAAATAGCCTCAAGCCCGGCGACCACATTCCCATGCTCCTGAACGGCCGCCGGCAGGTGTTTCGCATTTCGGGAATTGTTCTCTCTCCTGAATTCATTTTTGAATCGCGTCCCGGCGCGGCCCTTCCTGACCCTCGCACCTATGGAACCTTTTGGATGCCGTACAAGGAACTCGCCTCTGCCTTCGACCTCGATGGCGCGTTCAACACCTTGGCCATCACCCTCGCGCCCGGTGCCTCCGCGCGACCGGTTATTGCGGCGATGGATAGCATGCTGGAGACCTATGGCGGCCGTGGCGCATATGGCCGGGAGGACCATCCTTCCCATATTCGCGTATCGGATGAAATTCGCGTCCTGCAAACGCTCTCGATTGGTTTCCCGCTCGTGTTTCTCAGTGTCGCGGCGTTCATGACGAACGCGGTGCTGGCGAGGCTGTTGAATCTGCAGCGCGAACAAATCGCCATTATGAAAGCCTTCGGTTTCACCAACCGCCAGATCACCTTTCATTACTTGAAGTTCGCACTGGTCATGGTTTTTGGCGGAACCGTCATGGGCGCGATTGGGGGAGTTCTCCTCGGTCATCGACTCGTGGGGATGTATCACCTCTTCTTCCGCTTTCCTGAGTTGCATTTTCGATTGGACCGTTCAGCGCTCATTTCCGCATTGGCCTTTGCCGCGGTGGCTGCCGCCGCCGGAGTGTTCAACGCTGTGCGGCGCGCATCACAGCTTCCGCCTGCTGAAGCCATGCGCCCGGAGCCTCCTTCCAATTTCCGTCCTGCCATCGTGGAGCGGACCGGCATCGCGCATCTTCTTTCGCACACGTTTCGCATCGCCGTGCGCAACATCGAACGAAAGCCAATCCAGGCATTGTTCACCGTGCTCGGCCTGGCCTTGGCCACAGGCATCTTGATCGTTCCTAACTGCTTCCGCGACGGGGTCGCCGAAATTCTTGGTTTTGAATGGGACATCGTCCAGCGGCAGGATATCAATATTGGCCTCGTGGAGCCTGAAAGCATGAAGGTGATTCACCTCTTCGAAAGACTTCCCGGCGTCATTATGACCGAGCCTGCGCGCTCGGCTGCGGTTCGAATCCGTTTCCAGAACCGCAGCCGGCAACTGGGCATTCGCGGCATGCCAGCGGACCCGAAACACAGCCGGCTCCTGGACGCTCAAAAGCGACAGGTCCTGCTCCCGTCCGAGGGAATCGTCCTCTCGTCCAAACTGGCTGAAGTCCTTGGCGCCAGCCTCGGCGATGAACTGACCCTCGAAGTGCTGGAAGGCAAGCGGCCGATCCGTCATGTCCCGATTGTCGCGCTCACGGAAGATCTGGCCGGTGTTGCCGCATACATGGAGATTCACAGTTTGAATCGCCTGCTCGGGGAAGGCGACATGGTCAATGGCGCCAGCTTCTCCGTGGATGGGGCCCATCGCGCCGAGTTCCTGCGCGCCCTCAAGGGAATCCCACGCGTCAGCTGGGTGGCGATTAAGGAATCCCTCCGTGCAAACTTCCAAAAAACCACTGCCGCGAGCATCAATCTCATTCAAACCGTTTACCTGACATTTGCCACCGTGGTGGCGTTTGGTGTCATTTACAACAATGCCCGCATTTCCCTTGCTGAAAGAGGTCGTGAACTCGCCACGCTGCGGGTGCTCGGCTTTTCCCAGCGGGAAGTCGGCGCCGTGCTAGTGACGGAACTGGTCGTGCTCGGGATGATTGCCGTGCCGCTTGGACTGCTGATCGGCACTGGATTTGCCACGGGCATCATACATGCCGTAAATACGGAAACGGTGCGCGTGCCGCTCGTCCTCACCACCCACAATTACGCGTTCGCGGTTTCCGTGGTGACCGTGGCTTCGGTCATTTCTGGCTTCTTCGTGCTGAGGAGGTTAAAAGAATTGAACCTGGTGGGCGCGTTGCGGGCGCCCGAATAAGACTTTTCAGATGAATCAGAACACAACAGATAGTGCAGAACGGGTCAAGACCAAGCCCAAGAAGCGGGCCACGTACCGGCGCTGGATTCCTTATGCGGGCGGACTTTTGCTTGTCGCATTGATCGCCGCCGGCTTTTGGCCGCATCCAACTCCCGTTGAAACCGCCCGTGTCTCCACCGGAATATTGCGTGCCACCGTCAACGAGGAAGGCAAAACCCGGATCAAGAATCGCTTTGTTGTTTCGGCCCCGGTGACCGGCTTGTTGCGCCGCATTCCACTTAAATCCGGAGATCCGATCAACGACAAAAGCATGGTGCTGGCGGTGATCGATCCCCTGCCGCCTTCCATGCTCGATGTGCGCAGTCGTTCGCTCGCCGAGGCCCGCCGGGACACTGCCGCTGCCACGCTTGATAAAGCGCGCGCAGCCCACAAGTTTGCCACCAGCGAACTGCGCCGGTTTGATAAATTGTTCGCGGAGAAAACGCTCTCTCCCCAGGAACTGGAAGGAGCTCAATGGCGCGAAACCTCAGCCGCCAAGGAAGAGATCGCCGCCCAGAGCGCGTTGCGGCAGGTCGAAGCCGAACTCGCCGAATTCGCGACCGAAGCCACGGGCGGCACATCCAATCGCCCTCCGGCCGAAGTGAAGGCTCCCATTTGCGGACAGGTGCTCCGCGTCCTCCAGGAAAGTGCCCGCGTGGTGACGGCCGGCACGCCCCTGATGGAAGTCGGTGACCCGCGCGACCTCGAAGTCGTGGTCGAAGTGCTCTCGCGCGACGGCGCTGCCATCACACCCGGAACGCGGGTAGAACTCGACCAGTGGGGCGGGGGAGAGCCGTTGGCCGCGAAGGTCCGCCTTGTGGAACCGGCCGCTTTCACCAAAGTCTCCGCGCTTGGGGTCGAAGAACAACGCGTCAACGTCGTGGCGGACATCACCACTCCGCCCGAGCAACGTCGCACGCTCGGGGACAGCTTCCGGGTTGAGGCCCGCATTATCGTCTGGGAAAGCGAGAAGACCCTCAAGGTGCCTTCGGGCGCTCTCTTCCGCCACGGTGCGGACTGGGCCGCGTTCGTCATGGAGAACGGCTCGGCCAAATTGCGCAGCGTCAAAATTGGACGCTCCAGCGGCAACGAGATGCAGGTCGAGTCTGGGCTGAAGGAAGGCGAAGAGGTAGTCTTGTATCCCGGTGAACGCGTCAAGGACGGGCAGCGCATCAAACCGGTGAAGATCTAATCACCACGTCTTTTCCACGTAACCCTTTTTCACCTTCTCTGCGATTAGTTTGCTGACCTCGCGCTGGGCCGTTGGGTCATCCGCAAAGGTTTTGGCCTGGCTTTGGCCGTTGCTGCCGATGCGTCCAAACCTCACAGTAAGATTGTTGCCCGAGAGCGTGGCCTCCCAGAACTTGCTCGTGCCGCCCTCCACCAACTCGAAGTAACGGCGATTCGTTGCCGACGGGGCAGCGGCTGGTTTCGGCGCTTCTGTGTTCCAAAGCTCCAGCGGTTGTTTGGCCGCGCTAGCCTTGGTTGGCAGCACCACCGAGGATGATTGAATCGCTCTCTCCTGCGCGGCATCGAGCGGCACCTCTTCCAATTCCACCTTCTCATCTTCGGCGTGGGCTGCGCCCTTTAGCATGCGTTCCAGGCGGTTCAACACATCTTCGGGGTTATGATACCAATCCTTGGTCAGCACGATGGCAACTTTCCAGCCGAAAGCGCGCAAGATCGAAGGCTGCATCAGGTAACGATCGAGCAAATTCGGATTGTTGTAATGCGCATCGGTGTCCACGAGCACTCCCAGTTGGTAGAGCCCGTCCGTGGTCGCTCTCACCGCCAGGTCGCACCGGAATTTGGATTGCCCCACGTGCAAGTCGACCGCGTAACCGCGGCCTCGGAGTGCCTCCGCGAGCTTCTCGATGACGGCGTCCTTTTGCGTTTCCGGGGCCAGGGACTTGCGTGTGAGTGGGTTCAGGTTTTCCAGCACGCGACGAGCGGCTTTCTCATCTCCCCTCGAGACCGCTTCGGCATACTGGAGGAAATTCTTCAAACTGTTTGCGCCATCGTTGTATTCGTTGGTGATCGCGTTGTGGCGGATGGAACTGACCACGGCCATGTGATGCCGGGCACGTGAGAAAATGACGTTCAATCGCTTCTCTCCGCCGCGCTGGTTGATTGGGCCGAAGTTCATCAACATCCGGCCACCCGCATCCGGCCCATAGCAGATGCTCAAAATAATAATGTCCCGCTCATCGCCCTGCACATTTTCCAGGTTCTTCACGAAGAGCCCGCAGAACTGGTCGTTCTCCTCGCGCGTGTATTCCGATTCCAGGCGTCCGGCGAAATCTGAATCCTCTTCGCCCAGACGCGCAAGCGCCTCCTCGATTTCCGTTTGCTGCGCTTCGGAGAAGGCCACGATGCCGATGCTCAGCTTTGTTTCTTTTTGCAGCAGCGCCCGCACCAGCCGCGCAATATAAGCGGCTTCGCTCGCATTGCGGCGGTCGGAGTAAACGCCCCGTTCCAGAAGATGAAAGCTGATGCTGCGTTCGAGCAGGTCGTCGGCGTTCTGATCCCCCTGTTCCACGGCGCTCACCTGCAGTTCGGTCCGTTCGGCCAGGGCGCGTTGGCGATCGGGAATGGTGAAGAGGTTCCCGCTGTAAAAGGCCGCGTTTGAGAAGCTGATGAGCGCTTCATAACGGCTCCGGTAATGCCACGCCAGAAGCGTTGATGGCAGGTTCTTGGCCGATTGCGTCAGGAAGCTGTCCGAATCCAAATCCACTTCAATGCGTTCGCCCTCTTCTTCCACCACCACCGTGTCATCCTCCACGGAACGGCTGGAGGAAAAGAACGCGGTCGGCGGCAGCTGCATTTCGTCGCCCACCACAATCACCTGGTGCGAGCGATACAGAGCCGGGATCGCCTCCTCGCTCGGAATCTGGCTCGCTTCGTCAAAGATCACCACCTCGAAAAGATCCGGATCCAGCGGCAGGGTGTCTGAAACGCTCAGCGGGCTCATCAGCCAAATCGGTTTCAAATCCTGAATTACCTGGCCGGAGTTGCCCGCCGCCAAATCGCGAATGGACTTGTAGCGCATCGTTTTGCCGAACTCGTGCTCCAACTCGCGCCGGCCAGCCGAGTAGCTCTTCTTAAATTCCTTTTGCTCCGGTTGGAGCTGTGATGCGGGCAATCCGGATACATTCACGTGTTCCAAAAACTTCTGCCGCACCCGGGCGCGTATGCAACGGGCATTCAGTCCCAGCCATTCCTTGTAATGCTTTTCCAAACGGTTCATCCGCTGGGTCAGGGTCCGGCCTTCGAAGCGGCTGAGCAGGCGATCCTGCCGATACACCTGGTTCAGGCTTTTGTGGCCGATGGCCTGTTCGAAGTCATGCAAAGCGAGTTCCACGTGGCGCAACGCCCGCGCGAAGACTTCCGGCAGATCGATCATCTCCCCAAGAATGGGCAGCAGATCCGGCAACACGCTGTGCTGCTTGCGCAAACCGTCCAGGGTTTCCGCGATTTTGGGCAGGTTAAACGTCTGGTGTTCCGCGAGCAGGAAAGAAAGCGTTTCGGTCAGCTGGGAGAAGTTGCCGTGAATGGTCGCGAGATTCTCGACCAGATCCGTCGCATCAGGCGCGGTGAGCAGGATTTTGGTCAGTGCCCGAATGGACGGGTGCGCCATTTCCGGAGCGGAACGCAGATCGGTTACCAACTCTTTGAACCGCGCCAAATCTTCTGTGTGCCACTCCCGTTGGGCGACGGCCCGTGCTTCCTGCCAGGCGGCGAAAGCCTGGTGTTCCGCGGCCAGGTCCTCGAGGATCTTTACCCAGCTCGGCGCAACCGCGTGCTTGGAAAAATCATAACGCACTTGCAGCGTTTTGCGCAGCCGCCAATAGGCCGGTTGCAAAAAGCGGAGGAACGAACTCTCGAATCCACGCGCCTGGACGAGCGCATTCTGGGTGTCCTCGGGCGATAGTGGTTCGCGCCAGCCGGTGGTTT
>JAQGOV010000497.1 GCA_028293425.1 Verrucomicrobiales bacterium
GACCAGGTCTTCGAACTGACCGACGATCAAAAGCGCTACCTGACCAACCAAGGAGTGAGCAGCTACGTCATCAACAGCATGGACACAATTAACCAGGATAAACGAACACGGCTGCTGAACTCGTCCAACAATTCCGTGATTAGCCAGCCGGCGCCTCGGTAGGCAAATTCTCCAACACGATTCCGGGCCCACCTTTCCAAAGGGGGCCTTTCTTTGTTCAAGGCACGACCGAAACACGATAGAATCCTTGGCTGGACCGGAGATTGTCTGTCCACTCTGTTTTGGAAGTGGCTGCCGAGATATTTCCGCTCACATTTGACCATGCACCCGCAGCCAGGCCTGGGCGAAAAAGCACCTGATAGGATTTCCCAGGTACGCTCGCCCAGGTTATCTTAAACCCACCGCCACTCGTTCGGCTCAAGCCGAGGCACTTCATGACTGAACCTGCGTTGTAAGGGTCCGTGCCTGCCGCTCTTTCATCCATGTCCGAGGCTCCATCCTGGTCGCTGTCCAAGCTGATGTCGACAATAGCAACAGTTGTAAACAATCCCTGGCTCGCGTTCGTGTAGCTGCCGCTTGGGGTTTGTTCCAGTTGGACGGCCCGAATCATATAGGTGTAACTGCCGGGAGGGAGGTTTGGGTCCTTGAAAGAAAGCCCCGTGCTGGGCCTGGTGGTTAGCCTGAGATAGGGGCCTGCCGCATCCTGTGCACGATAAACATGATAGCCTTCAACAGCGTCGCTGGAACTGTTCCAGGTGAGGATCACCGAGTTGCTTTGGCCCTGGTAAGAGTTCACGTTGGCAGGCGGGCTGACTACGTGCAGGCGCAGGCTAGGGTCTCCCATCAAGCTGACATGCACCTGGCGTGTGCCCGGGTTGACTTGTTGATAAAGATTCCGGTTATTTTGGGTTAACCGGGTGCAATAGCCAATGGTTTGGCCCAGTGCCATTGGATGGATGAACCAGTGCGGTGTGCCTGACCAAATAGCGGCCAACGTGTAATTGGGGCATGCTAAAGCTGCACGCAGGAGGTTATCTTCGCTATCCCAATCCCCAAAATAGCTGCCATAGATCATAGCGACGACCGTCTTGATGTCTGCGTCCACCAGGTCCGTGGAATAAAGCTCGTTGAATGTGCCTTCCCAGCCCAGCCCGGCAACAGTCTCGTAAGTTCCGGACCCGCATCCATAAGCCAGGAGGTAAGGATTATTGGCGAGTTCTGAAACCCAATATCCCGGCTGAATCAACGTATATGTTTGTGTCGGGCCAACAAGCGGAGAGAAGCCGCGATACGCACCCGCGGCGTATGCCAATCCGCCACTGAGGCCGAAATTGTCACTAACCACAGCTCTTTGCGGCACAGAGAAAAGCTTGTGCTTAAACGCGTGGTCTTTATTTAAATATTGCCGGGTCAATTCAATTTCTGACGGAAAGGTCGCCGGTCCCTCAAATTCACGACGGCCGGGAAGATTCGAAAGGTCTACCCGGCCGACTTCCAAATCGACATCAGAAGGGAGCAGAGATTGATCAAATTTGCCATCTCCAGGAGTGTTGTGATTACGCGGGTCGCTGCTTCCGATGCTTGTGACGGTGCTGTCTGTCCAAGTGCCGTCCATGTCGCCATAAAAACTATCAGCAGGCCAGGCTCCGCGATGTTCAGGATTGTGGTCATCGGGAGAAATATCGCCTGAGTACGGCACCGGCACGTGCCCGATCAGGAAAAGAGAATGAACATTCGCGGTGTCGGAGTAGTAATCGCCACGAATGATGTCTTTGATTTCCTGCACGGTTGCTGTCCAGCTAACGTCATGACGAAGGACTTGCCAGCCGTCTCCAACAAGATCCTGCTGGAGTCGCGCCAACTCGGTTGCCAGCGGTGAAGAGAGACTGGATTCGACGAGCAGAACGAGTTTGCCGCGATAATCCACCAATGGAACACCAGCACCCGCTCGGACATAACCATAGCCCCTATAACCCATGCTATTCTTCACAACCCGATATTCATAGGCTCGGCTTCCCTCAACATTGTTATCGGTAAACGACGTTGTTGAACCCGCCAGCGTGACACCGGTGCCCCAGGTGGTGTCATCGGGCAGCTTTCGATAGAGCACGTAGTTCGTTGGGGTCATTTCTGAATCCTGGACCCAATTCAGTGTGATGGAAGGCGGGGCAGATTGCGCAACCGCCGTCATCTGCACCGCGTAATCCCATGTCGGATCGGCAGCGACGGCAAGCTTTGGAAATCCGATCAACCAAAGCAGGGCGAATAAGCAGCAGGCTCTTGCGGCACAACTAATGAGCTGAATCTTCCCAGGAACTTCCGGGATTCGACGAAAAACTTTCAATGGTTTCCTTCAAACGCGCTTGCTGAAGAAAATAGAAAACCCCGCTAAAATGAAAAATGGGCTGAAACCCTTAATATTGGGACGCTTTTTTGCAGAAAAGTGGCAAGTACCTTGACCAGTTCGCCAGTGCCGTCTATAAACCCTGTGCCCGCTGGAACGCCAGTTTAGCTCAGTGGTAGAGCAACGGTTTTGTAAACCGTCGGTCGTCGGTTCGACTCCGACAACTGGCTCCATCTCTTCACCATCTTCTGTTTGGATTCTCGCTCGTGAATTAAAGCGTACCTGTTACCTAATCATGGGAAAAGCTCCATCAGAGCATCTGCAAAGATCTTCATGCTGCGCGCATCGGGGTGGTTAATCGAGTTCAGCATGAGCGTGCTGTAGGGCACGCCTTGTCGCCAGAGCCTGCCGTAACGCAAGGAGGCGTCGGCGAGAGCGACGTCGTGTTTTTGAGCGAAGGCGCGCAGGCCTGCCACGTAGGGGCGAGGATCGTTGTCGATGTCGCGTTCGCGATTCAGGTTCATCCAATCCGGACGAACGTAATGAGGGGTCAAAATTATCCACTCCGCTCCAAGCCCCTGAAAATCGGCCTGAAGCTTGGAATAACGTTCTTCCACTTGCTGTGGATTCATTCCAGCGTCATTGACAAATTCGGATACAATCAGGTCTGGCTTGGTGGCCAGCACCTTCTCGGCATAGTTGTGTGTGGAGCCCGGAGGTTCGTGAAGGTAGCTGGACGTGTTTCGTCCGCCCCACGCCTCGGTGAGGAGTTCAATGTTGGCCTTGGGAAAACGCTCATGCAGCCGCGCGACGAATTGCTCCTGCCAACGATCCCGGGCTGGATTCGGAACATAGGTGCCATCGGTGACGCTATCGCCCCAGGCCAGAATGCGGAGGGGTTCTCCAGAGCGGAGCTTTTTGTAGGACTTCGGGATTAATTTTTGCGCAGGCGTCGGAATCTGCTTTGCCGGTTCCGGGTACGCCGTTTCCAATATGGGAAAGAGATGTTCAGGCCCAAGTTTTGTGACGAGTCCCGGAAGCCAGATGTTCGCCAAACGACGCTCGCCAGATTTCAGCGGCACCGGCAGAGGTGCGGCGGAACGTGGTTCGCCGGGCCGCACGACCACCTGTCCATCAGAAGTCAGAACCACGGCATCGAGCCGTAATTGCGCGTGGCGATAGCTGGCGTAAACGGGTTGGCCTTCCTTGATGGTGCCCATGGCTCGACGCCCAACTGTTCCCCAGTTCAGATCAGCTTCGTAGTCGGTCTCGGGGCTCAACACGGGGCTGTCCGCTTCGGGTCCAGAGCGTAGGACAAAGCTGCCTTTCTCAATCAGGAAAGGAGTTGTGGTCTCCTGGGCTCGCACGCCCTTGAGTTGGACTCCCTTTGTCCAGCCCCCCGCGTTGGGGTTGAAAACGGGAAGGGATGGGATCTTCTCGGCCACGATGTTGATGATCTTGGGTCGATCCACCTGAACCGTTGTCTCCACTCGTTGCGGTTCGGTAACTAAAACCTTCAGGCTCCAGTCGCCGACGATTTTCAGTTCGGCGGGAACTTCACTTTTGCAAGTGAGCGCAAAGGCCAGTGAAAGTGTTGCTGTCAGAATGGAACGGCTCATAAGTCTCTTTTGGATGTTCCGCGAGTGGCGGGGATTCAATTTACTGCTGACTGCCGGCGTCCTTTTGTTCCAGGAGCAGGACCCAGTCGTGGCCGTGCGCGGGCGGCGGCACGTTCGCCTCGCCGCTGTGCGTCGTTTTCACTTCCTCGACTGGATCACGCGAACCCCGAACGGGGTCGAAACGGCTGAGGCGGTAGCTCTTATCTGGCTTCAAACCGCGGACTGTGACCGGGTTTGGATCCAGGAGGTAGGTCACACGCAGGCGATCTCCGATGCCGCAGGACTGGGGAGCGACGTTTGCTGCCTGCTTCCCGATGCTGCCCCAGGGAGGCTGGCCAAACGCCGCGGTTACCAAAGCGGGAGCCCACGCGGAGTCATTAAAATCAATTTCCTGCCAATTGGGCGTTTCTGTTTTTGCGGCGCGCCAGGTCGCGTCACTGACAAAATTCGTGCCGGAGCCATCCGCGAATTCGATCCGAAGCGCGGCGGAAAGGCCCGCGGGATTGAGCGTGACAGGGGCTTTCAGATTTTCCGCGCGGATCGCGAGGACGTTCTGGCCTGGGCGAAGAACCGCGGCCACCTCAAAGCGCTCTGGCAATTGCCAGTTGCTGCCGGAGCCGATTTCTTTGCCGTTGAGCCAAAGCGTAAATCGGTCGTCCACGGACGTGCTGAGGGACGCGCGCTTCACCTGACTCTTTGGCAGGGCAAAGGACTTTCGGAAATAGCGCGCTTCCAGCGGTGCATCCCGTTTTGGATCGCCTTCGGGGAACCAGATCCAATTGCCAAGCTTCGGAGCCTCCGCGCTTCCCGACCAGATTGCGGTTTCCGGCATTGGCTTCAATTGCGTCCAGGGAAGCGATTCGAAAAACCTCTTTCCATGGGCGACCTGTTCGGAACCGGGCAGGCGCATCGCTTCGTCCCAACTGATGACCCCGTAGCCGTTGCCCGTTCCGTTCGGCGATGCTCCATGCGGCTGGCCATGGCGGTTCACCTGCCAGATGCCGTTGGCGCCATATGTGTGTCCCGCGGCGCCATTCACCATGCACAACCAGAACATGGCGCGAGGCCACTGGGCGGGGATGCTATCCATCAACATTTCGTAGCTGGCTTCGCCGTTGATCACGGGCATGACCGGAGTATCCGGGTAAGATTCACGCATAGTACGCACCGTGGGCGCAACAGCTTCGCGTCGGCCATGCGGAGTTTGCAACATGTCAAAGTCCAGCAAGCCGGTGTCTTCGGTGGCATTGCGAGCACTCAATCGGCCGATGCCTGTGGGGTGAATCGTCAGAGGCCGATGAAATGGATCGGTGGCGTGAATAAACCGCATCACCTCGGTCCAATCATGCACCTGTTTGCGGTCATCGTAAGGAAAACCTTTGGCTAGATACCACGGAAGGTTCGCCTCGCCGGCGGCGCACCACACCACGGGCCATGCTCCGTAGCGAGCGATCAAATACCGCCAATGACGTTCCATCTTCTCCACACCCATCCACGGCATGAAATAGCCCCAGGCTCCCACGATGCAAGGGGTGAGGCCTTGGTCGACCAGGTAGCGCAGCCGCTGATCGGCCGCATTAAAATACTCAGGCCGAATGCTGCTGTAATTAGTTTGCCACGGGTAACCCGCCTCGTTGGCACCGCGCGGGTCGAAAGGAACCATGTCCGGATACAATCCCGCCACGATTTGAACGACCGTGAATCCTTTGGCCTTGCGATCCGCCGCGAGCTGCTGGAAATCCTCGGGCCAGCGTAGCCGGTGGCATAAGCCCATCCACCAGGTGTCACCCAGCCAGAAAAACGGAGTCCCGTCCGCATGTTCCATGTGCCGCTTGTCCTGCGCAACCCGGATGGGCCCGTGTTGAAAGAGGAGGTTATCGCCTCTAAATGGCGTCACTTCCACGCTTCCCTGAATGTCGTTCAACCCCGACTCGCTCTGGACATTGCACTCGGTCCGATATTGGTAGGTTCCAGGCAAAGCCGCCGCGTAACGGACTTTCCATTTATCTCCACCGGCCCAAAACCCCGGGACTTTCTGGAGAGTCCCTGATGGCGCTTTGAAGGTGACATCGAAGGTCACCTCGCTAAACGGATCGGCATGAGCCTGGCTCGCGGAGAAGGTGATCTCCACAGGGACGTTCGCCTCTGTGCGTAACGTTTTGGGCGCGTCAGCGGCAATCGCCGACACGCCGCAAAGGCACAAAACGAACCCAATAAAACCAGCTCTCATGGGATCTCTCTTACCGACGTAGTTCCGCCGACGAAAACGGGGAAGCTGGCAGGCCTTCCTTATTGATGAGGTTCGGCTCCGCCAATTGGTCCCAGCCGAATCGAACCTGGACGGGCGTTGTCACTCCAGAAGCAGAGGCGATGATTTTGTCACCTTCGATTTTTGTCTGGGCGGGAACAAATTTTCCATCCTCGCCGGCGATTTCGAAATGACTTACCTCTTTGCCATCGCGAGTGGCCAATCCGGAGCCGATGCTGTCGAACAGAACGGCGATTTTGTCGCCATCCGGCTTCGCTTTCTTAAAGAGCGGCCCGGAGTAGACCAGGTCTTTTTTGCCATATGTTTTGGCCAGCGCCCAGAGGGCCAGCCGTTTGCCGACGTCCTGTTTGTTGGGGGGATGAATGTCGTTCACGGTCGCGATGTCCGTGGTGACAGCCATGCCCGTGTTGGGAATGGCCAGGGAGGCCAGTTGTGCGTTCCAAATTCCGGGGAGGTTGGTGTTGCCAGGTCCATATTTATAAGGAGCAATCTGGACGTAATAGAAAGGTAAATCGCTCTTCTTCCAAACCTGGCGCCAGCCGCCGATCAGGGCTTTCATTTTCTCGTAGTAGAGCATGCTCTCGCCATTGTTGGATTCGCCCTGATACCAAATTGCGCCTCGGACAGCGAAAGGCACCAGCGGATACACCATCGCATTATAAAGGCCCGTGGGCTTCGAGTAGGAATCGAGTTCATGATGAGGAACCTGCGGGAAAGGCGGCAACGCATTGCCTGAGGTAATCGCCTTGCGGGCCTTCACGACCGCGACTTCAAGTTCGTCCAAAGCTTTTCCGTAAGCTTTGCCATATTCCGTGTCGGCCTTTTGTATTTCCTCCTCGATGCCTTTTAGCGCGCGCACCGCAGCAAAGCCGGTGGGCGGCGTCCACGGCTCAATGCGGGTGCCGCCCCACGATGTTTCGATGAGGCCGACGGGCACATTGAGAGTATTTTGAATCTCACGGCCGAAATAATAAGCCGCGGCGGAAAAGCCACCCCAGCCGCCTTGCGCGATATTCGTCGGGCTGCAGACCTTCCACGTGGCATCCACATCGCTCAAAGGAGTTCCCGAGGTCTTTTTCGGCACGAGGAAAAGGCGAATCTGAGAATTTGTGGCGGCTGCGATCTCCTGCTTGCCGTCTTTGCACATCCCGATTCCCATCTCCATGTTCGATTGACCGGAGCAAAGCCAGACTTCGCCAACCAGGATGCCAGTTAGCTTGAGGGTGTTGTGACCACGAACGTTCAATTCGTACGGCCCGCCCGCTTTCATGGCAGGCAACTGGAGTTTCCATTGGCCATCAGCGTTTGCCGTCGCGGTGGCCTTGGCGCCGCCAATTTCGCACGTGACCTTTTCGCCTGGGTCCGCCCATCCCCACACTGGGATTCGGGTCTGCTGTTGCAGCACCATGTCACTGGCGATGACATGTGGCAGGCGCACGTCGGCGTGTGCCGGCGAAGCGGCCAGCAAAGAAAGAGCAAGCAAGGGCAGGGCGAACTGCCGTGGGTAAGGCAAAAACGATTTCTTTTTCATAATGGTGTTGTCGGGCGGATGATGCCTGCTTTCTTCCTTTTCGTCTACGAGGAAGCTGGAGGAAATGACGGAGCTCGAATGAGTGAATGACGACCACAACCCGATGCACGCAGGATCTAGGGAGCAGAGTTTGGCCGCGAAACGGTGAAAACGGCACATCGGTAAGAGGCTGTCTTATCACACTTCGGCAGCTATAGGGTCAAGTGTAACGACCGAGGTCCATAGTCCAAAGGTGCGCCCTCGCGCCGACTCAGCAAGTAGTGTATGCTCGTGCAGACACTGTGAGGCGGTTTGGCGAGGAGCGGGGGGTTGGAACGGCAGGGGCAAGGGAAATAATGAAAACTTTTGAGCTGACAAAATTTGGGTTGGAAAATCTCGTCCTCGCTGAGCGGGATCGGCCACGTCCCGACGCCCAGGAGGTGCTCATAAAATTCCATGCGGCTTCCCTGAATTTTCGTGACCTGATGTTTGCCAAGGGGATTTACAATCCACATGCAAAGCTCCCGGCTATTCCGTTCTCCGACGGGGCAGGGGAGGTGGTGGAATTGGGAAGCGCTGTCACGCGCTGGCAGGTAGGCGATCGTGTTTGTCCGATTTTTAACCAGGGCTGGCTGGAGGGCGACCCGAGCGCAGCAAGACCTAAATCCACCTTGGGTGGTGGGGATTTGGACGGCGTTCTAAGAGAATATGGCGTGTTCCACGAGCAGGGTTTAGTCAGCATCCCCGAGCATCTTTCATACGAGGACGCGGCGACGTTGCCGTGTGCCGGGGTCGCGGCATGGCATGCTCTCGTAACATTTGGCCGTTTGAAAGCCGGAGAGAGCGTCTTGACCCTGGGCACAGGCGGAGTCTCGATTTTCGCGCTGCAGTTTGCGAAAGCCCATGGCGCACGCGTCATCGCCACCTCCAGTAGCGATGAAAAATTGGCACGTGCCCGAACGCTAGGGGCTGATGAGGTGATTAACTACAAGAATACCCCCGATTGGGAAAAGGAGGTTCTCCGTCTGACCGGCGGGGTCGGCGTGGATCATGTGGTGGAGGTGGGGGGGGCGGGGACTTTGCAGAAATCTGCCAGCTCAACCCGCGTCTTCGGCCGAATTGCCGTGATCGGTGTTCTGGCCAGTGGGAGCGGTTTGAACCCTGTTGGTTTAGTGATGAAGAGTATCCGGATGCAAGGGATCTTTGTCGGTTCAAGGCAGATGTTCGAGGAAATGAATCGTGCCATCACAGTGAATCATCTCCAGCCCGTCGTCAGCAAAAGTTTTTCCTTTGAGGAGGTTCCCGATGCTTTGCGTTACATGGAAGCTTCCTCCCATTTTGGAAAGATTGTTGTTCGATATTAAAGATTAACCAAAAGATTTGTTACCTTCCAAATGACCGAGGCAACGCGGACTTTTATTTTTTGCCGGCCTCTCTCGAGGAACTGGGATTGGGCTGGGTTCCCTGGCTAGCCTGAGGCGTGTCGCTGCCGGCCGTCCCAGCCTGGCTACTCGTTCCTGGTGCTACCGGAGGCACGCCCGAGCCGCCAGCGCTGGTGCCGCTCCCTTGGCCCGGGTTGCTACCTTGGTTCAGGTTCTCACCCGAAGTCCCGCTTGGATTTTGGGATTTCCCACTGCTCTCCTGCCCGCTGGAACTTCGCACTTGAGAGCTAACTCCCCCTTGGTTTCCTTGTCCGCTCTGGGCTGGTTTATCGCTGCGCGCGTCACTGCCTCCGCCAGTATTGTATTGGTTACAGGCCGTCACCGCGGCAGCCAAAGCAGCAATCAAGATTAGTTTTCTCATAGTTCCTTGAACCCTTATCGAAAGAGCTCCTGCGCTGGGGCGCAGGAGCCTTGCGTAGAGTTTTAATATTTACCGGCTGGACCCGGAACTGCCGGATCCACTCCCGGAAGAGCCGCTCTGGCTGCCGGAACCGCTACTTTGGCTGCCCGAGCCCAAGCCACTGCCGGACCCGGAACTCCTGGAACTGCCGCTACCGGACTGACCCATGCCCGAGGAGCTGCTGCCGCTTCCGGACGATTGGTCGGACCCGCTGCTCGTACCTCCAGCACCGCCCTGACCTGATTTGTTACAGCCCACAAGCGCTGCTGCCATCGCTAATACAATAACCATGCGTTTCATAAATCCTCCTTTTGGTTTACTCACCTTTCATAGCAAGCTGACGTCTAATAGACAGCTGACAATTAAGGTCTAAACCCTAAAGGGGGGCGGTGGGCAGGAACTTAAGGAAGTGACCTGTTACGGTGACGCCAAGTTAAGTTTAGCCGAAAGCATTAAAATCCCAGATCGACCTCGTTCAGGGCCCCTGCACCTGAACCCCAATTTCCTGGCCTTCTTTCTTCAATGCAACGCGTGTAAGGCGATTCTTCGAAATACGCACATTCGGTATCTTGATGGGTTTATCACCATGGATAACCACTGTGAACGTCCCCTCCGGTGCTTTTGTTTGGCTTTGACCGGTCAAGCCATCCATGACCTTTTCGCCTGCTGAATCCACCAAATCATAAGGCACAGCAAGCGTGCGCTGAAACGCTTGCACGAGGGTCTTCGCATCTTTGGCCTCGTGAAAACGGCCACCGGTCATTTGCGAAATTTCTTCCATCTGCTGTCTGGAGGCCCGGTCGGCAAAGGCCAACCCAATGACTTCCAGCCGGAACTTGATTCCTTTCTCCTGCAGCTCTCTCACGGCGGATGGTGGATTGCCGTTGCAATCTTCTTTCCCATCCGTCGCCAAGATGACGATTTTTTCCCCAGGTGCCCCCCGGAAGTCAGCAGCCAACTGGCCCAGGGAATATGCGATCGGAGTGTTGCCCAGCGCCTTCACCGCTTTGACTCTCGAAATGATGGCGTTTTTATCCACTTTTCTAAACGGAACAACCAATTCTGAATCCTCGCAGTCCCCGGGCTTGCCTGTATCAATGCGATGCCCGTAAATCCGCAAACCCACTGTGACATCATCCGGCAACTCCTTCACGATTTGCGTGAGCGCTTCCTTGGCGATATCGATTTTCTTGCGAATGCCAATGGTTTGGTTCATCGAATACGAAGCATCGAGAATAATTTCCAGTTGCGGCGGGGCAGATACTGCCGCAATCGGCTCGCCGGAGGCTACCACGCTCAAGTTTCCAAAATCCTGGCTTACATCGGCCTGCAGGTAATAGGTGGAAACCGTACGTAATTCCTTGGCAATTTGCTGGTAAAATCCTTTCAACTCGTCAGACGTCTTCGCCTGGAAAAACTGGCCGTCCGTCGCCAGTGATGCATGCTTCAGCATGCGTGCCGCGACCGTGCCATGCGGCAGGGAATAACGCTGAGTCCCTCCGCCGAGGGCGATTGTATAGAGCCTAATTTTCTTCTCATCGAGCAGTTTCCAAAACGCTGCATATTCCATGACGCTGGAGGAGTCGCTCCCATCAGTCATCAGGATAATGGCTCGATTTCCTGGGGCCCCTTCGAGCAGTTCGATAGCCTTAGCCGTTGCACCGTATATGGAGGTGCCGTGAATAGGTTGAAATTTCCCAGCGGCCGCGGCTTTCAAGGCTTTGGGATCGCTCAGAAATTCCGGCGTGATGACCTCGACATCTTTGCTGAAGCGGATCAGCTTGAGCCTTTCACTGGGCTTTACTTCATCGAGGTAGGCTTCGACAGCCATCTTCAGGTTGCCAATATCGTTCCTCATGCTCTCGCTGGTATCCCACACCAGCACCATCGAACTGACCGGCTCCGTCAGTTGCACCAGGTAGTCACCTGGTTCTGCTTTCCACGAAAACGTCGTGTCCCGCTCGGGTGTTTGTCCAGGGTTGAACTGCTTTAATACTATTTTGCCTTTTGCATCCAGCAGGCTCAGCGAGGTTCTGATGTTTGGCTGGCCCTTTAAATGAAACGTTATGACAGAAGGAGAACGTCCTGGCACGCTGAGCCGGAAATTGTCCTGCTCGCCAAGAGGGTCAATTCTGCCTTTTACTTTCTGGCCGGAAACCAAAGCGGCTGCTTCGGCTGGTGAGTTGTTCGGTTCCTTTTCCTCGATCGCATCAGCCTCATCCAAGCTCAAAGATTGGCTCACTGCGCCAGATTGCCTGGTTTCAGTTTCGGCGAGAAGAGTTTTGGGTCCTTCAATAATCCTGATTTTTCCGATCGAGGTGTAAGGGCCGCCTCCGTTCTTAATCACGCGAATCTTCAGGAACCGCGCTGGCTGCTGAATGGTAAAGGTCTGTTCCTTTGGTTCGGCTGCAAGTTCGAATTGCCCTACTTCTTTGAACCCGCTCAAAGGACTTTTCTGAGAGGTCAAAACCAAAAAATGCGTGGCCCGCGTCTCCGCCGGTTCCGAACTTTTTGGATTAAAAATAATCCTGTCAATCGAGGCAATCTCATCTTTGTCGAAAGCAAAGACGATATCTTGTGGAAGATAACCGTCCTTTGAGCGCCAGCCGGGAGCATTGTCAGCATCGCTGACCAGGTCGGCCATTTGGGTTTTCTCGCCCTTGCTCGTATACCAGGCTATAGCCCCGCCGTGGGCTGGCGAAGCCAGGTTGCGAGCCGTCGCAGTTTTTGATGGGGCAGGGGAGTTCTGGGCCTGGGCTGCCCAGCAAAGCACGAACAATGTGAACGCGACACCGATTGATCGGGCAGCTTCTGAACTACCCCGGAGCAGGAGAGACTTTGTCATAACTCAGGTCTTGCCGTTCCAATGCTGGGCCATCGGTTAGGACAATTCCGAACGGCGATACCCAGAGCTGACAAATTTCCAGTGACAAAGGCAAGTCGATTTCTTGCTCAAGAGGCTTTATCTCATCAGACGAAGAAGGGCTGGCAGATTGCCTGCCAGCCCCATCCTACGTTTGCACAGGCGATTCGAAACACCCGGGCTAACAAAAATTTGGTTTTCCCGCTAGTTCAGCGAGTAATCGACCTTTGCGTGGCTCGCTGAACCTGGTGTGAAGTTCTTCAACAATGCGAGCACTTCATCCCGGTTCAATGTTTCCCGGACCAGGAGTTCCTTGGCCAGCAGCATCGTATTCTCGTGCTGAGCTTTGATAATCTCCAGCGCTTCACGATCCGCTTCTTCGAGGAAGCGGTTAATTTCCGCTTCCGCTTCAAGCTTGCCCGCCTCGTAATACATCTTTTTGCCCATGCCCCAATCGTGCACCATGCGGCGAGCGATGCTTTTAGCCATGTCCAGGTCGCCATTGGCTCCGTTGGTGGTGGCACCGTAGAAAAGCTTCTCTGCCGCGCGTCCGCCCATCAGTACCACCAGTTGTTCCAGCAGCAATTCCTTGCTGTGCAGGTTTTGATCTTCGATCGGCAGGAGAGTGGTCACGCCGAGGGCCTGGCCGCGCGGGATGATGCTCACCTTGTAAAGAGGTGCCAAAAGCTTCTTCTGCAAATTGATGATAGTATGGCCGGCTTCGTGATAGGCCACCATTTCGCGTTCCTTCGGGTTCATGACCATCGATTTGCGTTCCATGCCGTAACGCAGCTTGTCCCGTGAGGCTTCCAGTTCTCGGAGGGTGATCTCGGAAGAATTTTGCTGCGCGCACAAAATCGCAGCTTCATTGAGCAGGTTGGCCAAGTCGGCGCCAGACATCCCGGGTGTCGTCTTTGCAATCACGTCGATGCAGCGGTCAACCTCGCGGATGGGCATCTCGGAGGCATGGGTGTGCAGAATCGCACGGCGGCCCACGATGTCAGGATAGCCAACATGCACCTTGCGGTCGAATCTGCCGGGCCGAGTCAAAGCCTCGTCAAGGTCCTCAGGACGGTTGGTCGCGGCGATAACCACGATTCCTTCAGCTCCTTCGAAACCATCCATGGCCGCGAGCAGCGCGTTGTTGGTCTGCTGCATTTCACCGTTCGTGTCGTATTTGCGGCTTTTGCCGAGGCAATCAATTTCGTCGATGAAGATGATAGCAGGACGGGAGCGCCCCGCCTGGCGGAACAGTTCCCGGATGCGCTTGGCCCCCACACCCACGTAAATTTCGTTGAAATCGCTTCCGTGGACGCTGTAAAAACTGGCATTGGCTTCGCCGGCAATGGCCTTGGCAAGCATGGTTTTGCCCGTTCCGGGAGGTCCGACCAGCAGCACGCCCTTGGGCAATTTTCCCCCAAGCTTCTTGTATTTGCGTGGATGCTTCAGAAAATCAACAACTTCTGACAATTCTGACTTCGCCTCATCAATGCCCGCCACATCCTTGAACCGAACGGAGGGTCGGGTCCGCACCTTGCGATGCATAGTGGTTTTGGACATACGTGATTGGTGCACGATCAGCATCACAATCATTCCCGCCACGACCACCGTGGAAATGATATTGACCGCCTGGGCCTTGTTGCTTTTGCCGGGAACGTCCACGCGGACACCGGAAATATTCATCAGCTGATGCACCTGGGCTTCTTCCAGCCGGGTGGTAATATTGAAAGGCTCGGCCTCACTGGAGGGGCTCAAGTTGTAGGTGCCGGCAATTTCGTAAATGCCCTGGTAAAGGGTGGGGGTAAGGGAAGCCTCTTTGATCATCCTTGTTTTCAGGAGCAGCTCGAACTGTCCACGATTGATATCGTGCGTGGCTGGGGTCTGCCACAAACCGACGAACAATGCAGTTACAGCCAGGCAAACAAGCCCGCCGATGATTAACCGAAAACCTCTCGATATCTTCATTCGTTTTAATTATTCTGGTCCCGTCCAAAATGCCTTGGAGCGACACTGCTTTTTACAGTGGCGCACATTAATGCCTCACCGCGCTCTAAAGTATCGGATGTATTTTTTTTCTCATGTCTCAAAGCGTCACCTAATTTTTGTAGTCATCTGTCCTACAAACAACTCCGCCGAATCGACGTGAACGCGCATTTCTCTTGAAGAAGGGTGCCTGCCTGCCAAAATTCCCCTATGACAACAGAGTCGGCGCCAGCATGGCGTTTTGTTTCTTTTCCCGAAACGGAGGTGGAGAACCTCCCCGGGAAAATCCATCATTGGTATTGCAGGCCCGGCATGGTGAAAGACACCAATTTGATGTTTGTGCGGGCGCACCTGCTTCCGGGCGAAGCGCACCGTTTCCATCACCATCCCTGTATGGAGGAGATCCTTTACGTCCTCTCGGGCACTGCTGAGCAATGGGTGGAAAATGAAAAGCGCATCATGGGGCCGGGCGACTCTCTGTACCTCCCAGTCGGGATCATCCATGGCACCTACAACATCGGAAAGGATGTCCTGGAATTCCTGGCCGTTCTTTCTCCAGCGAAAAGTCCCGGGCCTGTCACTGTGGAGGTTGCTGACCAGGAGCCCTGGAGCTCTCTCCGGAAGTGAATTTCACGTTCAGACTTGTGGCGGCATTCCGCCAGATATCGCGGCCCCCTGTCGGAAGCAGTAAACAATGAAAACTCTCCACAGTTACCTTACCCGGCAAGTCCTTGCCTCCCTGGTGATGACGGTGGCGGTGTTCACGTTCGTCCTGCTGCTTTCCAATGTGCTCAAGGAAATCCTCGGGTTACTCGTGGCGGGCCAGGTTGGTTTCGTCACGATCATCGGCGCCATCGGCCTGCTCATTCCTTTTGTGCTGGTGTTCGCGCTCCCAATGGGGTTGCTCACTGCCACTTTGCTCGTCTTTGGCAGGTTCAGCGCGGATAATGAACTCACCGCAGTGCGCGCCAGCGGTATCAGCCTGGTCTCGCTGATTTCTCCCGTTCTCGCGCTCAGCCTCCTTCTCAGCGGAGTATGCGCCTGGATTAATATGGAGATCGCCCCGCAATGCCGAGTGGCTTACAAAAAATTACTTCTTTCCGCCGGGCTCAACCGCTCGGTAATGATGGTGCCGCCAAGGACCTTCATCAAGGATTTCAAAAACAAAATCATATACGTGGATTCAGTGGATGGCCCCAACCTCAAAGACATACTCATTTACAATCTCGAAGATGATAAAGTCGAAAGCTATATCCGCGCTTCGGAAGGTAAATTGCAGGTGGATAAGAAAACCAGCACCGTAACGGTGGAACTCACCGACGCATGGCGGGTCGGCACCATCGAGGGCAAAAGCACCCCGCAACCTGTCTACTCGGAAATGTTGACCATCACGACAAATTCCTTTTTCGGCAAGCCCGGTGAAGAGCGGATCAAAGTCACCGACATGAGTCTTACCCAGCTTTGGAACGAGCAAGAAAATCTGGAGAAGCGGATTACGAACCCGGGAGCCATCGAAAAGGTGTCCCGTGAGGACTTGCCCGCAAAGTTAAGAGAACTCGAGCAGCAACGGGATGAACTCACGCTGCCAATTAAAGTGCAGATTCACCGTCAATTTTCGTTCTCCTTCGCCTGTATTGGATTCACGCTCCTTGGCATTCCCCTTGGCATTCGAGCCCACCGCCGCGAGACCACGTTCGGCATTGCCAGCGCACTGGTGTTGGTTCTGCTCTATTATAGTTTCTTTATTGTGGGTCAATCCCTCGGCACCAGGCCGGAACTTTTTCCCTACCTGATACTTTGGCTGCCCAACTTCATTTTCCAGGCAGTGGGGGCGATGCTCCTTTGGAGAGCCAATCGCGGCCTCTAAGGCCCTCAATTATCGCGGGAGTTGTCCTGGTGAAGTGGCATCTGGGTATTTAACCCATATTGGGTTTCCCCCTCTTTTCTTTACCATAACCGCATGCAACCGCGACATGTCGTCTCTTCCGCCTTGCGAATGGTGTTTGCCCTGTTTTTTGCGGCCAGCT
>JAQGOV010000506.1 GCA_028293425.1 Verrucomicrobiales bacterium
TAACCCCCTCAAATCTATCAAAATGGGACTTTCGGTCCAGGGCTTGCCCGATTAGATTCCTGCCATGCCGTCTTTTGACATCGTTTCACAGGTAAATCGAATGGAAATCGAGAATGCGGTTAACCAAGCGCGCAAGGAACTGGCCAATCGTTTTGACTTTAAAGGGAGCAAAGCTGAGATCCTTCTTGAAAAAGATGAAATTAAGCTTTCTGCGGAGGATCAATTTAAGATTCGGTCTTTGGACGAAATTGTGGTCGGTAAATTGGCCAAGCGCGGAATTAACCCCAAAAGCATCGACAAAGCCGAGCCTGAAATTTCACCCCTGGGCCACGCGCGGCAGGTCATCAAGATTAAGCAGGGGATTGAGTCGGCCGTGGCCAAGCAAATTACCTCCTTTATCCGAGACTCTAAGATCAAGGTTACCAGTCAAATCCAAGGTGACGAGGTCCGTGTCTCCGGGAAAAACCGGGATGACCTTCAGGCAGTCATGGCGGCTGTTCGGGGCCACGACTTTCCAGTAGCGTTAAGCTTCGTAAATTTCCGGGACTAACGGGCCGGAGTTTTGCGGAGGCGCAAGACGTTTTCTTTATGCTCCTCGAACGTGAGGCGTTTTTGGGCAAGGAATTCCCGAGCTTGTAGCTTCCAATCTGATTTGGTGACATACCATACCCCCTCGGGTGTCCGCACACGCTCGAAGTTATATTGGAAAAGTTTCACGGCGCCAGCGAGTCCTCCTGCAATATTCACCTGATCCTGCAAGTGAATGGATGCTCGCGTGACAACGGATTCTTCCTCGTCTATCCAAAGGCGTCCGGCCGTTTGGTTGATGAACTTGTCTTTCAGGGTGCTGGACGGCAACTTTCTGGCCGCCGGTTGGAAATCAAGCACCAGCGTGGAACGTCCGTTGAAAGTCTCCCGCTTTGCGAGATTGAAGGTGAACCGGCTAAGCAACTCCTTCGTAAGAACAAAGTCTTTTTCTCGGTAGTTCGGCTGGTTGGTTGCGCTTTGAGAGGGCTGCAACGATTGTTCGGGCCGGTGGGCAGGGTAAAAGTCCTTTTTGGTGCGCTCCGTTTTGGTGACTTCGCCATCGCCATTGAACTCCTGCATAACCCGGACCCGATACCAGGCATAGTGCTCACGAAAGGCCTTTTCGTTGGCTTCTTCTGTTTCCGATGCTTTCAAAACCCTCTCCATGATCGTGTCCGGTGATGGCAGCGCCGAAGGGCCGGCCACGGAGGGCGAGCCATTGCCGGCCGCGGCCGCCAGGAACCACACGGCGCCTAGAAGGCGAAGAATCATGACTTTCAGAATCCAAACCTTCCCGCTTTTTGGCAATAGGGAGTTGCACGGTGATCCCGGCTGAAAATTGCAAATTGCCGTTTCTCTCTGGCGCTGGCATCCTCCCGGCTGTGACATCCGCGGAAGCTATTCATTTATTGGAACAATTTCGGGCTGGAAAAGTGGGCCGGGAAAAAGTGCTCCTTTCCTTTCAAGCCGCGCCCATTGCCGACCTTGGATTTGCTCAGGTCGATCTGCATCGAGGGCTTCGGAAAAACTTTCCGGAGGTCGTTTATGGCGAAAGCAAGACCCCGGCTCAGGTCGCCTCTATTGCGGCTGAGATTTCCCGCCGCGAAGGACGATTTTTGGTGACCCGAGTCACAGCCGCTCACGCGCGCGCCGTGCGTCGGAAAATCAAAAAGGTAATTCACCATGAAACGGCCCGCTGCTTGACTTGCGACATCAAACCACTTCCCAAACGCCCAGGAACCATCGTGATCCTGGCTGCAGGCACAAGTGATTTACCCGTGGCGGAAGAAGCAGCCGTGACTGCCGACGTGATGGGAAATACAGTGGAACGCATTTATGATGTGGGAGTGGCCGGGCTTCATCGTTTGCTCCGGCGATTGGAAGCAATTCAACGAGCAAATGTGATCGTGGCGGTGGCTGGAATGGAGGGCGCCCTCCCCAGTGTCGTGGCGGGGCTGGTAAACAAGCCTGTCATCGCGGTGCCAACCAGTGTTGGGTATGGAGCGAACTTTGGGGGCCTGACTCCGCTGCTTGCCATGTTGAACAGTTGCGGGTCGGGACTGACGGTCGTAAATATCAATAACGGTTTTGGCGCGGCGTACGCTGCCAGCCAAATTAACGCGCTGGCGGCTGGTGAACTGAAATGAAAACAATATACCTGGATATCTTTAGCGGGATCAGTGGAGACATGTTCCTTGGGGCCTTGCTTGACCTGGGCGCGGATCTTCACCGACTTGAGGATGAATTGGGCAAATTGAGAGTGGGTGGCTACCACTTGCATGTTGCCAAAGGACTAAAGGCCGCTATTGCAGGAACGAAATTCACGGTTCACTTGGAACACGAACACCAAAACCATGGTCATGCGCCGAGCGCCGAGCACCATGCGCCTGAAGTCGAAAAGGAACATGGTGATGAACATGGGCACCAACACCATTCCCATGCAGCCCCTCAACACCAGCGAGACCAGGGTAATCTCAGGCACGATTTTGATCATGGGCATGAGCACGCCCATACCCTTACGCATAAGGACGACCATACTGCTCACGGCCGGACCTTCGCCGAGATTCGTAAATTAATTCAGGGCAGCACGCTGTCTCCATGGGTAATAGAAAAATCTGTCGCAATCTTTCAACGCATTGCGGACGCGGAAGGTAGAATTCATGGGCGCCCAGCGGAGAAAGTCCATTTTCATGAGGTGGGAGCTGTTGACTCAATTGTGGATATTGTGGGTGCCTGCATCGCCCTGGAACTGCTCGGGAAGCCGCGGCTGCTTTCCGCATCGGTCGTGGAAGGGTTCGGCTGGATTCAGTGCGCTCATGGACGCTTTCCGATACCCGCTCCGGCAACACTTCAGATTCTGTCTGCCCGAGGGGTCTCTATTACTCAGTGCAACGAACCGCATGAACTGGTCACTCCCACCGGTGCAGCCATTCTCGCTGAACTCGTTGAGTCATTCGGTCCTATGAAGGACTTGGTTCCTAACCGAATTGGGTTTGGGCTGGGGACACGGGATAACCACACCCGGCCAAATGTTCTGAGGGCCGTCCTGGGCGAAACCGTTGCGGCCGCTACTTCGTTGGATTGGGAAAGTGACCAGGTTGTGACCCTCCAAACAAACCTGGATGACTTGAACTCGGAGATTCTCGGCCGCTTCATGGAATTAGCGATGACGGCCGGCGCCCTTGATGTGTTTTACACACCCATCCAAATGAAAAAGAGCAGACCCGGGGTGCTGCTCAATTTATTGTGCTCCGAAGCCGACGCGGATCGTTTTACTGAGCTGTTGCTGCGCGAGACCAGCGCGTTTGGTGTGCGGCGTTTTACATCCGAGCGTCGCAAACTGCGTCGTGAAGTTCAGAAGGTGGAAACATCCTTCGGTCCAGTAGACTTGAAACTCGGCAAACTGAACGGGCAGGTGGTGCAAGCTTCGCCGGAATATGAATCGTGCAAGGCCGCCGCTGAACGCGCAGGGGTGCCCTTGAAACAAATTTATGAGGCGGCCATCCGATCCGCTCGCGTATGATCAACCCGGACCTGCTCGAAATTCTTCGCTGCCCTGATAACCGGCAAAGGCTTGCGCTGGCTGATCCGTCTCTGGTCGCTTCCCTGAACGAGCGGATCGCGAAAGGCGAAATTTCTAACCGCGGAGGTAACCGCGTTAGCCAACAATTGGACGCTGGCTTGGTGCGGGAGGATGGGGCCTTTTTGTATCCCGTGAGGCGAAACATTCCCATCATGCTGATCGATGAGGCGATTGGGCTGCGCTAAAAATGCTTACCTTGAAACGAAAGACCCGCCCCTGCAATGTTCCGCCGCTTTGCCAGAAGGCGCCGAAGTTGTGACTGGGTGCGCTACCTTTGTGTAACGACCTGCGGGCGGGTGCTCTCGATAATGGCGAGCAGTTCCTTCTGTTCCTTGTTCGGAATTTGGAGGCGATCCAGGGAAGTCTTGAAATCGCCGACCGCGGCATCGAATTCCGGATTGGTGATCTTCATGTCCTGGTGAGTGGTCTTCATCTCATCACCCTCGTATCGGGCCGGGCCGCCGGTAGCAAGGGCAATGAATTGGACAAGATGCTTTTTAAGAGTTTCAAGATTTTGCGGCGTCGGATTCCAGATGACAGCGTTCTTTGCATCCCGGTTAAATAGGCCGCCGCTCTTTACCCCTTTACGCTCCCAGTTCACTCGGGGGTCTTGTACAGCACGGGGTAAAAAGTCATCGATCACGGCCGTGATGCCTTTTTCGCCACCGAGCCGTTCGAAGAGCGTGAGCTTGCCTTCCGCCTGCGCGGCTTTCTCGGTGCTGCCAGCCTCGCCCTTTTTGGCAGGTTCAGCCTTTTTGACCTTCTTTTCGCCCGCGCCTTCGCCGGACCCGGAAAGTTGTTCGGATTTAGCCATGCGCTGGCTGGCGCGCTGGTCGGCTTCCTTGCTGCCGGAGGTGAAAAACTCGTCCTGCTTTTTTTCCGGTTTACTCGTGCCACAGCCACCAGCAAACGCCAACACTGCCATTAAAAATGCCAAGCCGGCCAGAGGGACAGAGGACACAACTTTTGGAGCGCGTATTCTGATGTGAGAAGTTGGGTTAATCATAACATTTACATTTGGTACGGATCAGCGTCGGAAATCAAGGTGAGTCGCCAGCCGAAATTGGATCCGAAATTTCAGGCGGATCGAATTTTAAGCCTTCCACCCCCTCCTGGCCATTTTCGAGGCGTGGCAGATAGGCGCGGACAAACGCGTTGCGCATGATGTTCCCGATGGTGGCAAGAACGTCCGTGCTTGTCGCCCCGGAAACATCGCTGTTGAACGGAATAAGCGTGCCAAACTGATCACGCGGCTGGTTTTTAAGCAGCTTGATGGCACCTCCCACCAAAGCCTGCCAGAAAAACTGGAGTGGTTTGTCTTCCTTAACGTCATGGCTCAGACTGAAGACTTGGAGGTTGCGAAATAACGGCTTGGCATAGCCTGTGACCTGGCCTTCTTTTGCGTCAGTCTCCACCACAAGGTCAAACCAGCCCCGTTTAAAATCAAATTTGCCGTAGGCGAGGGCAAGGTCGTTGATTTTGGTGACGTCCAATCCAAGGAGCCGGATCGCCATGTGAAACGTTGGACGATAAGCGAAAGGATTAAGGGTCATCTTGTACTCAAACTTGGCATGATCCATGGCCAAAGCCGTTGCCTGCACCGTTGAGACCAGCGGTGTGGTTTCATCCCGGATGTTCGTCAGATTATTAATGGAAGCCTCTAGTTGAGATAAGTAAACATCCACCGGTTTTTCGCTTTTATAAGCCCGAAAGTGAACTGAACCATTGTGGATGACTGCACTGTTGATGCTGAATGGAAAAAGGTCCTTAATCATCTGAAGCCACGGACCGCCGCCTCCTGTTTGGGTTTCCCCTGCGGTTGGAGCATCCACAAAGTTAATTTCCGGCTTTTCTACAAACACGCGTCCAACCACTTTGCGGTGGAGCAGAGCATCCCACTCAATGGCAAAGTCCACCCGCTCGGCTGCGAAAAAGGGGACCGGAACATTCCCAGTCGTTTTGTTGATGCGGATATCCTCAATCGAATAAGCACCTCGCCAAAGATGAATGCGCACCTTGCCAATATCCCCGGAATACAGCGGGTTGCGGTCCAGGGTGCGGTTTACGTAATTGCGGACTCCCCATGGCATCATCGCTCGGCCAATGCCGAGGAGAACAATAATAATAAGGAGAACGACTCCAGCAATCTGCCAATGTCGTTTCTTTTTTCGATTGGGCGTGGATTGTGGTGCTTTCGACTGAGCGCTACTGGCGGCTGCTTCCGATGGACTTTCTATGGCCCGCGTTCGTCTCATAATGCTGCACCGCAAATCCCTTCAAAGGTAACGTAATGTCCTGAGTTTTTAGATCAACGGGGAACTACCACCATTTCGAGGACCACGCATAAGCCTGATATGGTCAGCCCTATGCTTTGGGAATTGAATCCGGCGCTCTGCAAAGGTCCGAACTGAAGGCTGATATTAGCAAAGTATTAGTACGGTGAGGAATAGTGCATCATTTATCCGCTCTTTTACCCATGCCTTGCTACGCTGTTTTGCGTGGTTGTGAGTATTGTTGCAGTTACCTATAAGAATTAATCATGCATGGAGGTTATAACGGAGAAAGTTTTTTGGCGGGCTCTGGCTCGAATACCATAAGTAAAAAGGGCTGGCTCCTTGTTCTCACGTTCTTGGTTTCCCAATTGCAAATACAATCCACCTCTGCTGCTGGTATACCTCTGGCCGACGCGCTTGACACAGACGGACAACCGATTCGCTGGACTACAGTGGGAACTCCGGCCTGGGCAGGACAGACCGCGGTGGCGCATGACGGTGCTGATGCAGCGCAGAGCGGTGCTATCGCCGATAGTGGAGCCGTGACACTGCAGACCATTTTAAGCGGGCCGGGAACACTCAGTTTTTGGTGGAAAGTGTCCTCAGAAACAAACAAGGATTTCCTGAAATTCTTCACCAATGGCGTGCAACACAGTCGTATTTCCGGGGAGATGGATTGGCAGGCGCAAACGGTGAAGCTGCCGCCCGGTCCGCAGACCCTGAAGTGGACATACGCAAAAAACCTCAGCCTGAGCGCTGGACTGGATTGCGGGTGGCTGGATCAGGTCCAATTCGTCTCGGAGGAGGTATGCTCCTATGCCATTTCACCCGACAGCCGTGATCATCAATCGGGCGGCGAAACCGGCGTGGTGAATTTGGTGGCCGGCATGTCATGTGAATGGGCCGTCGTTAATACAAACAACTGGATCACAATCATCTCCAGCACAAATGGATTCGGCAGCAACGCCGTAACTTATTGGGTGGCATCCAATACAATCACCCTCGGACGCAGTGGATACATTGAAATCGCGGATCAACCTTTTTTCGTTAGCCAGCAGGGGGTGACGTGCACCTTCTCCATCGCACCGGCAAATCGCAACCATGGTGTCGGTTCTGAAACGGGCACCGTAATGGTAACGACACCATTGGATTGCAGTTGGGGCGTGTTGAACACCAACTCCTGGGTAAACATCCTTTCCGATTCAAATTACTTTGGGAGCGCAACAGTGACCTATGTGGTAGCAACAAATCCCAGCGACGCGGTGCGTACGGGCTTTGTCAATATCGCCGGCCAAACATTCACGATCAGCCAACTGCCTGCACAGTCTTCCAACAACCTGGTTTCATTGCCCGATGCGCTGGATACACTTGGTTTTCCCTTTTCCTGGAGTGTTTTGGGCAGTTCTACATGGTTCGGCCAATCGCTCATCACTCATGACGGAGTGGATGCCGCCCAAACCGGGGCGGTGCCGGACGGAGGCTCGGTAACGCTTCAAACCACAGTGAGCGGACCGGGAACGATCACATTCTGGTGGAAGGTGTCCTCCGAAGCGAACAAGGATGGCCTCAAGTTTTTTATCAATGGTGTGCAGCAGGTGCGAATCACGGGGGAGGTGGATTGGAAATGGCAGACCTATAATTTGTCCTCCGGAAATCAATTTCTAAAGTGGACCTATTCGAAAGATCCGAGTGGAGCCTCCGGTTGGGACCGGGGCTGGGTGGACCAGGTTGAGTTTATCCCGACCGGGGGATGCCTGTTTGCGCTTTCTTCAACCGGGGGTGTTCATGCGGCCGGAGCAGAGACCGGAACATTTGGCGTGAACACTTCTTCCAACTGCGCTTGGAGCGTAGCCAATAGCAATAGCTGGATAGCAATTACTTCCAGCACAAATAACCTTGGGACAGGAGTCGTCACTTATGCGGTTGCAGCCAATGAGGCACCGGCTCTGCGCACCGGTTTTCTCAACGTTGCCGATCAGGTTTTTACAGTCACCCAATCTGCCACGATGATTGGCCTCAAAATCAGCATTCTATCTATGTCGACCGATGGGAGCTTGCTATTGAAAGTGCAAGGGGAGGCCGGGCGGACGAATGTGGTCGAGAGCTCGTCCGACCTCGTCATTTGGACCCCGTTCATCACGAATGTCATGCCCGCTACCGCTTGCCCAACCTGTCCCTTCGTAGCCGTGACGGATAGGGCTGGCAACGGTGTGCTGCGTCGGTTTTACAGGGCAA
>JAQGOV010000686.1 GCA_028293425.1 Verrucomicrobiales bacterium
AGCGATACTCTCCATTATTTCTGTAGGAATGATCTCGCTGGCGGCCCAATATCGGCCAGGAGACGTGCGTATCTTGCTTCTGGATGGCAGCGCGCCGGACTCACCACAACGCGAATACTTAAACCGAATCGTGCAAGGTTTTCCGCAGCACATCACGATGGTGAAGCAAAGCGAGCTGCCGGAGGTGCTCGGCGGGTTGGCTACAGAAATGAAGAGCCGGAATGAGGATACCGTGACCGGCGCTCCACCGATTTTCATTTTCATTCATGGCCTGCAAAAATTCAACAAGCTGCGATTTGAGGAGGACTTTGGATTTTCCAGCGGAGACGCCGGAGCCGCCCCAAATCCTTCGGTCGCTCTCAATGAATTGCTGACGGAGGGCACGCGCCTTGGGTTCCATGTGATCGCCGCTTGCGACACGTTCAACAACGTGAACCGCTACTTCAGCCGCAAAGCTTTCAGCGAATTCGAAATGAGAGTTCTCTTCCAAATGAGCGCGAATGATTCGGCCAGCCTGATTGATAGCCCGAAGGCCAGCAATCTGGGCATGCACCGGGCGCTCTTTTATAATGAGCAGGAAGGTTACTTGGAAACATTCCGGCCTTATGCTTTGCCTCGCCCGGAATGGATCGATGAGGCTGCAGTTAAAGTTGGCAAACTTTCCTAGAGAGCTGCTGCTGGTTCGTAGTTAAAGTGTCCCCATCAAAAAGAAATCAGGGCGGACAGCTTTCGCCATCCGCACTGACCCGGTTACGCGTTGGGATTAACCAAAGGCTCTGAGGCCAATCCCAGCACCGTTAACTAACTTCCGCCTGAGGAGCACGCATCGCAATCGATGGTGCTGTCAGGGCCGACCACCCGGAAGAACATGTTCGCGGGCGAGCGGGGCACACGAGTCGAATAGAAACCGGTTTCCGGATCCATCTCGACCGGGGTTTCGACATCATGCCATTCGGTAGGTTCGCCGAGCGCGCCAGTAGCTTGCAGGCGGCCAGCGCCGTCCCACGTCACCACTACTCCGCCATTCGGATCCAAAACCGGGTTGTGCAAGATCGGCTTGCAGCAGCAGATGTTGACGTTGTCCAGGTAAACGTAACCGGTCTTGTAGGGGTTAGCACCTGGCCCAACTTGAGCCATGCGGATGATCAGCCGATCCCAATTGCCGAGCTCCGGAACGACGAAGCACGGCGGCAGATATTGCATCCAGCCCACCTTCTGGGTGACCCAGACCTGGTGGATGACTTGTTGTTGAGCCAGGTTAGAGGAGTTGGCGAGAACGAACTCTACCAGCACGGGGCCGGAGGAACTCTCCGCGAGGGAGAGGCAGGCGCGGAGACGGAACTTTTGGCCATTGTTGAGTGGGGCGACGAGCGTTCCCATCATTGCCTCGGTCACGAATCCACCCGTGGCGGTGTAGCCGCCTTCCAACCCTGCGTAGTTGGTTCCCTGGCAAGGATTCTCCCTGCCCCGGCAATTGCCGGGCGCCAGTGAGGCGTACGGCGGCCGGAACAGGTCAGGCGTGCCGGCAACCGCGCTCCAGCCCGAGGCGTAGCTGATGGGATCACCGCAGTTCAGCGCGGCGGGAAGGTTGGCACCGATCTGTTCGAAGCTTGGATTGCGGAGGTAGCAGCCTTGTGGGAGCAAGCAGACTTTGAAGGTGCAGGTGCTGGAATTCCCGGCATCGTCGACGGCTACGCAGGTTACGTTCGTACAACCTATCCCGAAGAAGCTGCCGGAAGGAGGCAAACAGGTGATGGTCGGGGTTGGGTCGCAGTTATCCGTGGCAGTCACGGTGTAGGCTACCTTTGTCCCGTTCGCCT
Source organism: Verrucomicrobiales bacterium (assembly GCA_028293425.1). GTDB lineage: Bacteria > Verrucomicrobiota > Verrucomicrobiia > Limisphaerales > JAQGOV01 > JAQGOV01. The sequence continues at coordinate 1,821 of JAQGOV010000686.1, forward strand.
TGGCGCAAAGGATAAAGATATTTGTTGGGCAGTTAATCACCGGCGGCTGCGTATCCCTCCCGACTTTCACTTCAAAGCAGCACCACTGGGTGGCATTATTCGAAACATTCGTGCAGCACACGGTTGTGATGCCGAGCGGGAAGAAGCTGCCCGAAGGCCGCGAGCAGGTGACGGGAAGGATGCCTCCCGTGCAGTAGTTGGTGGCATAGGCGTTGTAGTTGACTGGCGCGCCATTGGGCCCGGCGCAGCTTACCACGATGTTGGTCGAGCACACAATTCGAGTGCAATCGTTTGCAGGGCAACGCACGGTGACAGTGAAGTTGCAGCAGGCCTTGTTGCCCGCCTCGTCGTAAGCGCAGCAGGTGACAGTCGTTGTGCCCACGGGGAAGCTGGAGCCTGACGGCGGGTTGCAAACGACCTGGTGCAGCTTGCAGTTATCCGAAGCCGTGGGGGCTGGGTATTGGACATCCATGGGGGCGCAGTTGGGACTCACCACCACAACATTGGTGGAGCAACTGATCTGGGGAGGAATGGTGTCGGAGGCGATGTTCACCTTGAAGCAGCATTCCTTTTTGCCACCGAAGCCATCCTCCACGACGCAGCAGACCGCGTGCGAACCGGGCGGGAATAAGGTTCCAGAAGGCGGATTGCAAAGGATCGAAACAATGTTCGTGCAGCGGTTCGTGGCGTAGACGGTGTAATTCACGACTTCGCCGTTCGCGGAGGCGCAATTAATCGTGATGTCCTCGGGGCAACGAATTTCGGTGGGGCTTTGGCAGAGGACAGTCACGGTGAAAGTGCAATTAGCGACGTTGCCAGAAGCATCTGTTGCGGTGCAGGCGATGGCCGTTACACCGCAGGGAAAGACATTGGCAGTAGCGGGGAAACTGCAAGTGACGGTTGGATGCGGATCGCAGTTATCCGTGGCCGTGACCGCGGGAATCGTTACCGGAACCGGGCCGCAGTTGCTGCTGACCACGGTAATGTTGGTTGGGCATTTGATGCTGGGGGGAGTGCTATCCTTGATTTGGACCGGGAAGCAGCAGCGATCCAGCACGGCGCCGGAAGAGCCCATAAGCCGGCAACACACGTTCGTGGGGCCGAAGATCGGACTGCCGGACGGAGGATCACAAACGATGGTTGTGGGACCGCAGTTGGAGGACGAGGTGATTGTATAGTTCAGGATGACGCCGTTCGGTCCTGGACAATCCACGATGATGTTTGTCGGGCAGTTCAGGGTACTGACACAATTGGTTGGGCAGCAACGCACCACGACATCAAAACAGCAGCATTCCGTGTGCTGCTTGCCGCTGGCGGGCTCGACCCAAGTGATGCAGTAGGTCACAACGGTTTTGCCATTGGGGAAGAACTGGCCGGAATGATAAGTCGAATTGGTGGCGATAACCACGCCACAAGGGTCACTCACCTTCGGCGGGGGAAAGAAAGCAAAGCCGCCATTGCCACCTTCGCATTGCACCTGAACTTCCTTCGGGCATTCCAGCCTGGGAGCACATTGAGAAGTCACAGGAGGACAGTTGGTTACAATCACTTCAAAGCAGCAGCAACGCATGAAACCCTGGCCATCTGTCAGGCACCAGGTGACGATGTTTGTGCCGGGTGGGAAGTAGGTGGGCTGACCCGGCTGAACAGTCGGAAAGGAACGCCATTGCAGAGTGGTTGGAATAATA
>JAQGOV010000530.1 GCA_028293425.1 Verrucomicrobiales bacterium
GGATACTTTGCCAAGGCTTGCAGCAAGTCCCCCTGCTCGTAGGCCAGAATCGATTCTTTTAAGCTATTACGCTCCGCATCCTTCAACCCGAGTTCACCCAGGAAGATTACCCCTGGATAATAAAGCCGCCACTGCACAGCGTCCTTTAATTGGATGTCCAGGGCCGGGCTGAGGACGGGCGGTTGGCCAGGTTCCACAATTGCCTCCTGGTTGCTCTTCAGGCTGAGCTTGCCTTGCGGATTCTCCAGGTCAACGGCGCCTTCAAAAAGGGTCACCACCGTGCGCCCGTTGTCGGCTACGGCCACGTTGAATTACGTGCCTCGGATGGCGGCGGAGGTGGAGGGTGTATGAAAGTCAAAAGTGCCAGGCCGATCGCGATGTAAAAAATAGAGCACCCCGCGCAATAGCTTGGAGGAAATGGAGGATTGCTCGGAGGCCGGTGCCTGAATTTCGATCTCCGCCAGTTCGCCGAGGCTGATTTGGCTGTTGTCGGAGAGCAGCAGCACCGCTCGGGTATTCTTTCCGGTCCGAAGACGCTCCCCGGCTTTGAGTCCCCGGCCCTCCCGGAGTGGTTGCCAAGCCTTGGCTCCCACTGGAAGCATCTCAGCGACTCCAGCCCGCGACACGCTCAACACCCGCACGCTGCCATTGGAAGCAAGTTCGGCTGCGCCTGCTGAACTGAGGAGCAAAGAAAGGAGTAAGCCCATCCAGAAAGACGAAACGACCGCCTTTCTGAGAATGTTTAGCAATACCTTGTTCACAGGTCTCTTTCTCCTTCTACCTTCTACCTTCCTGAAGTGAGATCCTCGACCTGTTTAAGTGCCGTGCGAAACAAAGGTGTCAGCCGGTGCTTGATCACATAGACCTGTTCCGCGCTTACGCCGGTAATCGCCGCGACCTTATCCGGGGGAACCTCCTGGATCACATGCAAATAAAAAACCTGGTAATGCCGTGCATTCGCTTGCGCCTGAACTTTTTCCAGGGCAGCCTTCAATAAATTAGTATTCCATTCCTCCTCCCAAATCTTTTCCAAGTCCAGCCCAGCTGGATCTGGAATTTGCGCGGTCTCAGGAGTTCGTTCCGTTTGGTTCTGCCTGAGATAGGGAACCTCGGGCGAACGTTTGCGAATCTGGTCAATGATGCGCCACCGGGTCAGCTGCATCAGCCAGCCTTTGAAAGAGCCCGCCGCCGGGTCCGCTTTGAAGTCCCCAATCTTTTTCGAAACGGAAATGACCGTATCCTGTACCACATCCTCCGCCTCCGAATTAGTCAGGCCGGATTTTAATGCCACCCCGTAGATCAAACGCCAATACGTTTCAAAGAAATCCTTCCAGCTTTCCTGGTCATCCCAGCTTTTAAGCCTCTGGATAAGGCTCCACCGGGTTGGAATTAGCTCTTCTTTGCTCATGAGAACGCGCTTGGTTTGCTTCATTTGTATTTAACACGCAAGCAAAACAGCAAATCTTTCAAAAATGTTCAGAAAATATTTTAGAACGTCTCAACTACCTTAGCTTCAAGGCGAAGTAATGATTTCGGGTGGACGTGATGAAATGCCGAAGATATAACTTTGGCCGGACCGGAATGATTCACGCAACTCAAAGTTCTCGAAAGCAACGCCTCCGGGAATGGGCTGGCGGCTACCCCAATAGGTAAAGCGTCCGTTCACAGCACAGGAGAGATCAGGCTGAACTTCGCGGGACGATTTGCGCCAATATTGTGTCACCTTGCTACCCCGATAATCCCAAAACCCAGGCCGTCCGAAAGGCTGGACTGTTGCAGGCCAGGGCTCATCATTGGCAATCGCGACCATTACGTCTCCGTTGGCCATACGTGGCAACCTTTCGACACCAAAAGTTTTGTGCGGTGCAAAATCCTTGTCCCGGTAATCGGGATAAAGTTGAAGGCTTGAAACCGGGCCGTCCTTAAGCAACAGGAGTCGGGCCCGCGCCTTGTTACCCATCGTGGCGGTCAGAATGCAGGTTTCGATTGGAGCGCTGTCCGGTTCTGCCTCCACGGCCAGGCGTAGCTCCCCGGGAGAATCCGTTCTTTGAGAGAGTCTCAGTTGAACATGTGCGCCGTTTTCAAAACGTTCCAGGTGCACCGTTAGTCGCAGTTCCTCAACACCGTCCGCTAACAGATGGATAATCCCCGGGTCAAGTGGCACGGCTCCGGCAGTGGGCTTTTCCGTTTTGCCTACCCAAAAGTATTTGCCTGTTTTCCGATCCACAGATGACTCCTCCAATTCGCTTAAGCCCCTCCTTCCATGCACAATCGGCTCCACGGCGATGAAGTTGATCAAATCAACACTGCCGTCAGGTAGAATGGGATAACCGATCCGGATCAGCCCCCGTGGTCCGCCCTGCCCTTCAGTGAACCCGGCAGGGTGCAAGGCAAATTGGAGGCCGCTAGGAAGTCCCCAAATCGCCGTATTGGTGTTAACACCCGCGCGAATCCAACCGACCTTCGGTGAATTTGCACCATCCTTCAGGTGCGCCTCGGCAAAAGCTGTGCGCTCACCGTTCTGGGCCAACAACCAAAAAAGCCCCACCATCAATCCGACCACCACGAGAAGATTGGGCGATTTGCGGGGCTTGTGTTGCGACATCGATGCACAGCCTACAAAAATGCTAGAACCTTTTCAAAGCGCGGTTTTTAACAGTGACGCTGTGGCACGAAACACATCGGTAAAGCACGAATTACTGGCTTCGCCTTGCTCTTCATCTTTCTGCCCCCATTTTCCTGCCTCAGGACTCTGATCCCATTTTTGTGTTCTTCGTGATCTTTCATGGCTCAACTCCCGTTTCCAAAATTGCACTCACAAATCTATCCGTGTTCATCCTGTAATCCGTGCTGAAATTCCGAGTTCATTCTCAGTTAAAGCCGGCTCTGGGTGTTGCGTTCCCATGCCCTTGCCCTTCAGGCCATGCCTATCCCCCCTTTGTCTCCGTCATCCTTCATTACCCGTGGAGATGAGGCTTGTGACTCGCTTGAAATCAGTGTTACGATCTGAGATGGAAATTGCGGATTGGGCCAATCTGAGCGATGAAGAATTGCTTGAGCAGAAGATTTCCCAGCTCGGCCTGAAGCTGGAAAATACCGAACTTCAGCCGCATATCCAGAAGCTTTACGAGGAATTGGCGCAGAAGGGCCTCTGTTTTCATCCCCCCTGCCACGTTGGCGATGAATGGTTTGTTCCCGTGGGTATTCCCGCCATCTTCATTCCCTTTTTCCTGGTGCACGAACGACTGCGCAAACTGGAGCGCAAGATGATCCTCGAGGTGGAGGGCGAGACACCCGAATGGTTCATGAAGTTGATGCGCCACGAAGCGGCGCATGCTTATTCCTACGCCTACCAGCTCTACAAAAAGAAAAAATGGCAGCAAACCTTCGGCCTCGCTTCCACCGAGGAAACGGAATCCTACCGGCCCCGTCCTTACAGCCGTTCCTATGTCGTGCACCTGGATGATTGGTACGCCCAAAGTCACCCGGACGAGGACTTCGCGGAAACCTTCGCAGTCTGGTTAACGCCGGAATTGGACTGGCGGGAGCAGTACAAAGGGTGGAAAGCGCTCCAGAAGCTCGAGTATGTGGATGAACTGATGCGTTCGCTTGCTGGCAAGCCAGCCGTCCATCAACCCCAGTACAGTCCGGAAGAATTGGATTGTCTGAACATCAAGTTAAAGACCTATTACGCGCGAAAGCGCAAATTGTATGAGGATTCCTATCCCGATTTCTACGACAACGACCTGTGCCAGCTTTTCGCGGCTGGGCCAGAAGTAGCCGCTCGAGTCAAAGCTTCGGCCTACCTGCGCCAGCGGCGGCGTGAACTGATGGACTCCGTGTGCCAATGGACAAACGAAAAAAAGTTTCGGGTCCATAAGCTTCTCAATCGCTTGATTGTGCGTTGCGATCAACTCGACCTTCATATAAAAGCGGACGATGCTCGGCAAAACCTTTACGTTTCTGCTTATGTTACGACTTTGGTCATGAATTATTTGTTCACGGGAAAATTTAAACGAACCATGTAAAGCCCATGCCAAAGAAACTCAAAATTCTGGGGCTGTTCGATGCGATGGAGCCAGCAAAGATCGACGAGGATCTAACCCTGCTTTTGCAAGGAAAGGATCGAAACACCGAACGGGATGTCCTGGGCGCGCTGGTAAAGCTAGGATACACAACCGAGCACCTGACGATATTCGACAACCTGGACCTGGTTCGCCAAAAAGTGGAAGCCTTCCAGCCGGACCTCATATTTAACCTAGCCGACCAATTTAGAAACAATCGCGCCTTTGACCAGAACATCGTCTCCTTTCTGGCACTGCAAGACCTAAAGTTCACTGGCTGCGGATCCACCGGGCTGACGCTCTGTAAATGCAAAGGCATTTCAAAAAAGATTCTGGACTATCATCGCATCCATGTGCCGGATTTCGTCATCATTCCCCGCGGGAAACGCATTGCGCGGCCGAAGCGATTGAAGTTCCCAATCGTCGTTAAACCGCTCAAGGAAGAAGCTTCCCTCGGGATCTCGCAAGCCTCGTTCGTCGAGACGGACGACCAGTTCAACGATCGCGTCCAATTCATCCACCAGTCCTACGACAACGACGTGATCGCGGAGGAATACATCGAGGGGCGGGAGCTCTACGTCAGCATCTTGGGCAATCAGCGGCTGCAAGTATTTCCCATCCGGGAGCTCGTGTTCAAACAAGTGCCGCCGGATGAGCCAAAGATGGCGACCTACAAAGCCAAATGGGACGAGGAATATCGCAAACGCTGGGGCTTGGAGAACCAGTTCGCCGAAGATCTCGATCCGGCGCTGGTCACTAATATCCAAGACAAGTGTAAAGAGATTTACCGATTGCTGACAATCGACGGCTACGCGCGAATCGATCTCCGCCTGACGCCTGACAACAAACTCTATTTCATCGAGGCGAACCCGAATCCAATTCTGGCTGACGACGAAGACTTCGCACTCGCAGCCGGAAAAGCAGGCCTGTCATATCCGCAACTCATCGAACGAATCGCGCGGCAAGGGGTAAAAACCGTTCGAGATTGAATCAGAAAATCGCGCACGATTTCATTTTCGACTAAACTGACATAT
>JAQGOV010000559.1 GCA_028293425.1 Verrucomicrobiales bacterium
CAAAAGCCGAGGCCCCTTCCAGCGGGCCTTTTGCCGTTTACGAATCCCCGAACACTTCCACCAGCGCAGATCCCACGGTTAATAGCTTTGCTGAAAGCATGGATCGCGCTCTGGAAAACACAAATCCAGCTTCAGTCGAAGACCAGCCAGCGGTTGTTCCGGTCCAGTCTGGACCAGAACCCGACCGCACAACAGCGGAGTCGCCTTCCCCGAACCAAAAACCTTCTGCTCCAGCCCTGCAGCCATCGATTAGCCAGCGGCTCCAGTGTGCAACGATGAAGTCCAACGCAGAGACCCCGAAGGAGACTGGTAATGAGCTGGCTTTTCAAAGCTCCGGGGCTGAGCCAGCCAAGGGTGAGGATGCGAGCCCGGCAACAAAGCACGACACACCGATCTCCGACATTCAACCACAACTTACAATCGTGGACGCGCTCTGTTCCATCCTCATGTTGTCCTCGATTGTGCCGACGACTCCTGAACAAACGCCCAAGGTGGCAGGCGAGGGAAGCGGGGACGATAGCAAGCCGTCTGTTGACTCCATCTCAAATTCTGAGACGGCACGGGTGGTTGAAGCAGGGGCGGATCGAGTTGGGCCATCATCTAAAGCTGCTGCCATTTTAAATCAAACTCCGAAGGCACCACCTGTTTTGGGTTTCGTGGCTGAAACAAATACCCCGCCCGCTTCGACGAAACTCGATGAACCAACTCCTTCGGCGATGCAACCACAGCCCGAAGCCTTGCCGACCCCAGAGTCAACCCTGCCTCCCCCCTTGTTCTTGGCTGCGGCTCCGGATGTTGTTAAGGACCCAAAACTTCCCGCAGTTACTTCCTCTGGCACGGTCGCTGCTAAAATAGACCTGCAGATGAAAAATACGGCAGAAAACAGCACTTTGAGCCCTTCCGGGGACCTTTGTTTGCTTTCGGCGGCAACTTTGTCCGCTGGAGTGGCAAATTCTGCAGTTTCACAGGGAAATCGGCTGAAAGAGGCCATTCTCCAGGATTTTGATAAGCTGAATGCAATTTTGGCCTTTACGCAAAACAGCGTTCCAACCCCAGATCTGCTCCAAGTCGACAGTTCTTCCCCCGCTGAGCCGAGGGCTGTTGAGCGTGTCGAGCAAACCATCTTGCACGCTGCGGTGGAGCTGAAGCGACTTGGCACCGAATCCATGTCAGTTGTCCTGTGGCCCGATCATCAAACGGAACTCCACCTCACATTAGCCATGAACCAGGGCAACGTGGATGTTGAAGCGCGAATCAGCCGTGGAGACATGACGCACCTTCAGGCAGAATGGGGAACTCTTCAGCAGACCCTCGCGCAACAAGGCATCCGGCTTCAACCCATGGAACAGTCGCGAGACCTGGCGCAACAGGGCGAGAAGGATTCAGGCAGTTCATCTCATTTCCAACGGCAGGATTCGGGTGAATCCAATCGCCGCAAAACCATGATCGAGGAGGAGATGGCCTCGTCACAATTTCAATTTACAGCCAGGACCGCGGCAGCCCGCCGCCTTTGGGAATCCTGGGCCTAACTATTATGTCCTCTGTAGCAGCAACCAACTCAGCGACCTACCAGAACCCTGCGGCCGATGTTTCCAGCCGAATACCCGTCCACACGCTTAACCAGAACGATTTTCTTAAGCTGGTGGTTGCGCAGATGACCTCTCAAGATCCTCTGAATCCACAGAAAGATTCTGATTTCGTCGCCCAGATGGCCCAATTCACAACGCTCGAGCAAACGAAGACGATGCAGGGCGACATTTCGGACCTTCGGGCACAACAACGATTTCTCCAGGCTGATGCCACCCTTGGGCGGGTGGTCTCCCTGGAAGATAGCAAAGGAACTGTTACCACGGGTGTGGTCAGCTCCATTCAAGTGGAGGCAGGGACGCCCAAATTAGTCGTGAATGGCCAGGCGCACGACATGACGGAACTCGTTTCAATCCAGCCGGCCGCCACCAATCCTTAACTCCATACACATATGATTCGTTCACTAAACTCCGGCGTCAGCGGCATTCAGCAATTTCAGGAAAAGATGGATGTGATTGGCAATAACATCGCCAACGTCAACACGACTGGTTTCAAATCCGCTCGCGTCGACTTCGCGGATGCATTTAGCGACACCCTCCGTCAATCCAGTTCCGCCACGGGCACCAGCAGCGGCACACCGTCCTTACAAATCGGTTCGGGTGTCAGCACCTCGGCAGTGCGCAACATTTACACGCAGGGAGCCATTACCACGACGGGTTACCAAACGGATATGGCAATCTCAGGCGACGGTTTCTTTGTGGTGAAGGACCCTCTCACACAGGCAGCCTTTGTGACCCGCGCTGGCAACTTTCGACTGGATGCCAACAATTTTCTAGTGACCGATAGCGGCATGCGTGTGCAGGGTTTCAACGACACCGCACTCGCGACCCGAGGTGATATTGCGGTAGATGCCAGCCAAGTGCCCTCAACAGTCGCTGCCGGCGCTTCTATGACTGCTTTTAGCATCGACCTGGAAGGCCACGTCAAAGTGAAGATGTCCGATGGCAGCGAATTTACACGCGGCCAAATTCTGCTTCAGCGGTTCAGCGACCCCCAATCCCTCCAAAAAGAAGGTTTGAATCTTTATTCCGGGCTCGGCTCGGCTGGTCCGCTCGGTGGCACCGCTCCCCTGGCGCAGCCTCCCGGCTCAAATGGACTTGGCCGGATTGAATCAGGCGCGCTTGAATTGTCCAACGTGGATCTGGCCGGCGAGTTTACAAGCATGATTACCACCCAACGCGCCTTTCAGGCTTGCGCGCGGGTCATCACTACCAGTGATGAAATGCTCCAGGAATTGGTCAGCCTGAAGCGCTAGAAGCAAAAATTTATGGCTAACCCCGCCGAAAATAAACCCGAAGCAGCCCCCGCCCCGTCTGGCGGTGGCGTGAAAGCCTGGTTGCCTTTGATGGTGACCATCCTGCTTATGCCTGCCCTTGCGTTTGTCATGACAAAGTTCGTCCTGCTTCCGCAGTTGGCAAAATCTCTCGGTGCGGAAACCGTCAATGCTCGAGAAGGCCATGGAGAAGCGGCGTCCTCCTCTTCCTCACACCACGGTGAGGAAAAATCCGGCAAAGAGGGTGGTAACGGCAAGGCCAAAGTCAAAGTCCCTCTTTCCAAAATAGTGGTGAATGTTTCCGGCAGCCTCGGTTCCCGTCTATTGCTTGCCAGTTTGACACTCGCGGGCAATAACAACGAGTTAAAGACAAAGGTGGAGGAGAATACCGATCAACTCCGAGATATGGCCTCAAGTGTTCTGAGCACCAAGACCATTACCGATCTGGAAAAGCCGGAAGCTCGCAATCTGCTTCGCGCCGAACTGATTTCGCAATTTAACAGTGTTCTCGGTGGCGGAGTGCAGGACATTTATATCACCGAGTTCGCAATTCAGTAGGTTACCCTCAACATCAAGAACGTTATGGAGAACGTCATGCCAGACCAGGAACTAGCCGTTCAGGAAGAAGGGCTCAACCTGGAAACCAACCGAGGCCCGGTCCCAGTCGAGGCGCAGGAAGTGCCCGACCGGACCTCGGTAAGGGTGCTCGACTTCCGGCAACCTAATCTCCTCACCCCCGGTCAAATGCGCAAGCTCCGCGCCCGGCACGAGGATTTTGTGCGTTCCCTCGCCACCAGGCTGTCCATCTATTTTCGCCTGGAATTCGGTCTCAAGATCCTGGACATCCAAACTCCTTTATTTCCCAGGTTCATCCAGATGTTGCCAGCGGCTACCCATATGGCCATGTTCAAGGTCCCAACGTTGACTGGAACGGGGTTGGTAGAGTTTTCCCCACGATTCAGTTTGGCTCTGCTCGACCGGATGCTTGGCGGGACAGGTACAGTGCTGGATCTCGGCCGCGAACTGAGCGACCTGGAAGTAGCGGTTTTGGATCATGCGATCAGGTTAATTTTAAACGAGTGGCTTCCCGGTATTCTCCAGCTACCCCAAAATCAGGTCGATTTTGTTGGTCACGAGATTAACCCCCGGTTCCTGCAAGTCGCTGGTGATGACGTTCCCATGCTCACGCTGTCTTTGGAGGCACAGATGGGCGGGAGCACCGATACCATTCGGATTGCTTGTCCTTTTCCCATGGTGGCTTCCATCCTGGGCCAATTGGAACCTGTTTCGGAGGCTGTCAAGACTCCGCGCGCGGCGATCATTCACCCGCCTTTGAAATGGAACTCAAGACTGGACGAAATCAACGTTCCGCTGACCGCCGCCTGGAGCGGGCTCCAAATAAAAGCAGAAACGCTGGCTCATCTTAAACCGGGGGACACGCTTCCTTTGAGCCCAGACCTTTTCAACAAGGTGCAGGTTCGACTTGCGAAAATAACCAAGTTCGTTGGGAGCCTCGGGCAAGCCAATGAACGCTGGGCAATCGAACTCAATGCGCCTGCCACGACACATGTATGAGCAACACTCCTGAAATGCCCCCCAATCTAGCTATCCTTTTGGACATTCCTGTCCAGGTCACCGTCGAACTTGGCAGTTGCAACTTGTCCATGAAGGAAATTCTTCAGCTCGCGCCCGGCTCGGTGGTGCAACTCGACAAGGTGGCCAACGCCCCGGTCGACCTTTATGTCAACGAACGGCTTTTTGCCAGGGGCGAGGTCGTGGTTGTCGAAGATCAATACGGCATCAAAGTAACGGAGATCGTCGGCAAATGAACTCCGTGCAGGCAGCATATTTGTTTCCAAAGCAGCCGCGGGGCAGTTCGGCTTTTTGGAAAGTCTTGTTCGTCCTCTGCATGCTCGTCATTGAACGAGTATGTCATGCGGAAGGCACCAATGCGCTGACCCTCACCCCTATTGCCGCTCTGCCCGACGCGAGTTTCTCGATCCTGCGTGTTTTTGGATCCTTGGTCTTGGTGGTCGCCCTTTTTCTAGGCGGTGTGTGGCTGTTTCGCAATTGGCAGCGGCTCGCGATTCGGCAGGGCAAGGCGCCTCGCTTGAATGTTTTGGAATCACGTTCCATCGGCGGCCGGCATTCACTCATGGTTGTTGGTTACGAGCAGCAAAGGTTTCTCATCGCCTCTTCCCCTGCGGGAGTCCAGATGCTTTCTTCTTTACCGGAGGCCAAGCCTCTCGAGGTCCCCGGAACTGAGTCCACGCCAAGCTTTGCCCAGGCTTTCCAAAAAGTATTGGCTGCGAAATCATGAAGCCTCCAGCGCCGTTTAAAACAGGCCGCACCGCTCCGAGCGGCGGTATGCCTCGCCTTGCGTTGGCTGAAATCCAGGTGCTCTCGAGACCCGATGAAATCGCCGGACCTTTGGTGCGCCAGCCCTTTCGAGCCGCTTTGCGCAGGACGCGTTTCTTCCACCGTCTGCAAGTAGGATTGCTCATGCTTGTCTTGTTCTTCCTTGGGCGGGAAGAAATCCGCGCGCAGGCCTTTTACACATTTCCCACAAATACGGTCACGGCAGCGCCCTTTAAGTTCAACCTGGGTGTGGAAAGCAGCAACCAGCCACAGGACGTGGATGTTGGGATTAAAGTCCTCGGCGCGATTACGCTTCTTACATTGGCACCGTCTATCATCCTCCTGATGACCTGCTTTACGCGCATCGTGATTGTCCTATCCTTTGTGCGTACTGCGCTCTCCTTGCAAGGCACGCCGGCCAATCAAATCATCATTGGGCTTTCCTTGTTCATTACCTTTTTCATCATGGCGCCCGTTTGGGAGAAAATAGATCGGGACGCGCTCAAGCCTTATCAGGCCAAAGAGATCACTGGTCCGCAGGCGCTCGACGCCGCGTCCGTCCACATCCGTACTTTCATGCTCAAGCAGGCCCGTCCCAAGGATGTAGAACTTTTTGTTGCCCTGGCGAAGCTCGGCCCCACTGCTGTCGATCAGCTCCCTTTGAAAGTGGTCATTCCCGGTTTTATCATCAGCGAGCTTCGCACCGCCTTCCAAATGGGTTTTCTCCTCTTTGTGCCTTTCATTTTGATCGATCTGGTTGTGGCCACGGTTCTGATGAGTCTTGGCATGATGATGATGCCGCCTACAACCATTTCGCTGCCGCTGAAAATTTTACTTTTCGTACTCGTGGACGGATGGGGTCTAGTGGTGCGTTCCCTGGTTCAGAGCTTTGCCAATTAAGTTGAAATCATGAATCCAGAATTCGCCGTTGAGATTTTGAAAATGACCATGTTTCAGGCCGTCAGCCTGGCCGCGCCCGTCCTGATTGCCGCCATGGTGATTGGGCTCCTGGTCAGCTTGTTTCAAGCGGTCACCTCGATCCATGAGCAAACGCTGGCGTTTGTTCCCAAGGCCCTTGGCATCGTGGCGCTCCTGGTAGTCCTTCTGCCCTGGATGATGCGCACCACCATTGAGTTTACCACCCTGATTATAGAAAAGATGCCGCAGATGGTGAAGTAACGTTGCTTTCTGACATGGACGTCATGCCTTTTGATCTCACAACCTGGTTGCTCGTGTTTCTGCGAGCGGGCGCATGGCTGTCCATCTTCCCGTTGTTCACGATGCAGAATTTTCCAGTGCAACTGCGAATTGCCCTGGGTGCTTTGGTTTCGTTCCTGGTCTCCCAAACAATCACGGCTCCGGTGGCACTTCCTCACGGATTTTTTTCGAACTTGGGCATGATGGTTGCCGAGGTCGGTTCCGGACTGCTGCTTGGTTTCATTTGCCGGCTGGTTTTTCACATACTGGAATTTGCGGGCAACCTGGTTTCCTCCGAGCTCGGCTTGAACATGGCTTCCACGCTCAATCCTTTTACCCACAGCCGTAGTGATATCCCTGGCACGGTTCTTTATTATTTGGGAGCACTCCTTTTTTTGGTCCTCGATCTACATCACGCCTTGCTGCTCGCTTTCCAAAAAACCTATGTGCTTTTGCCATTCGGCGCTGTTCATCTGAAAGAGGCCTTGTTCAACAATGTCATCGGCAGCACCAGCCAGCTATTTGCACTCGGGCTGCTTATGGCCGCACCAATTATCGCTGTTTCCTTCCTGGTGAACCTGGTCTTCTCGGTGCTGGGGCGCGCGGTTCCACAAATGAACGTTTTTTCTGAAAGTTTCCCGTTCCGCATCATGGCGGGATTAACGGTTTTTGGCCTCAGCCTGAATTTGATGGCCCAACATATTTCCAATTACCTCAGCCGGCTGCCGCAGGATTTTCTGCGGATCGCTCAACTCCTGGGGGGAGCATAGGCCATGGCTGAATTTCAAGGCGAGAAGTCAGAGCATCCAACGCAAAAGCGGATCGAGGAATCGATTCGCAAAGGCCAGTTCCCGCGCAGTGCCGAGGTGCAAACCGTCCTGGTCCTTCTCGGGGGCGTGCTTGCGATTACCTTTACCGGCCAGGAAACCTGGCGGCTACTGACAATTTCGTTCACGGGCACATTAGGTCATTTGGGGGAATTTCCCCTGGCACTGGACAACATCCAAACCTACGCGATTCGGTCCGCTCTTTACCTTGGCCAGTGCGTTTGGCCCATTGTGGTCGCTGCCATGGTCGGTGGCTTGCTGGCAGGAGGCTTGCAAACCCGCTTCCGGACCGCGAGTGAGGCACTCTCCGTCAATTGGGAGCGGGTTGATCCAATCGCGGGCCTGAAAAGGATTTTCTCCGCTCAATCAGCCGTTCCGACGCTGGTAGCGATGCTGAAGCTCACGGTCATCATTTTCCTGACCTACGGCCAGGTGCAAGCCATTCTGACCGATCCAATTTTCTATTCCGCGGTGAGCCCCCAGCGAGTAGGCCAATTCCTGGCTCAAACTGCCACGGGAGTGATTTTTCGAGTGGCAGGCGCCCTGACGGTGATCGCCGCTGCGGATTACGGTTACCAGTTTTACAAGAACAGCCGGGACCTGATGATGACCAAAGAAGAAGTGAAAGAGGAAACCAAGAGCAGCGAAGGCAATCCTCAGGTCAAGGCCCGCATGCGCCGCAATCGCCAACGCATCACCCAGCGCAAAATGTTGCTGGATGTGCCCAAGGCAGATGTCATTGTCACAAACCCGACCCACCTTGCGATTGCTCTGCGTTACGACCGCAAAACGATGGGCGCTCCCCGGATTCTGGCCAAAGGTTCCAGGTTGAATGCGTTGCGGATTCGTGAGATCGCCAAGCAGCACCAGGTGCCCATCCTTGAAAACAAGCCGCTCGCCCGCGTTATGTTCAAATATGGCAAGGTGGGTGGCGAAATTCCTGCTCAGCTTTATGCAGCGGTGGCGGAGATCCTGGCCTGGGTTTACCGGGTGAACCGGTACCGTTATTACACCGAGCAAAATCAAACGTATGTCGGCAACTAAATCCAGCATTGGGCGGCTTTTGCGCCAGGGCGATCTTTGGCTGGTCTTTGGCCTATTCGGGACCATCCTGCTCCTGATCCTGCCGGTTCCGCCGTTGCTGCTCGATGCTCTCCTCGCGGCTAGCATCGCCATGTCATTGCTCGTTGTGCTGGTGATTCTGTACCTTCGAGAGCCGTCGGATTTCACGGGCTTTCCCACGCTGCTCCTGTTTATCACACTCTTTCGCCTGGCCCTCAATGTGGCATCGACTCGCTTAATTCTGCTCGACGGCTATGCCGGGCATATCATCGAAGCTTTCGGTAACTTTGTTGTGCGGGGCAACTATGTTGTTGGGCTCGTGATCTTCTTGATCCTGGTCCTGATTAACTTTGTCGTCATTACGAAGGGGGCCGGCCGCATCGCTGAAGTGGCCGCGCGTTTTACCCTGGATGCCATGCCCGGCAAGCAAATGGCAATCGACGCGGAACTAAACGCGGGCATCATCAACGAGTTGGAGGCACGCACTCGCCGCCGCAAAGTCGAGGAAGAAGCCGATTTTTACGGAGCGATGGATGGCGCCAGCAAATTCGTGCGCGGTGACGCTGTTGCTGCCATTTTGATTACGCTCGTGAATGTGCTCGGCGGCTTCGCCATTGGCATCCTGCAAAAAGGCATGACCGTTTCCGAGTCGCTCCAGCGTTTTACTCTGCTTTCCATCGGCGATGGCCTGGTGTCCCAAATTCCGGCCCTGATCGTTTCGACCGCCGCGGGTATTTTGGTTACCCGCGCCGCATCAAAAAACGATCTCGGCCAAGATTTGGGACGCCAGCTCTTTTTTTACCCGCGCGCACTGATGGTGCTGACAGGCATGCTGGCTGTCATGGCGATCATTCCGGGTCTGCCGATGTTTCCTTTTCTGCTGCTTGCGACTGGCTGCGGTTTCCTGGCGCGCTCGCTCCATAAGCGTGGGCCCGTTAATTTGGCTGGGACCGAAGTGGTTGCAGGACCGGCCGCAGCTTCCAAGGACGGCAAAGCACCTGCGGGCGCTGCGGCTGCCCCGGGGGCTAGCCCAGATAAACTGGAATCCCTGCTCAACCTGGATGCACTCCAAATAGAACTCGGTTATGGGCTCGTTTGCCTTGCGGACACCCGTAAAGGCGGTGACTTGCTCGAGCGGGTTACTGGCGTGCGCCGCACCTTTGCCCAGGATATGGGGTTGATCATTCCGCCGATTCGCCTGCGCGATAATCTCCAGCTTGGGGCGAACGAATATCGCTTCGTTCTAAAAGGCAATCCCATTGCCAAAGGCGAGTTGGTTCCGGGCCAGTGGATGGCCATGAACGCCACGAATAGCAAGGTGACGCTGAAGGGCCTTCCCACTACCGAACCTGTTTTCCAGCTCCCAGCCACCTGGATTACCGATGTGGAACGAAAGACGGCGGAGCTCAATGGTTACACGGTTGTGGATGCCGCGTCTGTGCTCGTCACGCACCTCTCCGAAACCGTCAAGCGACACAGCCACGAAATTCTGAGCCGTCAGGATGTGCAAGCCCTCCTTGATAACCTGAAGCAGACTCACCCAACAGTAGTGAATGAGCTCATTCCCGCGCAGCTCAACGTGGGGCAGGTGCAACGGATTCTGCAAAACCTGCTGGCCGAAGGTGTTTCCATCCGCAATCTCGCAGGCATTCTCGAAAAGGTCAGCGATCATGCCCACGTCACCAAGAACCCGGACGAACTTTCCGAACACGCCCGGCGGGCTTTGGGCCCGCAGCTCACCCGTCCTTACCAGGTCGAGGCCAACCGGCTCCGGGCCATCACGCTCGATCCCCGGCTGGAGCAGCAAATTGCCCAGGGAATTCGCCAGACGGCAAATGAGACTTCCCTCACCATGGAACCGCGTCTTGCCCGGCACCTGGTGGACCAGCTTTCGAAAAGCATTCAGCAAATGCTCGCTGCCGGGCACCCCCCGCTGGTGCTCTGTTCGCCCCCGGTGCGGTTGGCGTTTCGTCGCTTTTTCGAAACCACCTTCAGCGATTTGGCTGTTCTTTCTTACTCTGAAATCCCGCCCCGGCTTGATGTCCTCAACACCGCCGTCATCCCGGGCATTGAATCCGCCGCCGCCTAATGAACTCAAACAACTCTGCCATCCCAAATATCCTGGAACAAATTCGCCAGCGCCACGCCGCGTTGGTTCACTCAGGGGCTCCGGAGCAAACCAGCCGGCCGCAAGCCGCTGCTTTCCAGCCCGCGTCATCCGCCGCTTACACGCAGCTTGCGGCGTATCTGCGCGAGCAAGGTGTGCTCACGGAGGTAGGCGATGAACTGGTGGAGAACGTTCACGGCCTTCAGCTTTCCGCTGGTTCTTTGGAAGAAGAATTGACTCTGGCCGAAGCCATTTTAAGGCGCCGCTGGCGCTCGAGCCCGCAGAGCCAAGGGGCACGGCAGATTCACATTTTCGCAGGACCGCACGGCTCTGGCAAAACCACTGTTTTATGCAAATGGCTTGCGCAAAGCGTTCTGCTGGGCAGCCAATCGGCGCGTGTTTTTCGGCTGGACGGCAACACGGCGAACACCGCTGAGTCATTGAGTGTTTATTGTGAGGTGCTCGGGGTTCCCGTTCTGCGCTCGCTGCCTGGCGACCAGGGCCTGGAGCCGGTGGATGTCACTTTCATAGATTTTCCCGGCGTGAACTTGGAGGATCCCTCGGCCCTGGAGGACTTGCGCCGAAAGTGCGCCTCCTTCCCAGGGGCTCATGTGCATTTAGTGCTGAATGGGGCTTATGAAACCTCACTGCTTCTTGTCCAGGTGCGTGCAATTTCCAGCTTGCCTCTGACTGACATCATCGTAACTCACCTCGACGAAGAATTGAGATGGGGAAAACTGATGAACCTGTTATGGAGAACAGATTACCCCCTTGCCTGGTTCGCCGCAGGGCAAAATGTGCCAGGAGGTTTGTTGGAAGCAAGGCCGGGCCTCCTGTTGCCAAGGATGCGGAGCACTAAAAGCCATGCTTCCGTGCTTTCCGCCGCTGCATAACCCTTATGGCAAAGCTTCTGCTAATCGACAACCGCGCTGGCTTATTTATGAGATTGTTAATGATTTTGGGTGGGCTGATCGGGTTCCTGATCGGCCTTGCTTTGGGCGCCGCCCAGGGCGCTGCTTTGCCCCAGGTCATTTGGCGATCGAGCGTCGCCGCCTTTGTTGCCGGAGTGGTGTTGCGCTGGTGGGGAAAAGTCTGGCTATCGAGCCTGCAGAAGGAACTAGAAGCGCGTGCCGCCGCGGCGGCCGCCAAATCAGAAATCAAATCAGAAACGCTATGATCGCCACTCCCATCGCTGACACCATTACCCTCGCTTCTGAAACCCAACTCGGCCAAACCGAGCTCTGGCGCAGATACCAAACTACCGGCCATGGCAACTCGGCCGAGGAGGAACTGGTTAAGAAATACCTCCACCTGGTTAAAACCGTCGTCGGCAAAATTGCCATGAACCTGCCGGCCCACGTCGATTTGGACGACCTGCAGAGCGCGGGCATGATTGGCTTGCTCAATGCGGTGCGTCATTACAAGCCTGAGGTTGGCTCTCCTTTCGAAGCCTACGCGCGCCTTCGTATCCGCGGGGAAGTGCTGGACGAATTACGCCGCATGGACTGGGTTCCGCGTTCGGTCCACGTCAAGGCCCGCAAAGTTCAGGCTGCCATGGAACGGTTGGAGCCGCAGGCCGGTGGAATGCCTCCTGATGATGCAATGGCTGCCACGTTGCAAATTCCGGTCGCCGAATATCGCAAATGGCTTCTGGAAATCCGGCCCACCACCTTTGTGACTTTAGACACCATCTCGGGCATGGACGGCGATGATGAATCCGGCGAACGCCATGCCGTTGCAGACGACTCAAATTTTCCGCCTTCCTTCAGCGTTTCGCAGCGGGAACTGGCTCGGTTAATCGCTGAGCGCATTCAGCAACTGCCCGATCTGTATCAGAAAATTTTAGCGCTTTATTATTACGAAGACCTCCGCGTAAAGGAAATTGCCCAGGTGTGCGGCTTTAGCGAGTCACACATTTGTCAGGTCCATTCCAAAGCTATCCTGGCCATCAAATCGCACATTGAAACTCAGGAAGCCCGGCGCATGCAGCACCGCAACCGTCTTGTCGCATGATTGTCTTTATTGGAGTCTTCATTGTTTTTGCCTCCGTGATTGGCGGCTTCATCATGGGCGGCGGCCATGTAGGCGCGTTGATGCATGCTTCCGAATTCGTGGTGATCGTAGGCGCTGCCCTCGGGGCCCTCGTCATCATGTCTCCCAAGAAGGTTTTGATCGACTTGGTGAAAATGACCATGCTATCCATTAAAGGTTCGCCTCATAACAAAAAAAGTTATGAAGAGCTGCTCAAAGTGCTTTACGAACTGTTTCTCCTCGGCCGCCGCAACGGGATGATCGCACTGGAGGAGCACGTCATGAACCCGGAAACCAGCTCAATATTTCAGAAATACCCAAGCTTCCTCAAGAACCACCATGCCGTGGCATTTCTCTCCAACGGCTTGCGTCCAATTATCGATGGCAAAATCAAGCCAGACCAGCTTAAAACCCTGTTGGAAGTTGAAATGTCCAGCATGGAGGAAGAGCATCAGGCGCCCGTGAGCGTGCTGGTCAAAGCAGCGGACGCGATGCCTGGGTTCGGGATCGTTGCGGCCGTTCTCGGGATCGTGATTACCATGGCCGCCATTTCAGGTCCGATTGAGGAAATCGGTCACAAGGTGGCCGCCGCTCTCGTCGGCACGTTTCTTGGCATTTTTATTTCCTACGGCTTTATGAACCCATTGGCCGTGAACATGGAATTCATTTGCGCTGCCGAGATGTGCTACACCAAATGCATTGCTTCGTCTGTTCTCAGCTTTGCCAATGGAATGGCTCCAATCATGGCAGTGGAAGTAGCTCGCCGCGGCTTGCAATCCGATGTCCGGCCTTCGTCTGAAGATCTGGAAACGATGCTCAAAGCATTGAACACGGCCAAGGCATGAGTAAAAAGGGTGGACATCACGGTGGTGCCTGGAAGGTCGCTTATGCTGATTTTGTGACCGCTATGATGGCTCTGTTCCTTGTGCTCTGGCTGGCTGCCCAGGACCAAAAGATCAAGGAAGCCGTGGAGCGAGCCTTTCGCAATCCTTTCATGTCCTTGACCAAGGAATCGGCTGGGCTGCTGCCGAGCAAAGTGCCAGATTCCGGCGGACGAAAAGGGGCGGGAATGAGCGATGCCTCTTCCGCGTCCACCTTTGAGGTTGCCATGCTCCGTCGTCTGCAGCATGAATTGGCAAAAGCCCTCACCAAACCTGAGGCGCCCGAGCCGGATGATTCGGTTAAATTCAACCTGTCGCCAGAAGGTCTGCGCATCACGGTGTTCGACATGGCTCGCAAACCTGTCTTCGAGCCTGAATCCGCTAAGCTGACGGAGTACGGTTCCTGGATTCTCACGACGTTAGCTTGGGAAATTTCCCGCTATAAGAACTTTACGCTCGAGATCGAAGGCCATACCGAGCGCGGCATGCGCCCGATCAGCAACACTTACGGCAGTTGGGAGTTATCCGCTGACCGTGCGAACGCTGGCCGGCGCAAGCTTCTGGAGCATGGGATGGTTTCAGGCCAGGTCCGCAAGGTGGCTGGCTTTGCCGATACCATGCCGGTGCCGGATGCAGAGCCCGAAGACCCAACAAATCGCCGCCTCACCCTCATGCTCCGGGTCAATCCCGAAACCCAGTCCAAGTCCTATTAACCATGACTTCTTCGTTTGTTCCATTTATCCCGGCTGCGAAAACGGCTGCTCGTTCCTCTGTTCAGCACGCGTTTGCGCCCCTGGTTTCGAACTCATCACAGACTGCGGCTGAACATCCCGCTTCCGCACTCTCCGCCATGACGCTGGCTTCGGAAAGCGCAGTCGCTCCAGCTTCTACCGAGCCATGCGCCCCAAAGGTGACTGTCCAGCGCGAAGCTGATCGCATTACACGCATCCAGATTCATTGTTCCTGCGGTGAGTTGATTGAGGTGGATTGCCAGTATTGAGGTAGAGTGGCGGAATTGGGGCCTGCTCGAGCGTTTGTAATCTGAACGCACCGGGTCTTTGGAATGGTCTTTCCCACTCCCTTCGTGGCCTTTCAGCTTGGGTTCAGCAAATTTCCGAAATCCTGGAGAAAGTCCATTTGGCGCTGCGTCTCGATAGCTCCTGGTTCGGAAGCTCGGACCCTGGAAATGGCCTCAAGCCAGTTGACCTTTTGTGAGATAAGATAGGCCGCGAGCATCGTGCCCGTTCTTCCTCGGCCCGCTGCGCAATGCACGGCGGCGGCTCGGCCTTGCTGTTGTTGCTCGTCCAGGAATCTTACCAGGCGCTGAGTCTGCTCCAGGGTCGGAGGAAAACCGTCAGGGACCGGAAGGCACAAATAGGAGAATCCGGCGTCCTCATAGATCTTTTGGTCTGCAGGCAGGTTCAAGAGGGAGACGACCGCACGAATGCCTGAGTCGTGCAGGTATGGTAAATCATCGTCATAAGCCCGCAAAGCCCCACCTCCGTGGAGCCGCCGCTCGGGGTGAATGTAGGGCATGGCCATCCCCGCGAGTCTCTCCGGGAGCACCCACCACAATAATCTTCGAGCCGCTGTTTTCACCTTTCGATCGATGGAACACTAAACCCGTCCTCATGCTTTGTCGATCCAGGGAATTTGAGTTCGCCAGAAGGCCGAGTACCTATGGTTGAGACAAATCAGGGCTCCTGTTTAATCAACGAGCAACCTGCTTTGCAGCTGCCGTCCTTGCTGCCCGTAACGAACAGCCTTTCCGCTTGCCTCTGCTTTTAAGCGGCAAAACCTTCCGCGGAGTGCAGCTTTTGCCGTTTTGCGGCCTCCTTTTCTCCCTTGAGCCTGTAAACTGCAGCTTTTTCCCCTCTGGCATAGGCATTGCTCAACCAGCTTCGAATGAATGTCAGTTTATTCCAGGCGGCCGCAGCCATGAACACCAACGCTCGTTGGCAGGAACTCATTTCGGAGAACCTCTCCGCTGGCTCCATTCCTGGATATAAGAAGCAGGACCTTTCATTTTCCGCCGTACAGTCGGGGCAGTCGTCATCGGGTGTAGCTGGCTCTCAAGGAGTGACGATGCCAAAAGCCACTGCGGTTACCAATTTTCGCCAGGGAGAAATCAAATCCACCGGAGTGAACACGGACGTTGCTCTGGAAGGCCCTGGCTTTCTTTCGGTTCAGTTGCCAGACGGGAACACCGGCTATACCCGCGACGGTGAATTGCATGTAAATTCCACTGGTCAAGTTGTGACCAAGCAAGGTTACCTTGTCCTTGGGGATGGTGGCCCGATTCAGCTTGACCCCAGCAACAGTTCGCCGATTTCGATCTCCGCCACAGGGGAACTAAGCCAGGGCACCAGTTTAAAGGGTAAACTGCAGGTCTCAGACTTTAGCCAGCCAAACCTTCTTACGCCGATTAGCTACGGGTACTTTATTGCAACCAACCCCAATCTCCGGCCTGAAGATGCTCCAGGAACCACTCTCCGTCAGGGTTACGTGGAAGCCAGCAATACCAGTTCTTCCTCCGAGATGGTGAGCCTGATTGCATCCATGCGAATGTACGAAGCCAACCAACGCGTCGTGCAGATGCAGGATGAGCGGATGGGCAAGGCTATTTCTGAACTCGGAAACTCCTAATT
>JAQGOV010000181.1 GCA_028293425.1 Verrucomicrobiales bacterium
TCTCATTACTACTCTCGTTCCGAGGATGGAACAAATTGGTCAGAGCCCGTTTTCACTCCGGGCTTCGATAGCCTCAAATACATCAACGGATGGCTTTTTGGTCTCAACAGATCCGGACTGTCTCGCTCCGATCAAGGAACGAACTGGGAATCCTGGGTCGAACTGCCCTTGCACGGGACAATCAATGACCTCGCATTCGGTAACGGAAAATATGTCGCCATTGGGAGCTTGGGCGGACTCTTCACCTCGGACGAAACCGGCGCCTCCTGGTCCACGATATTCGAAGATACTAATTATTTTGGCTTAAGCGCAGTGGCTTATGGGAACGGAACGTTTGTTTGCGTCGCCAGCGAAAAAGTCCTGACATCCACGAATGGTGAGAGTTGGCAGACCAATACCCTCCCCTCCTCAGCATACAAAATACTTTTCGCTGGGAATTATTTTGTGGCGATTGGCTATTCCGGATTGGCTACTTCGCTGGACGGAACTCATTGGACGCAACGGCATCCTGCCCCGGGTTTTCCGTATCCGTTTGATATTCTTTTTGATGGTTCGAGCGTGTGGCTGCTCACCGGCTCGGGCTTGCTCCAATCCGATCCCTTAACCGGCGCGCCTCTCATTCTGAGCAGACCGGCAAACCAGACCAATTATCCGGGCGGAACCGCCACCTTTAGCATCCAGGTGTCTGGGGAGGGGCCGATCACATATCAATGGCAAAAGAATGGGACCAACATTTTGGGTGCGACAACCGCCACGTTGACGCTGAATCCTGTGACGAGTGGTCACGCCGGGTCGTATAGCGTGGTAATCTCGAATCCTGCAGGCACCTTGAACAGTGAACCGGCGGCTTTGGTAGTGGAAGGAGATGCCGCGCCTGTGGTATCGGTGCGGCAATTGGCAGCGGTTTCCATTCAAGGGAAAGTTGGCAAAACATACCGCCTTGAGTTCAGCCCAGTCCTTGGCACGGGCCAAACCTGGCTCACCATCACCAACCTGGTGCTGCCAACGAACCCGTACATGTTTATTGATACCAACTCTGGCACCGGCAAGCGATTTTACCGAGCGGTCCTCCTTCCGTAGCGGAAGATCTCGCCCCTTTTCGCGGCTACAACCATCCGTGTTATGGATGCCACCCGTGGTTGAAGATTACTGTTTCTCCAAATCCGTGTGCGAACGTCTTTGGTGCCTCTTGCGCTCCTTCGCGGCTACTCCCTCTTCCTGATTACTGACCCACTGATTACTGATTACTGATTACTGATTACTGTTCACTGCTTACTCCCCCGCTACGCTCTTATCCTTCCCCTGCGCCCCACGCTTCCCACGCGCCCCATGCGTTATGCAGTTTATAAACGACGTGCTAAAACTATCCCGCGAAAGGTGAGGAGCGTCCTCATCCACAGGAACGGAAATGTATGAAAAGAAACGTGACAACGATGGAGCCCGCAGCCGCCGAGATGCCTCGGCGGATCACTCCTTTTGCTCGTAGGAGAAGAAGTGATGAGACTCTGATTAATTTCCTGCCCGTCCTCTGCGGTGTAGCTGACGAAATAATGAGGCAGGACTTTGGACCTTGGTCATTGGACTCCATCCCTGTCGCTGCCGACGTGAGGAGGCAGGCCGCCCCTCAAACCAACCATCCACCAATCCAATCATCCATCAATCCACTTCCCGCTGCCATTGCCGAGAATCCCATTCGCGTCAATTGGCGTCCATTAACGGTTAGACTCCCAACGTCTGAGGTCCCTGGCTCCCAGCTGCCCAGGCAGTTTTTACCGATGCAAGGCACAGTGCAAAATGGTGCAACGCTCCATGCCAATTTTCCACCCGGATTCGCAGCGCGGCCGTCAGCCCTTCGTGGTGAAGGCCCTAACTCGCAAGCCTCCGGGCTTCCTAAACAAGCCGCTGCTAGGCTTAACAAGGCCTCGCAAGCCTTCCGAAAAATTGCGTTCGCAAGCCTTGCCTGCAAGCCCATCAGGACCCCCGGCCTCACTGCGGCCTTTTCCTCACTGTTTGGTTTTGGCGCGAAACACCCGTCGCGTATCGTCGGGAAATATCGCGAAACTCCCAGCCTCCAAAACCACCCGAATCGGGAAATATCGGGTTATCTCGAGGATTCTCGGGAAATGAATCAAAGTTTGTTCTCCTTCGGGAAATATGGGAAAAGTCTCCGAACCACCCCATGCTACGGCCAAATCGTTAGCTCAGATCTTCACCCGGACTTAACCCGGAATGCTCTGACCTATCATTCGAAGATTCTGATCCAATCCGACCGATTCCGACCTAATCTGAGTCAACGGGTTTTCCGCCCATCCATCCGACCTAATCTGACCAGCCAGAACCGTATGAGATCCCAACCCCTCCCTCTCCGCCGCCGCCGGGGGCGAGGGGCCAAGAGACATGTGGCCTCGCGATCGTCCACCGGGCATCGAAAAACTGGAGAGCCGCTGCGAGGTTCAATCTGAACCAGGCAAAGGCAGTTCATTCTGGTTCAAGCTGCCGAAAGCCTGAAAATGATGCTCCTTGTGGGGCTCGGAATCGATTGTCGAACTCAGGTCCGTCCCGGTAATCACCTGCCACGGGGTTTGACATCTCCCTCCTGTCCAAGTATTACGAGACACAAATATGCAAAATCTGCAACAGTTGCTCGGGAAAGAAGACCGCTTTTTTCAGTTGCTGGCATCCAGCGCTGAACAGGCTCACACTGCCGCTGAAGCCTTGCGCCACTTTCTCGCCTTGCCTCCCGCTCAGCGCAACTTGCAGGCATTCGCGGAGATTCGCCGCAAGGATAAAACTATCACCAGCGAGATCAATGAGATCCTATGCACCAGTTTCGTGAGTTCATTGGAAGCCGAGGACATTGAAACGCTTTCCAACAGCATCTATAAAATCCCCAAGACGATCGAGAAGATAGCCGAACGCATCCTGCTGGCCCCACAGCACCTCGCGTCTGTCAATGTCGCCGACCAGGCGATTATGCTCGAGAAGTGCACCGGCGTGCTCCTGCAGATGGTCAAGGAAATGCAGCAAGGCTTGACCAAAGTGCAGGGGAAAGCTTTCAACGATCAGCTCCAAACGATTGAGGGAGAGGCGGACAAAGCCGTTCTGGAACTGTTGCGCGGCATCTACAACGAATCCAAAGACCCAGGGCGCGTGGTCTTTCTCAAGGACATTTTTGAGCTGCTGGAAAAAGTGACGGACCGTTGCCGCGACGCCGGCAACACTATCTTCCAGATCATTTTGAAGAACACCTAAAGCAAGCAGCCAGAGGGAATAATGCAGCCTCTATAAACTATCGCTGCCACGTCCCATCTGCCTTGCAATATCCAGGCGCGCCACCGATGACTCCAACAGGTGTTTGCGGATGCCCGCGGGAATCAATGCGCCCGTGGTTTCAAACCGCTCCTTGAAAGCACGTTTGAAAAGCTCAAAAAGGCAGTACTTGAGCAATCCGCGGTTTTCCCTCCGGAAACGGCTCAACTGAGCGGCTCGTGGGGGCGGAAATTTCCCACGCAGATTTTGGAAAGCAGGCTGATTATAGCAGGCGTTTTCAATCTCCTCGGCGTCGTACATGCCCAGGGCATAAGCGAGAGTCAGCACGCTGAGCAGCACCTGAGGTTGAACGTCCGGATGAGCCTGCAGCCAGGTACCTAGCTCCGGGTTTCCCCAATCGAGTCCGCCCACCCCTTCTTCCACCCAGGCGCAAAGCTGCACCATCCCAGCCCATTCGCTGAGATCCCATGGCAGATTCAGATCGGGTGTCGCTTTCATCATTGATACTTGTTCTATCATATTCTCGGCCTCGACTCTTCAGGGAAAGCATGCGCTCAGCCTGTGGAAGTATATCCGAGAAATGTTAACGAGGTGTGACAGCCAAGTCACGGTTTAGAAACATTGCACCCCCGCCCCAACAGGACAATTGTTGCGGCCCTATTTGCCCGCAACCGTTTCAGAAGGATTAAATGGAATCACCTTGGAATCGCCAGCAAAGACCGAAGCATTTGGCTTGGCATCCAGCGGGGTAATCCATTGCCGCCAAACGACAATCGCTCCAAGGATGAGCAAAATAAAGGTAAGCACGGGGAGAATCCGGAATCGGAATTCGCGCCACATGATGCGAAGAGGCGGTCGAATTGGTGCTTGAGAAGCAACCTTGGGCAACTCAATAATCCTCGGCTTCGCAGCGGCGACCTCTGAGATAACGGTTTCCGGTTTAAATTGTTCAGCTTCGAGCATTAGTTTTTGTCAATAGATCCCGTAAAGCGGGATTAATATGGATGTTTTTGGCTTTTCATGCAATCAGCAAATTTCCGAGGCTTGGGACGGGCTTTTACCTAAAGGTCACCTCACCGTCATAGGTTCGTAACATTCGTAAGCGACTAATAATACGTAAAGAAAAACGAATCGAGACGGGTTCCATAGGGGAACCTTTAGAAAGCGACCATGAGACTTACGAATATTAAAAGCCCCGAAACCGAAAAGCTCCAAGTGCCACGAAATCTGGCCCAATGGACAGGAAACAGGGGGCTCCTGACCTTGGCACTGGATGCTGGACAGAACGTGCAATGGGGGGAAAAGGACCGAACCTTGCCAATGCAGAGCGCTTACCAGCCAAAGATGCTGCTTACTTTGCTCACCTTTTGCTATGCCTCAGGCATCTACGGTTCCCAGGATATCCTGCAAGCCATGCAGACAAAGGACTCCGTTCGGTATATTTGCGCGCACAACTACCCGGATTGGGCCATTCTACGCAAATTCCGGCGTGCCTACCGAAGTCAGCTTGAACAAGCCCTTCGCTGGGTTCTCCAACAGGCTTGGGCCAAACGTTTTGACGAAGCCGAAGCCGATTACCTGGGTTACGAATGGTTCGAGACCTACCTCAACGCCAATCTCGATGCCTTGGTCCAGGGTCGGCTGGAGCTCGCTATCCTAATGGACGGAGTGGAAAGTGAATGAGGTTCCCCTGCCCTTGGCGCCGTCTGCCTTTTTCAGTCCGAAGTCGTTCTGGGACTGGAATGCACACCAGTTCCGCCGCTACGGAACTGTGAACCTTTGGTTACAAACTGGATAAAGCTCCTGCTGAGCTCTCGAATTCCAAAGGAGGAGAAAAGGTGCAAAACACGGGTTGGGTAATTGAATTATCCAGCCCGTGTCCTATTTGAAAGGGGGTTTTCATCGGTTATGCTTGAAGCAAGAAGCGCATGAAATCTCCAATTCTGATCGGCGAATACCTCATTCAAAGGCTTTATGATCACGGAGTGCGGCATATTTTTGGCATCCCGGGAGATTATGTGCTTGGATTTTACGACATGCTCCAGCGGAGCTCTCTTAAAACCATCAACACTTGCGACGAACAGGGAGCCGGTTTTGCGGCGGATGCTTACGCCAGGGTGCGTGGCCTGGGCGCAGTGTGCATCACGTATTGCGTGGGAGGTTTAAAAGTCGCCAATCCTACCGCGGGGGCTTATGCGGAAAAATCACCGGTGGTGATCATCAGCGGCGCGCCTGGCATGCGAGAACGGGAAAAAAACCCTTTGCTTCATCACAAGGTCCGCGAATTCGATACCCAGAAAAAGGTATTTGAACAACTCACTATCGCTTCAACGGTGCTCAGCGATCCGCAAACCGCGTTGCAGGAAATCGATCGCGTGCTGCATGCGTGCCTGCGTTATAAACGACCCGTTTACATTGAGCTCCCCCGCGATATGGTGAATCTGCCGGGCATCAGCTATCATCGCCCGCTTCAAATCCACGAGAGGAGTGATCCAAAGACCTTGCGCGCAGCAGTGGAGGATGCTGCTGCCTTCATCAACTCAGCTAAAAAACCCGTGATCCTGGCGGACGTAGAGGTGCATCGGTTCGGACTTCAAGACACCCTGGTAAAACTGGCGAAGAAGACCAATATCCCAGTCGCCTCCACGCTGCTGGGAAAGTCAGTGATTGGGGAACAGCATCCGTTTTATATGGGAGTTTATGAAGGGGCCATGGGACGCGATGAAGTGAGACGGTATGTTGAGTCGAGCGATTGCGTGATCATGATGGGCACCTTCATGACCGACATTAACCTGGGCGTG
>JAQGOV010000701.1 GCA_028293425.1 Verrucomicrobiales bacterium
CATGGCCAGCGCAAAATTCGGATCGTGGGCGATGGCTTGCTCGTACCAAGAAGCAGCCTGGTCGAATGATTCCGGCCGGAGCGAACACTCGGCCCGACGTTCTTCGTAATCGCCTTTCAAGAAGAGATCGTAAGCTGCGGGGTCCTTCGTTGGCGCAGTCGCGAGCGTGCTGACTTCGGCCGGTGAAAGTTTTGCCTGGAGCGAATCGGCGATTTCCTGCGCGACCTCGCTCTCCACCGCAAAGACATCTTTCATGTCGCGGTCGTACGATTTCGCCCACAGATGCGAATCAGCGCGAGCGTCAACCAGCTGCACGTTGACGCGCACTTTGTCGCCGGCCCTTTGCACACTGCCTTCCAGCACGGTCGCAACGCCGAGCTGTTGCGAAACTGTCTTTAGATCTTCCGGCTTGCTTTTGTACTTCGCCGTAGACGTGCGCGAAATCACTTTCAAATCGGCGATGCTCGCGAGCTTTGTCAGAATCTCATCCTGAATGCCGTCCGCAAAATAAGCGGCGTTCTTGTCATCGCTCAGATTTTCGAACGGCAATACCGCGATCGATTTTTGCGAGATGGATGAGCTGCGCGGCCGTTCGGCTTCGGAAACCGGACGCGATACGGTATAGCGACCGAGAAAGAAAAGGCCGATCGAAAGAGCCGCACCGAGCACAACGATGTAGATCCAGGCGTGAGATTTGCGGTTTTTTTGCGTCGCAGGATCGACATCTTCCGCGCGCTTCAGTCCTTCCGGCGTCAGCTCAAACGCCCAGGCGATCACGAGCGCGATTGGAAACCCGATCACGATCAGCAAGACCACGAGGCGTACCGCCCAATTTGGGATTTCGAAAAATGGAAAAACCTGGGTCGCTACTTGAACCAGCAGCCAGCCAACGACCGCATAAGCGACCGCGACCTTGTAGACGTTGCGCCTCTTTAACTCGGCAAAAAAATTGTCGATCTTCATGGCTGGAATCCCATGCGTCCCAAAAGATCGGTGAAGCGCGGGTCTGAGCGGAGCGACTCGAAGGCTGGTGCCCATCTCGTCCAGCCCAACAACCCACTACGAGTTTGAAAATCCTTTTCCAGCCAGGCAAAAGCTTGATCCTTGTCTCCCAGACCGGCGTAGACCGCTGCGAAATCTTGGCCGAGGGCCTGGCCCTTTTCGTATTTCCCGACAAGCTCTTTGATTACGGCGTCCGCTTCGGCACGCTTTCCTGAAATCGCGTAGCCGTATCCAAGATCGCGGAGCGGCCATCTTCCTCTTCCGGATAATTCGACTGTCTTTTCAAGCTCCGCGATGGCTTCTGCGTAACGCCGATCCTTGAGTAATGCCAAACCGAGATATTCATGCCCTCTCGGAAAGCTCGGATCGAGATCGACGACCTTCTTGCTTTGTGCGAGCGCGAAACTCGCGTCGCCTTCCGCGAGATAGGCGTAGGTGACCGTAGTGCCGATGATGAGCGAAAGAGGGTCAAGCTCATGCGCGCGTTTGATCTCCGCTTTGGCCTCGGCAATTCGGCCCAGATCCAGCAGGCAAAGGCTGTACCAATGATGTGCGTTCGGATAATTAGGATTTAGCTCGATCGCGCGCTTGAATTCTTGTTCCGCTTCTTGCCATCGCCAAAGGCCGTTATAAACGTAACCCAACGATGTGTGCGCTTCGGCCAGAGAATTATCAATCTGGAGAGCGCGCTCAGCGAAGGCTTTTGCCTTCGGTAAAGTCTCGTTTGCGGGGGTGCCAGCATAATTCTCAAGTATCACGTAACTGTCGCTGAGTCCCACGTAAGCAAGCGCGTAATTCGGGTCTTTATCAGCGGCCTGTTGGAACTGCTCCATCGCTTTCGTGAGGGTCTCCGCCGTCCGCTTATTCCAGTAATAGCGGCCTCTTAAGTAGAATTGATAAGCCTCCGGGTTGGTCGTGTCGCGCTGGGTAAGTCGTTGCTGCTGCTCACCGGTTAACTTCAACCTCAGTTTTTCTGTTACTTCGCGCACCAGCGCTTGCTTCACCGCAAGTACGTCCACGAGTTTGCGCTCGTATTCCTGGCCCCAGAGTTGGGAGCCCGTCCCGGCATCAACCAAATCCACTTGAACATCGAGTCTGTCCCCCAGCTGTCGAACGACTCCCATCAAGACAGTCTGCACCTTTAGATCCCGTCCGACGCTCTGCGGATCGATCTGTTTTCCTTTGTACCGAAAAGCCGTGCTCCGGGCGATAACCTTCAACTGCTGCAACTCGGTCAGGCTGTTGATCAGCGCCTCCGAGATGCCGTCGGACAAATATTCCGTGTCCGCATCGTGGATTGCATTTTCAAACGGCATCACCGCAATCGATTTTTCTGAGAAACCGATCGTCGTGACGCGGTTCGGAGCGGTATAACGGCCAACATAAAACAGACCGACTGAAAGCAGCGCGCCAACGATCACGACGTAAATCCACGTGTGAGATTTTCTAGGTGATCGCGCCGCAAGATCGACATCTTCGGTGCGCTTCAGTCCTTGCGGCGTAAGCTCGAACGCCCAGGCAATCACGAGTGAAACTGGGAATCCAATGATGATTGCGAGCACGATTAATCGGAGAGCCCAATTCGGAATTTCGAAGATCGGAAAAACCTGTGTCGTAACTTGGACCAGTAGCCAGCCAACAACCGCATAAGCGACGGCAACCTTGTAAACGTTGCGCCGCTTCAGCTCGCCGAAGAATGAAGGTTTTCCGCTCACTGAGTCTGCTCTTGGAAAAGCTTCTCAAACCGCGGATCTTTGCGCAGCGGATCCCAGAGAGGGTCGAGCTTGAGGTTGGCTTTGGTTAGGCCGGCTGGCACTTGTAGGAGATGGGGTAATGCCGCGATCGCTGTATCATTATCACCGAAGCGGGCCTGGACCTGGGCCAGCGTGTATTCCGCCTGCGGCTTGGAGACTTGATCATTGGCGTAATCTTTCAACGCTTGTTGCGCCTGCTGCAGGGCTTTCTCCTTTTCTCCAAGCCCGGCATAAGCCAGGGCAAGTATCATTGGCAATCCACCAGCGTCCGCACCTACTACCGTGTCAGAGGTCGGTTTGATCGCCTGAACGGCGCGGGCAAAAGCATTTCTTGCCTCCTCCGGTCGCCCTGCCCACTCCTGACAAAAGCCGAGAAAGACCAAAAACTGTTTGGTATAAAAATCGAACCGTTGGCTTGCTGGAATTGAGCTGAGCTTTGCTTCGATGACTTTGATCGCGTCATCGAAACGGCGTTCGTAGATCGCCTGTTGAATTCGCGCGCCGATGACAAATTCGTCCGAGGCGTCCTCTGGAATACGTGCCAGCTCGCGCCTCGCCTCTTCCAGTCGGCCCTCGGCTTGGAACAGCCCGGCCTTGGTCGCCCGATCGGGTGCGGAGTCGGGGGCGATCCGCAGTGCCTGGTCGGTCAGGGCGTGGGCGTCGTCGAACCGGCGAAGATAAGCGTAAAAGGTGGACCCCATGTCGTTCAGCAGCGTGACGTCGCGCGGATCGAGCTCTAACGCTTTTTTATAGCTGGCTTCAGCTTCCTTCCACCGGCCGAGACGGCGTTGCACGACGCCGAGATATCGGTAAATGGTCGAATCGTTAGGCAAACGTTTCCGCGCCTCTTCAAAGGCCGACAGCGCGCTTTCGAATTTGCGTGATACGCGATAGCGATACGTACCCTCGGCCAGCCACGATTCGCCTGCTTCCGGCGCGATTGCCATGGCGCGATCAGCCGATTCCTTGACCGCATCCGACGTGTTTACGTCGAGATCGACCCCGTTGAAATAGAGCCAGCTCCGAGCGACACCGAGTCGGGCCCAGGCGATCGCAAATTTCGGATCGAGCTGGACGGCCTCAACATAATCACGCGCGGCTTGGCGAACAGCGTCGGTACTGTACTCGCCGTGCTCGATCGATTGTCCGCGCAGATAAGCATCATAGGCCGCGGCGTTCTGAGTCGGTTTGGCGGTGACGGCTCTCTGCTCGGCCCCGGTCAGTTTGGCCTCCAACTGATCCGCAATTGCTTTAGCGACTTCGCCTTCGACACCGAAAACGTCATCGAGCTTGCGATTGTAACTTTCAGCCCAAACATGCTCATCAGTAGCAGCGCGGATCAATTGGACGTTGATGTGAACCGCGTTCGCGATCTTCTGCACACTGCCTTCCAACAAATTGGCCACGCCCAATTGATTGCCAACTTCACGCAAATTATCAGGTGCGCTTTTGTATTTCCGGGTCGAAGTGCGCGAAATGACCTTCAACGCCGCGATTTTCGACAGACGCGTCAGGATTTCATCCTGAATACCCTCGGCAAAGTAGGCATTCGATTTGTCGTCGCTTAAATTATCGAAGGGAAGCACGGCAATACTCTTGGCCGATGCGCCTGCTGATGAACTGGCGTTGCGAAATCCGTAGCGGCCAAGCATGAACAAACCGACTGAGAGCAACGCGCCAATGATTGCGATGAAAATCCAGGCGCGAGATTTCCGGGGGGACTGCTGTGCAAGATCGGCATCTTCCGTGCGCTTTAAACCTTCGGGCGTAAGCTCAAAGGCCCAAGCGATTACGAGCGCGATCGGAAATCCGATCACGATTGCGAGCACGACGAGGCGCACCGCCCAGTTTGGAATTTCGAAAAATGGAAAAACCTGGGTCGCGACTTGAACCAGCAGCCAGCCAACGACTGCATACGCGACTGCGACCTTGTAGACGTTGCGCCTCTTCACCTCCGCGAAGAAGTTCATTGGCAGGTGAAAGCGTCCGGGCCTTGTTCCGGCGCAGGCTGACAGAGGTCGGGCCAGCGATTCTGCTTCCAGTAATCGACCAGGCCGATCCGTTTCGCGAAACTCTGGAAGGCCGGGTGCTGGCGGATCTTGCGCGCATAGCCGGACGGCCACCAAAGCCAATTCAAGTAACCGTCGGACAAACCGCTGCCGCTCTGTTCGAAACTGGCGAAGGATCGCTCCGGTTCCCCGAGCAAAAGAAGCATTGAGCCGACCATTTCGTCATTCGGACGCCGCGCGACCACTGCGAGAGCCGCTTTGCGCATTGCCTCGTCGCCGTGAATCCCGTGATAGATAGCGAACAAATCTTCCCTGCTGAATCCGGTTCGGAATGCGCCGTATCCGCGCGAAAACTCCTCCGCACCCCGGTCGTGATCGCCGCCTCTTGCGACGATTTCGGAGAGAAGCATGCCGGCGAGCGGGCTACCCAGTGCCTCGACTCGTTTTGCCAGTTTCAGTGTCGCGTCGATATCGCCCGTCCGCCAGCGCAACAACCCTTTGTAGAAGATAACCAATGCGTTGCCCGGATCCGTCTTGAGCGCACGGTCGTTGACCGCTTCCGCTTCGGCGGTCCGTCCCGTCGCGGCCAATTGGTTTGCCATCCAAAAATTTGCAGTGACATCGTTCGGGTCGATGGCAATCGCGCGTTGCGCCGGCTCGACCATGTCGCGATAGCGGCGTCGGGAAAAATCGATGTAGCCGAGCGCCGCATAGGCTTCCGCACTTTTCGGGTCGAGAGCGATCGCCCGATGCGCGGCCGGCTCCGCCGTCGCCCAGTTCGTTTGCCAATCTCCGGCTGTGTATTGCGGTGCGACAGCGAGCGCGACCGCGAGTTTCGCCCACGCGCGCGCGAATTTGGGATCGAGCCGTGTGGCCTCCTCAAGTAAGGCAATGGCGCGAGGGAGACTGTCGCCGATGCGCCGGCTAACGAGGGTTTGCGCCTCGATAAACAACGCATAAGCCTGCGCGTTGTCGGTCGGTTTCTCCACGAGACGCGCTTCGGACGGATCGGCCAGGACCACGTTGAGCTCGCCGGCGATGTCGCGCGCAAACGCTTCCTGGAGGTCGAAGATGTTAGCGAGCGTTCCGTTGTAATTTTTCGACCAGACCTGCAACCCATCTGCGGCGCGACTCAAGGCCGAGGTGATGCGCACTTGTTCGCCCTGCTTGCGGACCGAGCCCTCGAGAACGTTGGCGACGCCGAGCTCGGAGCCAATCTGTTTCAGGCTGACGTTCTTCCCTTTGTAAAAAAATGAGGAAGCGCGGCCGACGACCTTTAAGTCCTTGATGTGTGCAAGCGCGTTAAGGATTTCCTCCGCCATTCCGTCCGAAAAGGACTCTTGATCACGGTTAGGCGATAAGTCGCTGAACGGGAGAATGGCAATCGATTTGCGCGGAATGACTGACGCGCCCGAGGTCATCGCGGCCGTGCCGGAGGCAGTCGGTTTCGGACGCAACAGCGTGAACACCATCATCGCGGTTGCCACCGCTGCCACGATAACGGTTAGTCCGGCGATCTTGCGTCCAGTCCGCCGCGTGATCGACTCGTTAGGGGAGATTTCCGACTCAAGCTTGATTCCTTCCGGGGTAATCTCAAAAGCCCAGGAAAGAACGAGGGCCACCGGAAAACAAAGGACAATGATGATGATAAGCCCTTTCATCACCCATGGCGCGGCATCGAAAGCAGGCAGAAAAATTGAGGCAGCCTGAAGAAGCAACCACGAGACCACCGCATATGCGACCGCAACCTTATAGACGTTGCGCCGCTTCAGCTCGGCGAAGAAGCTATGGATCTTCATTTCGGCTCGACATGGTTAACTGGAACGACCTTTTCTTTGCTCATTGGGGGTCGGGTAAGCCCAGTTTCGCAAGCAGACGCTTGTAGCGCGGGTCGGGACGCAGATCGCGCAACAACGGATCAATCAAAAGACCAAGCGTGCCGGTGTCGTGAGTATCGAACGAAATCTGCAACCACTCAAAGGTCTTGTCTTTCTCGCCGCGCACAGCGTAAACCTGAGCGATTTGATAGGCCAGTTGATCCCGACCGTGGAGGATGAGATCGGCTAAGGCCCCGTCTGCTGCCTGACGATCTCCGCGGACATGTTGCGCGAGCGCGAGCTCGAAACGGCGATAGCCTGGATCAGCTTCCAGTTGAGCTTCCCGGAGCGCGGTCTCACCGTCGCCTCGTTGGACTGCGACCAGCACTTGGAATCGACGAGCGGAAGCAGCGGCCGGGTGCAACTCTGCCGAT
>JAQGOV010000600.1 GCA_028293425.1 Verrucomicrobiales bacterium
TCCGGAGTGGTCGCAAACGAACATCAGCCTCACGCCCGTCGGAGGACGTCGGTTCCTCGGGGATTTCAGCAACGAAGTGGTGCGGTTCTCGCTGGCCAACCTGCCGATGCACACTAGCGCGCGTGTCACTTTCGATCTGTTCATCCTTCGTTCATGGGATGGCAATGGTGACTCCTGTTGCGGCCAGGACGTGTGGTCGCTGCGCGAGGAAGGTGGTCAAACATTGCTGCAAACCACCTTTTCAAACACCAGCGACTCAGCGAATCGCCAGGCGTATCCAGGCAGTTTCACTCAAAGCAGTGTGCCCGCCCAAACCGGCGCGGCGGAAATTAATACGCTTGGCTTCCAGTATCCATCCACGGGTGGCGCGGTGCGTGACGCGGTTTATCCCATCAGCATTCCCTTCAAACACTTTGGCGACTCTCTTGCATTGCTGTTCTCGGCCGCGCGCTTACAAGGCCTGACGAATGAAAGCTGGGGCCTGGACAATGTCAGCATCCGACTCGGGAACGAAAATGTGCCAGTGCCTTCCAATGTTTTTCTAGTCGAGCCGGGTGCAAACTGGAAATACCTCGACAACGGTTCGAACCAGGGCACGAGCTGGATTGCGCCGACCTTCAATGATTCGATGTGGGCCAGCGGCCCGGCCGAACTCGGTTACGGCGACAACAATGCCACGGACCAGCGTCCCGAGGTCACCGTCGTTAGCTTCGGCCCAAACGTCAACGCCAAGTACATAACCACTTACTTCCGCCGCGCGTTCAGCGTCTCCAATATCACCAACGTCATCAGCCTCACGGTGGGCTTGCTGCGCGATGATGGCGGCGTGGTTTACCTCAACGGCATCGAAATCTTCCGCAGCAACCTGCCCAACGGCTCGGTGAACAGCAGCACGCTGGCCACCAATGCGACGGATGACGGAAAAGTGTTCTTCACCAACAGTGTCAATCCTGCCTTGCTCGTCGAGGGCACCAACGTTCTGGCGGTCGAAATTCACCAAACCAGCGCCACCAGCACCGACATCAGCTTCGACCTTTACCTCCATGCCAAGGT
Organism: Verrucomicrobiales bacterium; assembly: GCA_028293425.1. Classification (GTDB taxonomy): domain Bacteria; phylum Verrucomicrobiota; class Verrucomicrobiia; order Limisphaerales; family JAQGOV01; genus JAQGOV01. The sequence continues at coordinate 1,054 of JAQGOV010000600.1, forward strand.
GGCTCCATCAATTCTAAACACAAACCTTCAATTGTCGCTCGCCCGGAGCAATCGCTTGGTTTCACTTTCTATCTTCGCAGCACCCGGCCAGAGCGTTTGGATTGACCGCTCTGCCGGCCTTTCATCTCCACCCATCTGGACGAACTGGACCAACCTGATCTTGCCGATCAGCCCGTACACAATCTCAGACCCAGACTCGACCAACGTGTCTCAACTTTTTTATCGTGGTCGACTGCCCTGATTCAGATACCCGGTAGTTCGAATGTTCAAGAAAGACAAATCGCCCCAAGCTAATTGATCGCCAAGTCTTGCCTGTCCGGCAGAGCCTCTCTATTTCAGATGATCCTTCATAAAATCGCTCGAGATTGGAACTTGGACTCAGCTACCTAATTTTAGGGATGCACAACCCCCTGGTCTTCTGTGGCAAACTCGCGCCCAGCATGCGCGCCCGCCCATCAATCTGGTTTTTGTTTTTTCCGTGGGCAGTTTTTTCGGACGCCAAGATCGACCGATTGGGGAGCCGCGGGGCGGCAGACAGTAATTGTGCAAATCCTATTTCGCCGATTGCGAATTTATGGTAAGGATTGAACTCGCATGTTCTGCCGCCCCTTCCATCGCGGGCTTGGCCTTGGGCTGATTATGGCCTGCAGCATCACGCCTTCGTTCGCGGCTGGCGTGGAGGCGCTCGGCCAAAATTCACCTCCCCTTTATCGCGTGCGGCGCTGGATGACTGAGCAAGGCTTGCCGCAGAACCGAATTTCATCTCTCAAACAGACGCACGATGGTTACTTATGGATCGGCACCTGGGCAGGGATCGCGCGATTTGACGGGGTGCGCTTCACGGTGTTCGACAAATATAACACACCCGAACTGGTGGATGATGCCGTCAATGCCCTGGCTGAAGACAGTGACGGCACGCTTTGGATCGGCACGGCAGACGGGCTGGTAAGTTACCGCGACCATCGCTTTCATCGGCTGACGAAAGCGGACGGCTTGCCCGAATCGAAAATTTGGCGCCTCTCCGCGAGCCAATCGGGAGGCGTGTGGCTGCAAGCTGGTTCTCAAGTGCTGCGCCTGCAAGGGGGCCGCTTTTCACGCCCGTGGAATCTCCAGCTTCCCTACTGGGCAGTTATCAATTCGATGAATGAACAAGCCGACGGTTGCCTTAAAATCGTCACGAGTTCGGCCTGGCTGACGCTCTCGCCGGGAGCGCTCGATTTGCGCACCAACTTTTTAGCCGGAGGCTCGGCGTTCAACCGCCTCAGCGGAGGCTTGCCAGACAAACAGCCCGGCCATTTTTGGTTAGGCACGGACCAGGGATTGCGTTATGGGCAGCCCGAAAGCTGGCAGGCATCTGGTCCGGAAGAGTTGCTTACGCACCCGGTTGAGTTCATGCACCGGGACCGTTCCGGCACTCTCTGGGTCAAGGCCAAATCGGGTGCTCTCTACCAGGGCGATCATGCGCGTTGGATGCGGATCGATCTCGAGGATTCCATCGCACCGTCATCGATGCTCTGCATGGAAGAAGACCGTGAGGGCAACTTCTGGCTAGGCACCGCGCAAGGACTCGTCCAGCT
>JAQGOV010000617.1 GCA_028293425.1 Verrucomicrobiales bacterium
CCGGGCATTGCCGTGGGCAGGAGTTAGAGGATCAATCAATTCGTCCGAGAAAGCATCCTGGACGGTTGGGGTCATGCTTTCCAATTCCTGGAGTCGCTTGGGAAGCAGGCGAAGCAGGCCTGACTTACGCAGGAGCGATTGAAAACCGAGTTTTTGATATAGGCGCAGGACGGAGCCAAACCACTGCAGGCGAGAATGCTCCGTGAATAACCAGCGGAGAGTCACATTCCGAAGCAGACTGCGTTTTGGGGAGTCGAGCACCTGGCTGCGCTCGGCCTCAGCACGGGCGTGCTCGAAAAGCTCAGCATAATTCACGCCGGCAGGACAGGCTGTCATACAGGCGAGGCAGCCAATGCAGAAATACATTTCCTCGGCAAAAGCCTTGGTCGGTTCGAGACGATCATCAGCAATGGCTCGCATGAGCGCAATACGGCCGCGGGGACTATTCCGCTCCAATTTGGTGGCATCGTAAGTCGGGCACGTTGGCAGGCAAAGGCCGCAATGCATGCATTGCTGGACCACCGAGTAGTCGAGAGCTTTTAAATGTGACGGGCCAGTCATTCTGATTAAATCCAGCTTTACAGTTTCCGTGGTTAAATGCGAGCAGGTTTCAGGGACGCAGTCGGAGCACAGGCCGGGCGCAGTCAATCGGTCTGATTTTTGTCCCGAAGGTGGGGAGGCGGAGTATCGCTCTCGATAAATCGGGTGAGCTTCCAGAAAAGAAATGCGACGATGCTGAGGACAAAAAGCGCAAAGGCCGTTCCCTGGAGGACTTCGCTGAGCTTCTCGGGAGAAATTCCACGAAGACCGCGGGCGACGGCCAGGACGGTTTCGAGGAACAAAGCCCCGGAAAAGAAAATAACCCAGCGGACGAGGAGCTTTCGGCGCCGGGACCCAGGAAGGTCGCCGGAGGCGCCCGCCTCAGCCAGACGATGAAAGAAAAGGTGGCAAGCCATCCAAATGAGGATTCCGCTGACCAGGCAAGCAACAAAGGACCAGCTATCGATTTCAAATTCGATGCGCGGATTCACCTGTTTGATTGAAAACAGGAAGCCTGTCATGAGACCCAGGCTAACGGCCGTGGAGAATTCCACCAACCGAATAAAATCCCGCTCGTGCTTCGCCGCTTTCACCAGGGCAGCATGAGGGAGAACAAGCTTTTCGTCAAATTGGGGCAAGACTGCCTTTAAGAATCTGGTTTAGGAAAAGGCTAAACCGTTTCAACCGGGCATTTCGGCAGTGCGTCCAGAAAGGCCTGGCCGTAACGTTTGGTCAGAATCCGGTTATCGAGCACGACCACAATTCCTGAGTCCGATTTGGTGCGGATTAGGCGCCCAACACCCTGACGGAATTTAAGGATCGCTTCCGGCAGAGAGAACTCCGCAAAGGAATTTCCGCCCCTGGCCTCGATTGCTTCAATGCGCGCTTCAATCAGCGGATGGTCAGGCACAGCAAACGGTAGGCGGGTAATAATAACATTGGATAAAGCTTCGCCTGGAACGTCGACGCCTTGCCAGAAGCTGTCCGTCCCGAATAGGACTGAGTCCACATCATCTTTGAATTTTTCGAGCATCAGCGAGCGAGGCGTGCCAGTGCCCTGGATAAAACAGGCAAGGCCAAGTCGATCGAAAAAAGGCTGCATCTGTTCGCCCAAGTCCAACATGAGCTTAAAATTTGTGAAAAGGACGAAAGCTTTGCCGTGCGTTTCAGTGATGAAATGCTCAATCCAATGGCGGAGGGACTCGCGGTAAGTTGCTTCGCGCGGATCGGGCATTTTGTTCACGACGAACAGCTTCATCTGGCGTTCGTAATCGAAGGGGGAGCCAACCTGCAGGAGAGTGGCCTTCTCCGCGCCGACCCTTTTAGCGAAATAGTTCATGCCGCCAGCATTGGCCATTAAGCCGCTACCCTGTTTTGAGGTCCTGGCCAGGTTTGTCGACAAAGTGGCGCTGGTCATGATCACCGAAGTGTCACTGCCGAAAAGCCTTTGCCGAAGAAATTCAGCGACATCGATGGGCGCGGCATTCAGGGCTAGATTCTTATGAGTTTTGCCTGTGCGCTCCACCCAGTAGACGTATTCTTCGGCGCTTTGGCTGAGGAACATCGCAACCTCTTCGCGCAATTCGGCCAGTCTCCGGTTGCATTCCACCAGCTCCTGACCGGTGTCCTTGTCATCGCTGGATTTGATGAGATCGCTGATCGCTTCCCGGACGCGTTGGATAGGCAACGTGACATTATCCGCGACCAGTTCCGCCCGGCGGATGCGCAGCTCCGACCAGCTCCGATTCGAGGAACCCCCGCCACCGGAACGCGGACGGGCAGCCTGCTCCGAGGCAGCCGCCTGGGCCAATTCCTCGCAAACGGTTTCGACTTGGGTGAAGAATTTGTCACCCTCCTTGAGCAGGTCGGAAACGAGCGTTACGGCCTTGCCCTGGCGCAAAGTGGCAAGGAGACCCTTCTCCGTCCGCGGATTCCACAATCGCTGCAAAGTGTAACGCAATTGACCGTTGGAAACGCTCAGGCCGATGTGCTTGGAAGCGACGTGCTCCACGGTGTGTGCCTCGTCGAAAACCACGAAATCGTTTTTGAAAAGAATTCCACCTTCGACCTCTTCCTCAATTCCACCTAACAGGGTAAAAAACAAAGTATGGTTGAGGACGAGCACATCGGAAGACAGGATTTTGTTCCGCGCACGTTGGAAGAAGCAGATGCCATTCTCTTTCGCGAAATCGGATTGGAATCCACAGATTTTGGGTGAGCAGAGACCGCGTTCGGAACAAACGTGACTCCAAACCCGAGGATCAGGCTCCACGGAAAAGTCGGAGAGGCTCCCATCTTTCGTCTGTTTGGACCACTCATAGATCCGCTTGAGTTCCTCGATTTCGGGCGAAGTGAGAAGGCTGTCGGCCTGCAGCATGGCCTTGTGCAGACGGCGTGAGCACAAGTAATTGGCCCTGCCCTTCAGCATCGTGTAGGTAAACTCCACAGGCAGCACCATCTTCAGCATGGGAAGGTCCTTCTGCGTGAGTTGCTCCTGAAGATTGATGGTGTGGGTGGAAATGACTGCTTTTTTCTTTTTCGCGACTGCAAAGAGAATTGATGGAATCAGGTAAGCCAGACTTTTTCCGACGCCAGTGCCGGCTTCCACGGCCAAATGCTCATTTTTCTCGAGGGCGCGGGCCACAGCCACCGCCATCTGTTGCTGTTCAGGGCGATACTCGAATTTTTTTGACCGAGAGAGAATGCCGGTGGGCGAGAAAATTTCGGCGACCTGATCCGGCAGATTGCTGTCGGAACCGGCGGCATTATCGATGGCGCTAATCATGTCCGGGGTCACTTTAGCGTAAGAGCGACTTGGTGCGAAGAGGCAAAGTTCGTTTTGTGCCATACCTCCATTCAGCACAATGCCGAAGGTGTTTCACCATCGAAAGAAACGATACGGATCATCCCATTCCTCGGGCTGATCGAGATACAGGCCATCCAGCCATCGTTTATCCGGCTTGGAGGTGTTCACGGGAGAACCAAAACGTTCGAGGATTGGGGTGGAACTCGGCACCGACAGGTTAGCCAGCAAACGGGTGACAACGAAGGAGGCTCTGCGATAGGTGCGCTTGAGATTGGATTGTTTGCTGGGGTCGAACTGCCACGGAAGGAACTGGCAGAAGACGGTGTTCGTGTCTGCCGTTGTGCCGAGAACGCCATCCCCGAGAATGAGAGCCGGGGAGGTGAGCAACGGAAATTCGCGGGGATCGCGGTTGTGCAGATCGGCGGGTCCGATGCCACGGAAAGGAGACTGGAAGCCGGGAGCCTCGAAAAAAGAAGATATATGTTCGGCCTTCCGAAATGCAACATTTGCGGGCAGCCCGGTGTCCCCAACCGGCTGCTCCGCGCCGAGCGCGAGCAGCCTGCCACCCGCAGCTAACCAGTCTCCCATGGCCGCACGCTCGGGCGCTAATTCGGCTTCCGCACCCGGCCCGGCCACCAGCACTTGACCCGGTGGAAGCTTTCCGGGCTGGAAGCGCGAAAGAGTAAAGCCGGCGGCCTCAAGGTGATGCCGGGCGGCTTCAGCCCCAGCGTAAACGGCCGCGCGAGCCGGCGCCGGCTTCCAGTCCGATACGTATTGAAGCAGGTTCATGGTGAGGCGGTCCGCCACCGGGTCATTCTCGGTCCTGCCTGTGACGTCGACCTGGCAGAAGAGCATCATCCCCTGCCCTTCGCGATATTCCAGGAGCGGGGAGTATTGGAGGCTGAAACCGCCGTCGAGGATCGGGAGGAAATCACCGCGCGCCGGCTTCTCGATTAACACCGAAGCAACATTGCCACGATTGCCGCAGCGCCAAAGGCGAGTGACGGGGATATCGCACCAATTCACAGTCGGGCCGTAGCGCGGTCGCAGCGTGTAATCCAGGCGGGATGGGAGGATAGTGGCTTCGCCCCGCCAGTCACGCCAATGTTCCGGAGCGAGCCCAGCGAGAAGCGGATGATCGGGAACGCGCGGGAACAGCTGGCGCAAGCCATATTCCGCGATCCGAAAACCGAACCGTCTCTCGAGAACTTCAGGGCTTTGCTCGAAGAGCAGAACCTTGAGCCCAGCGCGGACACGCGTGATGTCCGGTGCCGCGCCATTTGTAGTCAAAGCCGCCTTGCCCACAATCAGCACATCAAAGGTCGAGAGATCGGCGGCGGCCGTAACAGGCTGGAAGGTCACTTGCCGTTTTCTGAGCAGTGCGGCTGTTTCGCCTTTGGGATCGAATAGGGCGATCCTGCCGCGCATCCGAGGGGCGTCAGGCCGGGCCAAGACTTGCACGGCAAAAGAATCCACTTGGGTATCCCCGGTGCTGAACCGAACTCGCGCGTTCAAGTCGAGTTGCCCGGGGGACTGGTTCTCGGGCAGGGCAAAGTTTAATGGGATGCGTGCCTGCTCACCCGCTTGCACCTTCAATATTTTGCTGCCACGGCGCAAGCCGAGAGTCCACTCACATTCGCCGGTGACTGTTTCCCGCGAGTTGTTGATCAAGATAAGTTGCTTCTCGAGCATTTCGCCAGGAAGGAAGACGTGATCCTTGCTTGTGAACTGGCCGGGCTTTCCACCGATGTAAGCCAACAGAGGTTGGTTGTTGCGAAGTAAAGCTTCGGCCGCGGCAGTCGGGATCCAATCGCGCCGCTCATAGGCCAGGTCCATTCGCTCATAGGATTTATCGAGATAATCCGGACTAAAACCGGGCCGCTGCAGAGTATTCCAGCCAACTTTGAGATTGCGGCGCCGTTTATCCACGCCATCGCGCAGTCTCCAGAAATGCTCGTGCTCCCAGGGAGAAATCCCGGAAACGCCCCAAGTGCGGAAAGCACGCCAATTGTCCGTGAAATAGGCGGCGAACACGGGATAACGTTCTTCAAAAGCGCTGGAGCCAACCGAAAACGGGTAGTCCCACCGATGCCAAAGCTTGCCGGCGCGGAACTGTTTTGCTTCCCAGCGGAGGTTGGCAGCTTCAGCAGGGCTGATGTGAAAAGCCTGGTCACCCAAAAATTGAGAATTCCATTCAGCGAGACAGAACTCCCAGGGCACTTCGGCACTGCCAAAGTTCCGCTGCCCTTTGTACCAGCCGCGGTACATCGTCCAATCCCATGTGAATGGCGCGCCGTATTCGCAGGTGAAGGCGGGCTTCACCCCCTTGGTCGCCCAGTGTTCGAACCAATCGGACAATTCCTGGACCGGCACAAAATTCGGATAAAAGTTTATGACGTGCATCGAGCCGAGGTTGCCCGAGGCGTGGTGATAAACGACGCGCCCGGGATCGAGCTTTTTCACGATCGCTTCCGCTCGCAAGGCCAGCTTGGAATTGTTGCGCGACCATTGATCGCGCGGGTCCTGGATGCCGTCGATCATGTCGGGATTCATGTCCTCCTCGTAGCCAGTAGCGTTGTGACTCATCGAATAGGCCACCACGGAAGGATGATTTCCCGCGACCCGCGCATAGAATTCGGCGTGACGCGCGTAACCGTTAGTCTGATCGGCGCCGGGTGAGCGCCATTCGTAATGCGAAAAGTGGGGCTGCGACAAAGAAACGAGCATTCCCACGTCGTCGGCGGCACGGAGGATTTCCTCGAAACCGAGGTGCGAGCCTGGTTCGCAGCCGTAGTTGTGGGTGTAGACGAAGTTAATCCCGATAGACTTCAAGCGTTCCAAACTTTCGCGGGCGGCTTCGTAGGTTGAGAGTGCCGCGCCGATCTGAGCATTATCCAGCGGCAGCGCGCAAAGGAAAATCCGGGAGCCGTTCAGATAAAAGTCGCGGCCATCAATCCAGAACTCCCGAAGACCGGTAACGACAGGATGCGAAACGTCCAGAACACGGCCCTTCTCGTCCGCCAGCGACAGTTTGACGAAGCATGTGTTGCTCGGGGTATGGATGTCCCAAAGAGCGTCGGGTTTCCAAGGGATTGAGAAACTCATCACGCCACTTTTGAGCGCGCCACCTTTGAAAGCCACCGGATCCGACTCTCGGAGAGGCTGGTTGTTTTTTATGATCTGTGCTCGAAGCGAATAGGTGGAGTCCGCTTTAACTTCGACCAGCCGAGCGGTGAAAATGAGCTCGGATTTGCGGACTGAGGGATCCACTTTTATGTCCCGAATATGGGGCCCAGCCGGCGTGCTCACGAGGAATACATCACCGCAAAGGCCGCGTCGATCCACTTTGCCTTTCACCTCGCGCGCTGAATTCGAGTCGCTGTAAGAAAGAAGCACACCTTTCAACGGCATTGCCACGACCAGCAGCGTGAGCGTATGGGTACGGCCGGGCACAACATGGTCGGTCAGATCCAGTTCGCCGCCCGGGAAATGAACCTCACCACGCTTCCGGCCATCCACAAAAACCGCAGCGTAGGAGTTCAAGTAATCCACGGACAAGCCAATCTGGCGTCCTGTCCAATCCGATGGCACCTGGATGGTGCGTTCGTACCAAGCGGCAGTTATGGTTCCAAACCATTCGTCCTTCCAGTTTGAGTGGGCATAGACGGTCTGGGAATCTTTCTGCATGTAATC
>JAQGOV010000630.1 GCA_028293425.1 Verrucomicrobiales bacterium
CAAAAGAAAAATGGGGAAATAGATTCAAGTCCCACGTAGCTTTTGTTGGCATCGGGCTGGCGATGGTGCTACTATTGGCCGCGCGGATGAATACCATCTTGGAATTGTTGCAGCCTGGATTTGTCCAGTTGGCCCATCTCGGCCCCCTGGCTGCGCAGGGCCCTGTTGAGTTTTCCTGATATGTCGTTTTCCTTTATTTTTTTAGGGACAGGCACCTCCCAAGGCGTGCCCATGGTGGGCGCCGAGTACACGCCCGAATTTCTAGCCAACCCGAAAAATCATCGGACCCGTCCGTCCATTTATATCCAAACGGACCAGGTGAAGCTGCTGGTGGACACCACTCCGGATTTTCGAACTCAAATGCTCCGCGAAAAGCTCGGTTACCTGGATGCGGTTATTTTCACCCATTCCCATGCGGACCATATCATGGGACTGGACGACTGCCGGCGCGTTTGCGATTTGCGGGGCGGCCAGGCTCTCCCGATTTATGCCTCGGAGGCGACCATGCAGGACCTCAAACGGGTCTTTAACTACGCTTTTCACGATGGTCCATGGCCGAAAGGGTATTTCATCCCGGAACCGCACCTGATTGATGGCCCGTTCACGGTAGGGGATTTGCACATCACTCCCTGTCACTTGCCTCACGGCAAAACGACCACCAACGGCTATATTTTTTCCCAGAATGGGGTTAAACGCCTCGCGTATTTCAGCGATTGCAAGGAAGTCCCCCCGGTGGTTATCGAGGAAGCGTTTGGGGTGGAGGTCGCAGTCCTCGATGCTTTGCGCTATGCGCCGCATTTCACTCACATGTGTCTGGACGAGGCCCTTACGGCAGCTCGGCGCATCAATGCCCGCGAAACCTGGTTTACTCACCTGACTCACGACTACGATCACGACAAAGCACAAGCAGAGTTGCCAGCGGGCGTGGCGTTCGCTTATGATGGCCTGCGCATAAAAATTGCCTGAACCGAGGTTTGGCATGAAATCCTTGCAAAAACTAACTTTAATTCTTGGAGCTGTCCTTCTCTCTTCGGGCAGTGGTTTTGCTCTCCCCCCTGAACCGGGTAAAGCGGTTGTTGTCATTTACAACTCCCGTGTTCCCGAATCAAAGCAGGTGGCTGAGTATTACGCTCAAAAGCGGTCTGTTCCCGCAAGCCAGGTGCACGGCTTCAATCTTCCGACCGAAGAAACCATTTCCCGCCAGGACTACCTCACCGAACTTGAGCAGCCTCTCTACAAAATGTTCGAAACCAACCACTGGTTTACTTTTGGGCCAATGCCCAAGGAAGCTCCCGCTCCACTAAGGAACGTTCGTAAAGTGGTGGATGCTTCCATCCGTTACGTGGTGCTCTGTTACGGGGTGCCAACGAGAATCCTCCGCGATCCCAAGTTCGAGGAAAGCTCTGAAAGCACTTTCCCGCTCCCCCTCCGCCGGAACGAAGCTTCCGTGGATAGCCAGCTCGCCGTTCTGCCTGCGCACGAACAAAAGCCGGATTGGGTGGGACCGCTTCGGAACCCTGTTTACAGTACGACCAATGGCTCATTTATCGATCCGAAAAACAACGTTTTGATGGTCGCTCGGCTGGATGGCCCCACTCCCGCCATCGCCCGTGGTTTGGTGGATAAAGCGATGGAGGCTGAAACCAACGGGCTTTGGGGCCGCGCTTATTTCGACTCTCGTGGCTTGACGAACGGCGACTATGCCCTTGGCGATGAATGGCTGAACAAAGCCGCGAGTCTCACTCGAATCCTGGGTTTCGAAACCGAGCTCGATTCCAGCCCTTCAACCTTTCCCGCCGGCCATCCCATGAGCCATATCGCGTTTTACTCAGGCTGGTACGACGAAAATGTATCAGGCCCGTTTGCGCAGCCCCAAGTCGAGTTTATGCCCGGGGCTTTCGCTTACCACCTCCACTCCTTTAATGCCGCCACGATTCGCTCCGCAAACACCCATTGGGTTGGCCCGCTCCTTGCCAAAGGCGCTACCTGCACCATGGGGAGCGTGGACGAGCCTTATTTGCACCTCACCCCGGATCTGGCTGTCTTTTACCATCGCTTCATTGCCTTGGGTTTTACTTTTGGCGAAGCAGCCTATGCCTGCCAGGCTGCTCTTTCCTGGCAAAACATTGCTGTTGGCGATCCGCTTTACCGGCCTTTTGGCAAGGATCCCAAGGCGCAGCATGAGGAACTGCAGGCCCGGCAAAGTCCGCTGATGGATTGGTCCGTCCTGCGTTGGGTCAACTTCAATCTTGCCCAGCCGCAGCCGAATTACGACCGATGGATCACTTACCTCGAAAATGAAGTCCCATTAACCAGCACCAGCCCGATCCTGAAAGAAAAGCTGGCCGACCTTTACCTGGCCAAGAAGAAGGGCCTGGATGCATCCGATTTATATGAGTCGGTTCTGAAGCTGAAGCCTTCCCCTCAAGAAAAATTGCGCGTGCTCCTGATACTGATCCAGAAACGATCGTTCTACGGTCCGGACAGCGGATTGCTTCAGGCTTATCAGCAGCTCATCCAGGGTTACCCGGATTTCCCTGGACTCCTGGAAATTTGCCGCAAAGCTTTACCCCTCGCGCAAAAGCTTGGGGAAAAGGACGCTGTCACATCGATCGAGCAGGTGATTCATCGCCTCAGCCCCGCACCGGCCGCCACTAATGCCAAGTCCTGAGTCAGGAATTCAGGGGTTGCCAGACAAACCGCCGCTTGACCTTCACCCTCCGGATTCATTTACTTCCAGCCAAATGTTCCGTAGCAAACTGATATTGCCGCGTTGTCTTCATGGCTGGGCCTATTCCGCCCTTCCCGCAGCCTGCGTCCTGCTGGGCCTTTTACAGTCCTTCGCGTCGGAAACCCTCCCTCGAAAGCCTTTTGCTGAATGGGCCGATGTCCCTGCTGAAAGGCAATTCAATATCCGGTTTTCGTACGTGGAGGGCGAGGCTTACCATGTCTGGTACGGAAGAGAGCAAAAGAACATCAGCGTGAAGAAACAGGGCGAAGAATACGGCATCGATCCGATGTACGGGGTCATCGCCATGGAATACGGTTTGACGCCTCGTTGGACCGCGGACCTGAATGTTGGCTACGGCACGGTGGGCACTCGGTCCTATAATCCCGGCGCGGGCTCACAATCCACCTCGGGAATCCTGGATGTGAATGTGGGTGTTCGGTATCAAATTTTCCATGAGTCGGATGCGCAGCCGTGGCTGCCCACGTTTGCCTTTCGCGCCGGGGGCATTCTTCCCGGAACCTACAACAAGCGCTTTCCCTTTGCTCCTGGCTCCCATTCGGCCGCGATTGAGCCCTCCATCTACGTCAAAAAGCATTTTGGCTGGACGGGTTTTGGCGCCTATGGCGAGGCGAGCTATCGCTGGATGCGCACTTCGGGCGACGACCAATACACCGCAGCCGTCGGTTTTTTCCAGGAAATCTGCTCGTGGAATTTCAATGCAGGTTACCGCCATTTCCAGCAGATCTCGGGCGACGATCTTCTGCCTGTCCCCGTTGGCACTCCAATTAGCTACTCTCCCCAGGTTCGGGAGATTAACGACGCCATGGAAGCGGGCTTTTCCTACACCACGACCCAGCGTTGGAAGTGGGGCTTCTATACAACCAAAATTTTTGATGGCAGCAACACAGACTCCCGCTTCCTCATCAGCGGTTATTTGGAAATCCCGTTCCAACGTAAAAAGCCCTCTTTGGAATAGACCGAACCTCCAACGGTTGGAGACTTACGAGCCCCATTCGCCGGCCTGCACCACTCGTGGAGTTTGCTCAACAGGCGTGAGCAGTTCCAACTCCGTTCCCGGTTGCGCGGCCTGCAATTCAGCAAACCTTCGGGCTGACACCAGCACTCTTGACTCGAGAGTCCCACACGCCTTGTTGTAGCTGTTTACTGCTGCACCGAGGCCGCGGCCAACGGCAGTCCAATGTTCAGATAAATCCGCTAAGCGCTTGTATAATTCCCTTCCGAGGTCACTGATGTGCTGGGCATTCTCCGCCAGCTTCTCCTGCCGCCAGCCGTAGGCCACTGCCCGCAGAAGGGCGATCAACGTCGTGGGCGTTGCCAGGATCACCCGCTGATTGTCCCCAAACTCAATCAAGCTTGAATCCTGCTCCAGGGCAGCACTGAAGAAGGTTTCCCCTGGCAGAAACATCACCACAAATTCCGGCGCCGGCGTGAACTGTTCCCAATAACCTTTTGCTCCCAGTTTGATGATATGGTCCTTCACCTGCCGTGCGTGATTCTTCAGGTGCCCGGCCTTGGCCGTTTCATCCACCGTTTCCAGGGCATCCAGGTAAGACTGGAGAGGGCACTTGGCATCAATCACAACGTTCTTGCCTCCGGGTAGCCTCACGATCAGGTCCGGGCGCAGCCGGCCCTCTTCCGTGGTCACGGATTGTTGCTCGGCAAAGTCGCCGCAGTGCTCCGACATTCCCACCATTTCCACCACCCGCCTCAACTGGATCTCGCCCCACCTGCCTCGCACTTGTGGCGCCCGCAGGGCTTTTACCAGGTTGGCAGTTTCGGTGTGCAGTTGGATCTGGGTGGCTGCCAGCGATCTCACCTGCTCTGCCAGGGTCGCTTCCGCCGTAGCCCTCGATTTCTCCAGCTCCGAAATCTTGCCGTCCACCTTTTCCAACGATTCCTTGAGCGGCTTCACCAGCTCGTCGATCGCCTTCTGGCGAATGGACAAATCCGTTTGTGCACCTTCCTGGAACTTTTCCAGAGTTGTTTTGGCCAGTTCCAGGAAACTTTGGTTGTTTCGCCGGAGCGCATCGGAGGATAAAGCCTCGAAGGCATTCGATAGTTTCGCCTCCGCCTGCTGCAGCAAAACGAGCTTGGCATCCGCTGCTTTCTGCTCCTGGACCAGGGTGGTTTCCAGCTCGGATTCTTTGGTCTTCAAGGCTACCAACTCCTTGTGGAGATGCTTGACTTCTTCTTCCCTGCGAGCCAGATCCCCTCCGAGCTCTGGGATTCGGCCATTCTTCTCTTCAGCCGCCACTCGCCCCAGGGACTCTTCCCTCCATCGTGCCTGCACCTGCTGCAGATCGGTGTTAAGCCTGTTCAAATCGCCAGTGAGCCGTTGCACCTCGATATCTCGCGCCTGCAACCGTTCCGCCAGCATCACCCGTGCGCTCTCAGATTCCGTCCGCGCCTGGGTGGCCGCATGCTGGGCCTTTGCTCTCCATAGGAGCCATGTAGCCACCGAGCCAACCACTAACCCCGCTGCCAGCATTGTTATTTCCAGCATATGAATATCTCGTGCAAACGCGCTTTCACTCAGTTTGTCCAGCTTTGCAGATTGCCACCCTTTTCACAACTCCACCGTGGGCATATCCGGGTGGATCGAAAAATAATCGAAACCGAGTTTACCAAAAATGGACGCGACTCAACGCCGTGGGTTCTTTGGCAAGGGCGTGCTTGGCAGTGATGGTCGACCAGCGCGCCTTGCTCAAGTCCATTCTGGAACCATCCAAGGTCCTCGCTGAAAAGTTCCGCAACATCACCTTTACCTTGAAGGACGGGAGCACATCACGGGGGGAGAAAGTACTAAAAGTTTAAGAAGGAAACGAAGAGAACAGAGGAAGTACAAGAAGCATTGAGGATGATTCCGACTCGGCTCATTTTTAGGTCTCGGCATTGACCCTGGGCTACCTTCAGGTCACGCCGTTGGGGTTTGAAAACCGGGCACTCTGGAGAACTTGAACGTGCTTGTTGGGATGCGAGCGGGCATGTAGGGTGACGCGTGGTTAAGAATGATTCATGGGCAATTAGGCGCCTGGGCAATAGCGTGTTATCTAAGTTTCCAGCCTTGGGTCGATTGTTCACAGCGCCAGATACTCAAAGGCGTTGGTATCAGGTCATCATTTGGTGGGAGTTGAGGCGAATTTCATACAACGTCATCGTCGGTGTGATCGGCATCATCAGCGTCCTTGTGTTTTTTGGCCTAGCGTCCCTTCGTCCTAAGCATTTCGAGGATGGTCCAGAGCCGTTTTCCATAATCATCTTTGGGTTTGCAGCGAATCTTTGCTACACCGGTGGTTGGATGGCCGAGTTGGTTGCCCGTTTCCTTTGGCGAGAACGAGCGTCTTTCTTCGGCCCGATGATGTTCAGCCTTGGGTTAATCTTTTCAGTTGGACTGTGTTTTCTACCTCCCCTTTTTGCAGCATTAGTATGGCTTACGACGCGACCGTGAAATGGGGCGGACCGCAGGCTGCATGTGACGCTCGGGGACTCGTCTCGCTTTGCTCGAAAATGAGGCTGTTTCGTTTTTGGTTTGTAAACCCAATGTGGGCGATGAAAGGCTAAAGGAAGAAGGTAAAAAGCTCGAGTTGGGGAAGGGCGCAAAAAACGATGCAGCGCTGACCCCTGGGCTAATTTCTGTCGTCCTTACAGGACTTCCTAGTGGGTTTCACCAAGGCGGGAACGTGCTTGTCGGGATGCGAAGCAAAGTGGTAGCCTCTGGCATGGTTGGGTCCGGCTCATAGTTATTACGCGCGATGAACATACGAAGGTTTTTTCTCGTGTCTATAGGATTGGCTTTCCTGGCAATTGGTTTGGATATCGCCGCGATGTCGCAGTATAGCCGGGGTGCTCGTGCTAAAGCCCGCGCTGTGACCTCGCCGGAGAGTGAGCGTGCGGTTGCGAGGTCGGAGGCTCAGACGTATCGGAGTCTGGGTACAGTCATAAGCCTTGTGGGACTTGCCTTTGCGGCCGCAAGTTTGGTTTTTGTGATCGCGTCAGCACGGAGACATGAGCCTGCATGGCGTTCAGTCACCTTCGCGCTTTTGTTTTTTTACGTGATGTTACAGTTTGCTTTGACATGAAGGCGTTCTTTAACCACGACGTTAACCCATCGTCGGCAGGGAAAGGCTGAAGGAGGGGGGCAGCAGACAAAGGGGTGAGACGAGGAAGCGAACGGAGACAAAGTGATAGAGCAAGTGGGAAGATGAAGAAGCGGGGAAGTGAGCAACAATTATGATGACGCGTTTGGTGCCAAAGGTGTTCTTCGAGCGTATGAGTGAAGGATTGGACCTTTTTGTGAATGGCCTGGGATTTGCAGTCCTTCACCAGGAGGGTTCGCTCGCGGTTGTGGGGCGGGACGGAGCAAAGGCCTACATCGTAGAAAGCCCGGAATATGCGGCGAAAGATCGGCCCGAGATTGCGATTGAGACCGACACGATTGCTGAGCTCTACAAGGAAATTTCAGCGAGGAGACCGGACTTGCTGCATCCGAACTCAAAGGTAGTGGCGAAGAAGCCGTGGGGCGCGCAGGAATTCGCAGTTCTGGACAAGACACACGTTTGCGTGGTCTTTCGTCAGTGGTGAAGGCCGCATCATGTCCGAAACCGAAACGAACGAAGTCAGGAGCAACCGGGAGCTGTGGGACAATTTGGCCAGGGTTCATGTGAACTCGCAGTTTTATGATGTGCCGGGATTTTTGAAGGGCAAATCCTCCTTGGGTTCAATTGAATTGGACCAGCTTGGGGATGTGGGTGGAAAGTCTGTTTTGCATCTGCAATGTCATTTCGGACTGGATACGTTGTCCCTGGCGCGCCTGGGCGCTTCGGTAACCGGAGTGGATTTCTCGGGAGTCGCCATCGAGAACGCGCGCGAACTCAACGACCGGCTTGGGCTGGACGCAAGGTTCATTCAGAGCGATGTCAATCAACTGGATAAAGCGCTAGAAGGGGAGTTTGACATTGTGTATGCGTCGTTCGGAGTGATCGGCTGGCATGCGGACCTTGGAAAATGGGCGAGGATTGTGTCTCACTTCCTGAAAATGGAGGGGAAGTTTTGTTTCGCTGAATTTCATCCAGTGCTGTGGATGTTCAGTGATGATCATTCCAAAATCGCTTATTCCTACTTCAAGTCGGAGCCGATCATTTGCGAGAATGAGAAGTCTTATGCGAACCCAGACGTGGCGCGAATGGGAACATCTTATTGTTGGAATCACAGCCTGGGTGAATTTTTTCAGGCTCTTGAGAGCCATGGGCTGCAGATAAAGAATTTTAAGGAGTACGACTACTCGCCATACGGCTTTTTCCAGGATGCTACCGAAAAGGACGGCCGGTATTACATCAAGGGACTTGAGCACATGCTGCCCCTGGTTTATGCGCTGACGGCGACCAAATAAAAATAGATATATCTGCTAAGAACTTCACAAGTATTGTTTCGGGGACGGTAAATATTCCTGTTATCACCGCTCTCCGTGGCTCATATTGAGTTTCAAAATTGATTTCGATGATAATTTTGTTTTGCCGCAGCTCGAACGTGTCTCCGACTAAACCTTCCGTCCCAACGGAGCCTTTTGAATTTTCTTCTGGGGGCAGGGCGAAGGGGATGAGTTGGAGGTTTTTAATTTTTGTTTTGGTTTTCGGCGTATTCGCTCCGTCGACACCTGCCGCGCCGATGTCAGACTCTTCGGCGAATGTGGATTGGCCCGCGTATCTGGGTGATAAAGGACGCAGCCTTTATTCGCCCCTTGAGCAGATCAACCGGACGAATGTCGCCCAGCTCAAGGTCGCGTGGTCTTACGACACGGGGGACAAGGGTGAATACCAGGCCAACAACCTGATCGTGGCGGGGGTGTTCTACACGGCTTCCCCGACACGCAAGGTGATCGCGCTTAACGCTACTAACGGTAAGGAAATTTGGAAGTGGGATGCACGGTCGGAACGGTCTGGACCTGCCGGCGGGAGACAACGTGGCTTGGTGCTTTGGCAGAATGAAACCGGCGGCGAACAGCGCCTCTTTACCGGTGTGGGAAATCATCTTTATGCGCTGGATCTCAAATCGGGTCAACCGATTCGAAGCTTCGGACAAAATGGTTCCATTCACCTCGGCACAGGACTGGATGTGGAGGGGACTCCCAGCGTGGGGCTGAACACACCCGGTGTGACCTACAAGGACCTGCTGATTATTGGCGGGCTGGGCGGGCCAGGAGCGTTGCGCGCGTTCGATGCAAGAACCGGGCTGCGGCGCTGGATATTCCACGTGATTCCGCGTCCGGGAGAGTTGGGTTATGACACCTGGCCCGCTGAGGCCTACAAGACGGCGACTGGTCTCATGCCGTGGTGCGGTCAATCGCTGGATGAGAAGCGCGGGATTGTTTACGTATCCACCAAAACAGCAGAGCCGGACTTCTACGGCGGCAATCGTCACGGAGCCAATCTGTTTGCAAATACCCTTCTGGCGCTCGATGCGGCGAGCGGAAAACGCCTTTGGCATTATCAGATTGTGCACCATGACTTGCTGGATAAAGACCTTCCCTGTCCTCCGGTGCTTCTGACAGTGACGCATGAAGGCAAGAGGATCGACGCAGTCGCCCAAGGGACCAAGCACGGCCTGTTGTTTGTATTTGACCGGGTCACCGGCAAGCCGCTTTGGCCCATTGAAGAAAGGCCAGTGCCCAAATCGGATTTACGCGGCGAGGAAGCTTGGCCGACCCAGCCATTTCCGACCCGGCCTGCCCCGCTCATGCGCCAGGGATACGGGGAAGCGGATGTATCAACGATTTCACCGCAAGCCTATACCAACACGTTGGAAAGAATCCGGCTCTCGCCCAACTTCGGACCGTTTCCCACTCCCAGCCTGAAAGAAACGGTGATGTTCCCGGGATTCGACGGAGGCATGGAATGGGGCGGTGGGGCGGCCGATCCCGACGGAGTGTATTACGTGAATGTGAACGAAATTCCCTGGCTGATGCAAATGGTGGAAACGCGCCGAGCCGATGGGACGCCTGTTTCCCGAAGCGAGCAGGATTACATGGGCTTTTGCGCACCCTGTCATGGGTTGGACCGGGCCGGCAATCCAGCGGGGGGATTTCCTTCGCTGATCGATGTGGGCACCCGAAAATCCCGCGAGCAGATATCGCTGATCACGCGGCAGGGGGCAGGACGGATGCCGGCTTTCGATCAGCTTTCGGAACCTCAGCGCAACGCTGTTTTGGATTATGTGCTGGGCCCCGCTCAATCTTCGGCCTCACGTCCCGAGGCGGGGATAGCAGCTCCAACAGCGAGAAGCGTCGCTCCGCCGTATGCGTTTTCAGGGTTCCGTCGCTGGCTTGATGCCGAAGGTTACCCTGCGATCAAACCACCCTGGGGCACATTGAATGCAGTCGATTTGAATACGGGCCAGATCAAGTGGAAGGTGCCGCTAGGCGAATACGCCAAACTGAAAGCCCGCGGCATTCCGCCGACCGGCACCGAAAATTACGGCGGGCCGGTGGTGACCGCGGGTGGGCTCATTTTCATTGGCGCCAGCGCGGACGAAACTTTCCGAGCGTTTGACAAGGAGACAGGCGCCATCCTCTGGCAGGCGAAGCTGCCTTTCGGGGGCAATGCCACCCCGAGCACTTATATGGTAAATGGTCGGCAATTTATCGTTATCTCTGCCGGAGGTGGAAAATCCGGCCGCCCCGCCGGGGGGAGTGTCGTCGCGTTCGCACTTCCAGAACGGCCGCGCTAATGAACATGAGCACCTTTTCGGCGTGCGTGTCGTGGCAAAAATGTTGCATTTGGGGCTGAGGCTGGCCAGAGTTTGGGCCTTTAATAATTGAACATTTATTGAACTATGCCGAATCCCTGGACTGGAAAAGGAAACCCTTACACACGCAAAGAAGTTGTTGAACGGCTGCGGGCCACTTTGAAGAAAGGGCAACCGATCATTGCCGCCGGCGCGGGCACAGGCATTTCCGCGAAGTTCATTGAAAAAGGCGGGGCGGACCTGATCATCATTTATAATTCAGGCCGTTTCCGGATGGCGGGACGGGGTTCGACCTGCGGTCTGATGGCTTACGGCGACGCGAATGCGATCGCAATGGAGATTGGCGAACATGAGGTGCTGCCGGTGGTGGAAGAGATACCGGTGATCTGTGGCGTGCACGCAACAGATCCGCGCCGTCGCATGTGGCACTGGCTTTTGCAGGTAAAAGACATGGGTTTTTCCGGAGTAAACAATTTTCCAACGCACACGATCATAGACGGCCAGTTCCGGCAGGTGCTGGAGGAAACGGGCATGAGCGTGAAACAGGAGTTCGAGATGGTGGCGATCGCCCGCAAGATGGAGTTGTTCACGGTGGTTTATGTGGCGACGGCGGATGAAGCCAAGGCGATGGCCCAGGCTGGAGCTGATGCGATTATCGCGCATGTGGGCACAACGGTCGGCGGGTCAATTGGCGTCAGAGGCGCGGTTTGCACGATG
The DNA here is from genome assembly GCA_028293425.1 of Verrucomicrobiales bacterium. Taxonomy (GTDB): domain Bacteria; phylum Verrucomicrobiota; class Verrucomicrobiia; order Limisphaerales; family JAQGOV01; genus JAQGOV01. The sequence goes on from JAQGOV010000630.1 coordinate 11,210, forward strand.
GATGACGCGGTGAAGCGCACGCAGTCGATTATCGATGGAGCCAAAAAGGTCCGGAAGGATATCATTTTCCTGTCGCACGGCGGGCCGATCGCAACTCCGGAGGACGCGGCTTACATTAATGAGCACACAGATTGCGTGGGGTTTGTGGGGGCGTCGAGTTTGGAGCGGTTGGCTGTAGAGGATTCTTTGACACAGTTGACGCAGAAGTTTAAGAAGATTCCGGTCACCAAACAGGCGTTGAAAGCATTTAAAAAGTAGTGGGGTCTCCACCTGAGGTTACTTTGCCCAGAGCCTGCGCAAGGTTAATGGATGCGAAGGTTGAAAAATGAAATCCCGATTAAGGACACTCACAAGCTCACGCGGGCCGCTTCAGCAGATGTGCTCGGCACGCAAATGGGAGACACGGGTGTTCCGCGAAAATGGAAAGACTATTACCGCCGGTTGAATGATTTGAGAAACCTCTTTATAGAGAAGCGGCGAGACCTGGTGAAGGACGCGACCGAGGAACGACCCAGCTACAGCATGCATTTGGCGGACGCAGGGACAGATACGTACGATCAGGACTGGGCGTTCAGCATGCTGTCGTCGGAGCAGAGCGCTCTTTACGAAATCGAAGGGGCGATGGGCCGAATCAAAGATGGCACCTTCGGTATTTGCGAACTCACCGGAAAGCCAATTGAACCAGCGCGTTTGGAAGCGATTCCCTGGACGCGATATTCTTTGGAGGGTATTACGCAATTGGAACGCGAAGGCAAGGTGAGCCGCACCAAGTTGGGAGAACGCGGTTCGTGGCACGAGGTGGTGACCGGGGAAGGGTGAGAAGCGGAAGCCCGAATCCCCGAAGGTGGTTCAGCGGTCAAGTCAATGGAAGACTCCGTCCCGTGAAGCTTCAAGCGGGCGGTCATGAATGGGTGAGGAGGGCGACATAGGCCCCGTCAACCCCGTCGGCAAAAGGCAGCAAGCTGCGTTCGGATTGGAGGGTTAGATTTTTGTTCTCGGAAAGGAACTCCTGGATCAACTCGCCATTTTCTTCGGGTTCCAGGCTGCAGGTGCTGTAGGCCAACGTTCCACCAGGGCTTAAATGCAAGACAGCCGCTTTGAGCAGGTCTTTTTGAGTTTGGCGGAGCCGTTTTATTTCCTCGGGCTGGACCCGCCAGCGGAGGTCGACGCGGCGGCGCATCACTCCCGTGTTCGAGCAGGGAGCGTCAATCAATATACGGTTGTAATCTTCTTTTGTTTCAGCAGGGAGAGTTGAGACAATCTCGACGGATTTTATCCCGAGCCGTTCGCAGTTGCGGCGGATCATTTCACGGCGGGCGATATGGGTGTCGTGGGCGGTGATGGTTCCGGCATTCTCCATTAGCTGGGCCATGTAGGTGGTTTTGCCGCCGGGAGCGGCGCATAGATCGAGCACTTTTTCGCCAGGGCGTGGGTTGAGCAGGGCTGGGGCAAGGAGGGTGCTCGGGTCCTGCACATAAAACCAGCCTTGTTGAAAGCTGGGAAGCGTGGTGAGCGGCGGATGAGATTTGAACTCAAATGCCAGATCACCTTTTACCCAGTCGAATTGGCGAGGGAAAAAGTGGACTTCTTCTTTTTCCCACATTTCGGCCAATTGCTCGGGAGTGCCGCGCAAGGTATTCAGCCGGGCAAAAGTCGTGGGGGAGGTGTTATTCCACTCCAGTAATTTTCGGGCATTTTCTTCGCCAAAGCGGGTTTTCCAGCGGGCATAAAGCCAATCCGGATGAGAATAACCTACAGCGGGCTCCGAAGTTTTGATTTGCTGGAGTTTTTGTTCCGTTTCGGCTCTTTCGCGCAAATAGTTGCGGAGAACGGCATTCACGAAACCTGATTGGGGGCCATAGCCATGCGTTTTGGCCAATTCCACCGTTTCATGGACAGCGGCGTGGTCGGGAATACGCTCCAACCAAAACATTTGGTAAAGTCCAAGGCGCAGAAGAATTTGCAGGGGCACCTTTTGGGAGCGTCCCTTGGTTTTCTGGGCGATCAGCCAATCCAGGGTTTCCTGCCATCGCACCACGCCATACACCAGTTCCTGAATCAGGCCTTTGTCCACCTGGGCCAGGCCGGAGGAAGCGAATCCTTTTTCGAGGATTTGCTCGATAAACCCGCCCTCTTCCGCGTGCTGCCTCAGGAGCCTGACGGCAATTTCTCTTGGTTTTTCCGCCATCACCATTAATAATGCCACTCGCTCAACTGCAAGCGAGTATTTACTTTAACATATGAGAGAAGAGTTCGAAAAATTAGTCTCCGCCGGAAAGTTGACCAAACAACATATCGAGCCACTGGTCGTCCTGACGCAGAACGGGTATTGCTATCACCGCAGTTGGGGCTTCGGTAAAATCACGACTGTAGATACGGTCTTCTCCCGGTTCACGATCGATTTCCAAACCAAAGCCGGCCACAACATGGACCTGGCCTTCGCGGCTGAATCTCTCAAGCCAATAGACCCCAATCATATCCTGGCGCGCAAGGTTGCGGATCTGGAAGGGCTGCGGCAGATGGCGGCGCTTCACCATTTGGATCTGATCAAGGTCGTACTGCAAAGTTACGGAGGCAAAGCCACAATTGACCAGATTCAGCAAGTGCTCGTTCCGGATGTGATTCGGGATGATTGGAAAAAGTGGTGGGAAGTGGCGAAGCGAGAGTTGAAGAAAGACGGACACTTCCAATTGCCGGTGAAGAAGACGGACCCGATCGTTTTTGAAATGCAGGAGACTACCCTGCAAGACCGGCTCATGACCGAATTTCGCGCCACGAAGGGTTTGAAAGCCAAGGTAGGCAGCGCTTTGGAAGCATTGAAGGTTTTCCCGGATATCGCGGATAAGAAGGCGGTGGCCGAGGAGATTGTGGCCGCGCTCAACGCGGACATTGCGTCGCATCAGCGCACCCAGCCTGGGGTCGCGCTTGAAGGCATATTCGTGCGGGATGACATCAAAGAAGCAGCGGGTCTCGCTGGCATCCCTGAAGAATTAACCCCGACCACCATCTGGACTCAGCAGCCCAAGCTGGGCGCGTTCCTGGAAACGATTCCCGCAGCCAAACATCGTCGAGTGTTGCAATCGTTCAAAGCAGGCAACCCGGAAACCTGGGTTGAGACAGTGCTGATGACGTTGGCTTTGGTGCCAGCCAAGCTGGCCGGGGAACTGGCGCACCTGCTCATCGAGGATGGGAAGCTGCAGCAATTGAAAGATGTGCTGGCCAAGCTGATCAGCCAGCACCAGGCCAGCAGCGAACTGTTGCTGTGGCTGGCCAAGGAACGCTCCGACAGCTTTGCGGATATTCTGGGGCCGGAAGTTTTCCGTGCCATGCTGACCGCCATGGAGCGCGACCAGTTTAATGAAAGGAAATCGAACCGCCTGCGCGATTGCATTATCGACGACCAGGATTTGTTGGTGGAACTGATTGGCTCCGCTGACCTGGAAATCATCAAGGATTTGACCCGGGCGCTCCAACTTTCGCCCTCCTTTGACGACATGGACAAGCGATCTTTGCTGGCCAGGATCGTCAAAACCTACCCGGCGGTGCAATCGCTGATCTCTGGCGAAGCCACCAAGCAGGATTCGACGCTGCTGGTTTCCTGGGAGAGCCTGGAGCGCCGCAAAGACGAATACAATGAAGTGGTCCAGAAAAAGATTCCGGCCAACTCCAAGGAAATCGCGATCGCGCGCAGCTATGGCGATTTAAGGGAAAATCACGAGTACAAAGCGGCCAAGGAAATGCAAAAAATCCTGATGCGTCGCAAATCCGAATTGGAATCAATGCTGGTCCGGGCCCGCGGGACGGATTTTGCGAATCCAAAGACGGACGTGGTGAGCATTGGCACGCGCGTTACTGCAACCGACATGTCGAACGAGACTCCGGAGAGTTATTGCATTATGGGCGCATGGGATTCTGAACCGGAGAAGGGGATTATCAGCTACCTCACGCCGGTAGCCCAGAGCTTCATCAACCACAAAGTGGGCGAGGAAGTGGAGTACGAGATGGAGGGCATCAAGCGCAAGCTCCGGATCGACTCCATTGAAGCGGTGAAAACCGCGTAACGATTGAGCGCCGGGTTATAGTTTAAAGTTGAAGTCCCGCCGCCAGCCTGGCAGCCAATAATATTTGAAAGAGCAGTCTCGTGACGCGCACAGAACCCAGTCTGTTGTTGCTGATCCCCGCTTACAACGAGGAGCACCGGATTGAACCGGTTTTGCGGGAATACGCGGAGTATTTTCAAAAGCATTACACGGGCAAATTCCAAATTGTGGTGGTGCTGAACGGTTGCAAGGACAACACCCTTGAGGTCGTGGAACGCGTGGCCAAGGACCACGCCAACATTGCTGCCCTCGATTTCCCGGCCCCAATTGGAAAGGGTGGCGCGTTAATTGAAGGGCTCAAGCTGGCGCCGCTGGGCGATTTGATCGGTTACGTGGACGCCGACGGGGCTACCAGCCCGAAGGCTTTTCATGAGCTGGTGAGGCACACGGGCGAGGCCGAGTGCGTGATTGCTTCACGCTGGTTGCCAGGCGCGATTCTGCATCAAAGCCAAACCAATCAACGACAGTTTGCCAGCCGCGTCTTCCATGGAATTGTCCAAACTCTCTTCTGGATGAACATCCGTGACACGCAGTGCGGAGCCAAGGTGATGCATCGCGCGGCCGTGGAGAAAATTCATTCGTCGCTGCGGATTACAGACATGGCTTTTGATATCAACCTCCTCTACGTGCTGAAGCGAAATGGTTTCAAGGTCAAGGAGGTTCCCACGGAATGGACCGACAAGGCTGGTTCCAAGGTTGTGTTAGGAAAGACCTCGATGTCCATGCTGCTATCGGCGATCCGGCTCCGGATGGTGTACTCGCCGTTTCACGGGCTGCTCAGTTTTTTGCGGCCGCTGGAAAGTAGGATTTACGCCAAATTGAACTCACCGGCACCTTTGCCGCGGAAGAAAGCTTAGGTTCGCGCCCCTTTGCGTGAAAAAAACAGAGCCACCATTAGAAAAATTAGATTAAACCCCCCAAGAATTTGGGTGACTGTCAGGAAAGTGGCGTTCCCACGCGACAAAACAAGGTAGAGCGTTCCGGCATAGCAAGCGGCCACACCAACCAGCCAGGGAACAATCCGGAATTGCCCTTTGGCTAAAGCACCGTTCACCAGCACATTGGCGAGAGTCAAAGGGACCATTCCAAAGCCAAACCATGGCAACAGCGGCTTGGCCTCGAGAAAGGATTTTGTGAAAACAAAAGGCAGCAGCCACGGTGCGATCAGCCAAATGCCGAGCGCCCCCAAACAGGCCAGCACCAAAGTCGTCAAAAGAGTGAGCGTGACGACATCCGTTTTCTCCGAGCGAGCCACGCTGCGCACAACTTTGGGGAACATTACGGCCGCAATGGGGCCCGTGAATGCGACCAGCGCCCTGCATAAGGTGCCCGCGGCCATGTAAAAGCCGGTCTTCTCTTTTGGAAAGTAACTCTGCACAAAAATAGGGTCCGCACTGAACATGAATTGGCAGGCTCCAAACCCGAGGGTGAGCGGAATGACTTTCGCCAGCCATCTTCGCCAGTCAAACGGTGCGGCTTGCCCCTTCCAAAGTTCCTTGGTTTGCCAGGCGGCCACTAACAGAACGGCTATCATTCCAAGGAGTGCGCCGGTCATGATGCCTGCTGCGTATCCTCCAAAAACGAGGACGATTATGGCCACTGCCAGGAGGCGTCCCGCGCCTCCGAGGATGGACGTCCAGCCCATCCATAGAAAATTTTGCGCGCCTTGAAGGAGGCCCGAAAAAATTGGTCCCCAAATACAGGCTAAGCCAATGAGAAGCGTGACCCACAAGCCGGCAGGGTTCGTGATTTGCAGGCGAGCAAGAATCTCACGGTGTCCCGCCACCACGACGAGGGCGATTGCCAGCCAGATGAACAGCGTTCCAACCAGGATAGCTCGGATCGTACCTGTGAGCTGGCGGTGTTGCTCGGGGGTAACGGCCGAAGCGGTTTGCTGGGCGAAAACCATCTGCAAACCCAGGGACGGAATCGAAATGCAATTGAGAGTGGCAAGCAGAGTTCCTAAAATTCCATATTCGGATTCAGGAATTTTCTTGGAGAAGAAATGGACGCCGAACATGAATGCACCACCACTCACGGCAGTGATCATCATCCAGGAGCTTTGACGAAAGAACGCCAAACGTTGAGCTTGGACGGGTTGGTCCGGGTGTTCTGAAGGTTTAGTCATGCAAGGGACTTAAGGAATATCACCAAAGTTTCTTTTGCCTGTTCCAATTGCTTCACCGCTATCCATTCGTCTTGTGTGTGCGCTTGTGCGATATCGCCAGGGCCAAACAGAACACTTGCCATGCCATACTCGGCTAAAACCCCGGCATCACTGAAATAGTTAACACCCAAAGGCTTCTTTTGATTCGCAGCCTTCATCAATTGGGCAACGAGCGGTTGACGGGCATCGGTGAATAAAGGCAGGCAGGGCAGGGGCTGCATGTTCCTAAATTCCGGTTTCAAACCCTTTTTGCGCAGGAGCGCTCGCATTTCCTCGATTACGGCAGGCACTTTCTCGCCCGGCAAAGTCCGCCGATCCACTGAAATAATGCAATCTGCGGGGACGATGTTGGGCTGCTTTCCGCCTTCGATAGAGCCGACGTTGATTGTTCCAGCGCCCAAAATAGGATGCCTGGTCTTCTTCAGTTTTTGCGCGTAGTCGGTTTCCAACGCGTCCACAATCAGCGCCATTTCATGAACGGCGTTGCGGCCGAGTTCCGGGCGAGAGCCGTGCGCGGCTTTCCCGTGCGTCAGGAGTTGGACCCAAAGCACCCCTTTGTGCGCTGTGACCACTTGCGACAACGTTGGTTCCCCCACAATGGCCAGGTCTGCCTTCAAACCGCTTGCTCCAAGGGTTCGAGAGCCGGTTTGTGCGCACTCCTCGTCAACGAGGGCTGCGAAGACGATCTCGGTTTCACTGGGGCGTTGTTTAGCGGAGGCCACCTCCAGCACGGCTGAGAACATCGAGGCAATACTGCCCTTGGTATCGCAGGCACCGCGGCCGTAAAGCCGGCCGTTGCGCATCTTGGGTTTAAAGAATTCCCCAGGCAAAGGGGAGCCGCCGACCGTGTCCATATGGGGAGCCAGGACGATCCGTTGCCGAACTTTTCCACGAGGAGAAAGCACCGCGAGCACGTTGGAGCGGCCGGAGGACACGCGTTGGATTTGGACGTCCAGCCCTGCACGTGATGCGACGCCCGCCAGAAAGTCTGCCACCCGGTGTTCGCCGGCATGTGGGTCCCCGGGGGGGAGAAATGCAGGATTGACGCTGGGCAGCGCGATCAAGTCCCGGAGCAGTTTTTCGATTTTTGTCATGACCGTTGGCCTAAGCGAACTCGGGGAGGTTACGCGCCGAACGTGGGGGTGTCGAGTTGAGAGCGGAACGCGCCTTCTCAAGCCTGATTTTCCCGGAACCATTGCACGAACAACGGAATCCCTTGTTCGATCTTGATTTGAGGATGATACCCGAGCTTCGCCTGCGCCTTTTCAATGTTGGCGTAAGTAATCGGGACATCCCCCGGCTGGGTGGACTGGCGGTCAATAACTGCCTTCTTGCCGAGCGCTTGCTCGAGCAATTCGATCAAGTATTTCAGCGTCACCGTCTGCGATTCTCCGAGGTTGAATATTTCATACCCGAACTCCTTTTGAGTTACTGCCAGGATGCCGTCGACGGTATCGCTCACAAAGGTGTAGTCCCTGGCTGTGCTGCCGTCCCCGAACACCGGGATCGGTTTTCCGGCGCTGATGAGCTGGGCGAACTTGTGAATCGCCAAATCCGGTCGTTGCCGCGGTCCGTAGACCGTGAAAAAGCGGAGCATGACGATGTCCATACCATAAACGTGGTGGTAAACATGGCCAAGGGCTTCGCAAGCGAGCTTGCTGGCCGCGTAAGGGGAAATAGCCGAGAAGATTGGGTCCGATTCGGAGAAGGGGACTTTGGCATTCACTCCATAAACCGACGAGGAGGAGGCAATCGTCACTTTTTTTACATGCGTGAGTCGGGCGGCTTCGAGGAGGTTGGTGGTGCCTTCCACATTGACGCGCTGATAAAGAGCAGGTTCCGCCAGGCTCGGGCGGACCCCCGCGCGTGCGGCCAGGTGAATAACCTGATCGAACTTTGTGCTTTGGAATACGGCATCCAGCGCAGCGCGGTCAGCCAGGTCTCCCTGGACAAAGGTAAAGGGTTTATTCAAGGCGCGGAGGACCTTCAGATTTTGTTGCTTGATGGCGGGACTATAGAAGTCATTGAGCTCATCAAACGCCCAAACGGAATGACCTGTTCGCAGCAGCCGTTCGCAAACATGGGATCCAATAAAGCCGGCCCCTCCCGTGACTAAAAAATTCATGGCCAAACGCTAGCAAGTCGCGGCGGCGGTTGGCAACTTAACCTTACTTGGAAAATGCGCGGTTTTTGTTACCTTTGGCCCATGGCGGCACAAGCGCAATTTCCAGAGGAACAGTCGAGAGAAGGGGTCTTCGAACGGCAGGAGGATGCTTTTCGCGACTGGGTAAAGGAGGATCCGAACTCGTCCTATCCCTTGGCCAAGGGCCGTTACCATTTGTATGTCTCCCTTGCTTGTCCCTGGGCATCGCGTGCTTTGATCGTGCGCAACCTGATGGGGCTTCAAGAGGCGGTGAGTATTACGATCGTTGACCCAGTGCGCGACGAGCGCGGCTGGTCTTTCGACACAGAACCTGGCGGCCGCGATCCATTGACGCGCTTTCAATTTCTGCGGGAAGCCTACTGGGCGACCGATCCCAACTTCGCTGGACGCGTCACGGTGCCTGTATTGTGGGATAAGGAGCGGCGGCTGATCGTGAACAATTCGGAGGATGATATTTGCCGTATGTTCAATGGCGTGTTTAAGCTTTTCGGGAACGCATCAATGGACCTATTCCCGCAGGACATTGCCCGCGAGCAGGATGAGCTAAGCGCCTTTGTCTACGACAAGGTCAATAATGGAGTTTACAAGGCCGGGTTCGCTACCAGCCAGGGAGCCTACGCGAGAGCAGCCCATGAGGTATTCGTGGCTCTCGACTATTTGGAGGAAAGGTTGTCCAGGCAGCGTTACCTTTTCGGTAACCGCATTGTGGAAACCGATTGGAGGCTCTTTTGCACCCTGGTGCGCTTTGATGCGGTTTATTACCTGCACTTTAAGTGCAATCTGCGCCAGATCGTTGATTACCCGAATTTGGATGGTTACCTGCGCGATCTTTATCAGCAGTCGGGTATTGCTGAGACCGTGAATCTGGACCATATCAAACGGCATTACTACATGACTCACGAGGAGATCAATCCGTTCCGGATCGTGCCAATTGGGCCGGAGTTAGATTTCAACCGGCCACATGGGCGGGAGCGGTTTCAGCCGATGCCGGCTTAGGTCGGCGGGTGCTGTGTTTGTGCTTGGAATATAAGCTTTCTTGGAGCACCCTGTTATCAGAGTGCAAAGTAGCGTATTTAGCCCCGTGGATCTTTTTTGTGCCCTGAACAGGACCTTTTTGTCCTTATTGGGACGTTGCCTTTTTCGGCCTTGGAACTTTTTCCTGCCATTGTTGATTGTCGTCGTTGCCGGTTGCAGTCCTGAGCCGATGGCAAATGGTCGACCCATCTCCGGGCAAAGCGCTGAAAAAGTGATGGTGCTCGACTTGGAGGGACGAAGCATTGACCCCTTTGAAGGGACCAAGGATGCAAAAGTGCTGGTTTTTCTTTTTACTTCGACTGATTGCCCTATTTCGAATCGCTACGCGCCCACAGTTGCAAGGATCTGGGAGGATTTTCACAACAAAGGCGTTCAGTTTTCACTGGTATATCCGCACAGCGATCTGACCGTGGAGGAAATCCGCAAGCACTTGAAAGACTTTGCTTATCCTTGTCAGGCGTTGCGTGATCCCAAGCATCTCCTGGTGAAGAAATGTCAGGCGAGAGTCACACCCGAAGCCGCTGTCTTTAACTCCAAGGGTGAGCTCGTTTACCACGGGCGGATCGATGACCGTTATGTCGACTTTGGCAAGGAACGCCCGGATGCGACCCGCCATGAGTTGGAGGAAGTGCTCAAGGCTGTTTTGGATGGGAAGGCTCCTGCCCAGAAAGCGGTTCGGCCGATTGGTTGTTACATACCCGAGTTGCCATGAGCGAGAGGCAGGGGCAAGGACTTGGTTGGTCCATGCGAGCGGGAGCGGGTTTGCTGGTGCTCCTGGGCTTTTGCGAGCTTTCCTGCACGGTGAAGCCCAGGGAAGAAAAGTACACTCCCCGGCCTCCCGGCACCGTCACATTTTCCAAACACCTGGCGCCTATCGTTTTCGAGAACTGTTCGGGTTGCCACCGTCCAGGCCAGTCCGGGCCCTTTCCGCTTCTGACTTATTCTGATGCGAAGAAGCATGGAAAAGAGATTGCGGATGTCACAGGCAAGCGATACATGCCGCCTTGGCTGCCGGAATCGCAACCGGGAGAATTTCTCCACCAACGCGGGCTCTCGGTGGAACAGATTGGCTTCATCCATCAATGGTTCACGGACGGCATGCCGGAAGGTGCTACAGCCGACTTGCCCCCGGCTCCGAAGTGGAACGAGGAATGGCAGCTTGGCAAACCTGACCTGGTGGTGAAGCTGGAACAGCCTTACACCTTGCCCGCCGACGGCAAGGATGTTTACCGCAACCTGGTGATTCCGGTTCCGCTCAACACCCGCCGTTTTATTCAGGCATTGGAATTTCGTCCCGGCAGCCGCTCGGTCCATCACGTTTTCATTCGAGTGGACCGGACACGCAACTCGCGCCGCCTTGATGAGCTGGATCCGGAGCCGGGTTTTGATGGCATGGATGCGCCGAAAACGGCTGAAAGCCCCAGCGGACAGTATTTGAGCTGGCAGCCGGGCAAGCAGGCAATCCGCTCCGCACCGGGCCTGGGCTGGGCACTTGAGCCAGGAGCCGATTTAGTACTACAATGCCATCTCAAACCAAATGGCAAGCGGGAGCCAGTCCAGCCTATTGTGGCCTTCTATTTTACGGATCAGGCTCCCACGAACACTCCAGTCCAGATTCCTCTCAATTCCTTTACGATCGATATTCCTGCCGGGGCGAAAGACTCGTTGGTTGAGGATTCCTACGTGCTGCCCGTGGATGCGGATATCATTGGCGTCCTCCCGCATGCGCATTATCTCGGAAAAAGGCTGGAGGGCTCCGCGGTGCTGCCCAATGGGAAAACAGCTTGGCGGTTCCTGGTGCCGGATTGGGACTTCAACTGGCAAGGCGATTATCAATATGCAAAGCCCGTGCCGCTGCCAAAGGGCACGACCTTGAGGATGCGTTACACCTACGACAACTCGACGAACAATTTTCGGAATCCCAACCAGCCACCGAAACGGGTGCAGTATGGTGTGAATACCACGGATGAAATGGGTGAACTATGGATCCAATTGTTGCCGCATACCAAAGAGGATTCTGCAACCCTCACCAGGGATTACAGCCACAAAGCGTTGCTCGATGTAATTGCTTTCAACGAATACCGCCTGCGCAATAATCCGCGGGAAGCAAAGGCTTTGAGCAATATTGGGGCTGCCGAGATGGGACTGGGTAAAGTTCAGAATGCTTTCCAGCATTTTCGACAAGCTCTGCAACTGGACCCCCGGCTGGAAGATCCGCATTACTATTTGGGGCTGATTTACCGGATGCAAAATAAACCTGTGGAAGCCCAGGCCGAATTTGAGACCACGCTCTCGATCAATCCCGACCACGGCAAGGCAAATGGGAATCTTGGGCTGCTCATGCTGGATCAAAAAAATATTACCCAGGCCGAAAAATATTTTCGAGAAGCGTTACGGGTGAACCCCAGTGACCCGATTGCGAACGACAGTCTGGGAGTGATGCAGTTCAACCAGGGAAATTGGGAAGAAGCCCGTCGGCTTCTCGATGCCGCCCTGCGCGAAAACCCTGACGACCCGGAAGTGCAGCAGCATCTCCAAACGGTGCGCAAAGCTCTGGGGCTTTAAACCCTGCGGCAGTCCAGCGGGCTAGAAACTGTTCAGCACGTCAATCAGGTGTCGCAGCCGGCCGTAATCCTTCCGATTGAATCCGAAGGCAATTCGTGGCAACTCCAGGAACTGGTTGTCCTCCTTTTCTTCCGGAGTCGGTTCAATGCTGTGGATTTTTTCTCCAGTGATCAGGTCCGCAAAATCCTGGCTCAACCCTTGAAGCGCTTCGGCCGAGGGCACCCGCTTGAGCCGGATTACCAGCACGTCATGCACAAAGCGCATCGAGTGATAGTTTCGATAGAAGCGTGTTATGATCCGCACCGCTTCATCAGGGCTGTCGACCACTTGATAAAGCTGCAGGTCATCGGGGGAAATGAAAGCATTCCGCAGCAAGTGTTCTCGGATGTGCTTATCCCATGTTTTCCAATACGCGCCGCCTGGCCGATCCATGAGCACTAGGGGCATCATGCGGCTCTTGCCCGTCTGCATCAACGTCAGCGCTTCGTAGCCTTCATCCATCGTGCCAAAGCCCCCCGGGAAAAGCACAATCGCATCTGAATGCCGCAAGAAGGTGAGCTTGCGCGTAAAGAAATACTTAAAAGTGATCAGCTTTTTGTCGTGCTGAATGATGGGATTGGCACTTTGCTCCCAGGGAAGACGGATATTGGCGCCAAAGCTTTTTTCAAGTCCCGCACCTTCATGGCCCGCCTGCATGATCCCCGGGCCAGCCCCTGTGATGACCATCCACCCTTCAGCGGCGATTTTACGGGCAAATTCCACGGCGGATTGATATTCCGCGCGGGTCGGCAGCGTCCGGGCCGACCCGAACATGGTGACTTTGTGAACGTGCGCATGGGGCGCAAAAAGTTTGAAGGCATAGCGCAATTCGCGCACCGCTGTCTGGATTACCCTGACATCGCCCCGCGCTTCCACATCGGTCAACAGCTTCAAACCGTTCTCGATGATATCTATGACCAAATCCTCGTTGTAGCCGCCGCCCTTTTGGGCCACGAGTTCCTGTATCTTCTTGCGCAATTCCGGATCCGCCGGCGGCTTTTCCCATTTCTGCATGAGGGTAGGGTACGGAATCGGCAGGGGTTTGCAACATTCTGAAAAACCCCACCTAGACAACGGATCAGCGCATCTTCTTCCGGGCTTTTTCCAGAATCTCCCGTTCGTGGTCCGTGAGGCTGTCGATGCCTTGAGAGGAAATCTTGTCGAGGATGGGATCTACCTCATCGCTCACAAAGACCGTTGACTGCTTTCGACCCTTCGCTCGCTCGCTGGCCCGGGGAGAATGCTTAGCCAGCGAGCCGAGAGGATTCGATTTGCCGTCCCTCCTACCCAAAAATGGCAAGCGGTCCGCGAGGTTCTCGAAAAGCATTCGGCCTTTTCGGACGTAAAAAATTCCAAACAGAAGTCCTCCAAGGTGTGCCCCATTGGCCACATTGCTGTAAGGAACGATGGCCCCATAAAGTGCAAATAACCCAAGAACGAGCAGCAGAACATAAGCGCGAACCGTAATCGGGAAGAAATAAACAAAGGTCCGGATCTCGTCCATGGGGTGCTGGGTGCAAAAAATGGCCATAATGCCATAGACACCGGCTGAGGCGCCGACAACAGGGTAATCGGGGTGTCTAGGCAGGGCCATGGTCAGCGCCGCTTGCAGCAGGCCGCCGACAGCACCGGCCAGCAGGTAAACCGTCAGGAATCTCTTGGCACCCAGTGTTTCCTCCACCCTGCGCCCAAAGAAATAGAGCCCGAAGCAATTTATTAAAACATGCCACGGCATGGGCACCGAATGTAGGAACTGAAACGTGAACAACTGCCAAACTTTGCCGTGGGCCAGGCCTCCTGCGGTTAACGCCAAATGCGTATAAGCATTGATGTCCCCGTAAAAATAGAGAGCGCTTTGTATAACGAAAGCGACAATCAGGACAATAATCAGTTTGGTAGTGATATGCGGTGCGTGATACTCGTCCCGCATGTAATAACGATCGGCGACGCCCATGGTCAGGGGACACTAAACGCGCCTGAGGCTGTTTTCAATGCATTTTCAGCAGACCAATCTAAGGGTTATCCTTTTTCCGTAATTTTGTGGCGAAAAATGAAACTACTTCTTCCGTTTTAGTTCGTATGTGTTGGTCGCGCCCAACTCCGGCATCAGCGGGAAGCGCAGGGTTTCGTAGCCTTCTGCCTCGATCGTCAGGACCCGTTCGTGAATGAAAGTCTCTGCAAAATACCCTGCGAGCGCTTCCCCATTTATGGCCCGCGACGGGCCGAACTTGTCCGCAAAGGTCGGCGGTCGGCTGTTCAACGTGGTGAAATTCAGGATGGGCTCCTTGGTCTCCGCGTCAATCGCCCGCACTTTCCACGGAATCCATTTCTCCATTTTGATCAGGGCCTCGCCCGCATTGGGATCAATCCACGCCGTCGCTTGACGATATCCTCCCACTCCCTGGGCGTGGACCGGAATTTTGCCCTGGTTTGTAAGGCCGGCTTCTGAGGAATGCTGCAGCGGTTTGTCCCAGATGGCCTCGCCTCGGAAGTCGGCGTTGGCTTTCCAAAACATCACGCCGCCCGCATCGACAACACTGAAGATGGCACCGGCCAGCGCTGGCCCAATCTCTGGATTGAGCCTCGTCGGCGCCTCAACCGCGCGTAGCTTGAGCGGTTTGCCGGTTGTCAGTGTGATGTCCACCGGCCCGGGCGGTTGATCAAGGTTGACCAAATAAGCTGTCGGCGCGAAGCGCGGGTCGTTCACGTAAAGCCGGGCCCGGCTGGACTCGATGCTCGGAAAGACAAAGTGTCCCTGGGCATCCGTGCGAACCTGCTCGGTAATGAAGTTCTTCGGAGGGTTGGTGCGACTGAGGGTCACCTCGATGCTTGCGAGGGGCTGGCCCGCGGCGTCTCGCACCGTGCCCGAAATCGTTGGCGCATTCTCAAACCTCAACTCCGCGTCTCCAGCCAGCAGTGCCTCGCGTGTGGGCGCACCTTTGCCTCCGCCGGACAACGCCACTTCCGTGGCGCGGAAGTCCGAGTGCGTGATCCGGAATCGTAGGTGTTCCATGTTTTCGGGAACCTCGTGTGCTGACCAGCGTCCTCGCTTGTCGGTTGTGCTCTCCGCGTAACGGAGTTCCGGCTCACCTGCGGCACCTGTGCTCGCTCGATAAATTCCGACCTTGGCCTTCGCAACCGCGCTGCCGTCCGGATCCCGGACCACTCCGCCAATCCGCACTCCCGGTTCAAGCTTCACGGTCATGTCACGGACAAATCCTCCGCCGGGTCCGGCCTTTAAGACTGTTTCCATCGGCACATAATTTTTTGCCTCTACTACCAGCCGCAGTTCCCGCGCGGACGCCGGGAAATCCACGGGCACGATCCCTGGCTCGCTAGCCGAGTCATCCATCCGTCCCAGCGTGACCGTTCTGGTTGGGGTATCAAACACGATCCCGCGCACATGGGAGCCGGGAACGGCGTTCCCCGATGGATCCTGTATGTGGAGTGTGAGGGAATTGTGGTACTGGGATTCATCGCTCGAGGCCGTCGGCGCGGTCTGCGTTGCGCCTCCATCCGCCAGTTCTCCTGTCATCGCGAAAATGCCCAGCGAACTCTTACTAAATAGCGAGAATGCATCGATCGTTTCCAGGGCTGAATCCGTGCGCAACGTGAAGGTCGTTTTATAAAGCCGGTAAAAAGACCGTGGTTTGTTCGGCCGTGGTCCTCTCCAAACCAGCTTCGAATCCGCATCCGTGACTTCGTCAGGTTCGCCGTCCCCGTAATAATTCTTCACATGAACCCCGTAAGTGACGAACAGCGTTTGAGTCGCTCCATTAGAGTAATGCAATCGCAACGCGGCCAGCGGCTGGCCGGGAATTCCCGGAATATTCGCCGCGTAAAGCAGATGCAACCGTCCGAGCCGCTGTCCGACCGCTATGCCGAGACTCCGCGCCACATAGAGACGACCGTCTTTGGAATCCGTATTGCCTGCGAGCTGCACCTTGTGCAACACATCGAATGGCACCTGCTCGAAGACCTGTCGTCCCTGCGGTACCGCCCTCCATCCCTCGTTCGCGGGATAATCCGCCAATGCCTTGGAGCCAGCAGCCTGTTCCAAAGGCACGGGCACAAACTTCGGTTCATCTGCGGCGTGCAGAGTCCCCGACATAAGCGCCCCAAGTAAAAAGAGGGAAGATACAATGCGAGTCATAGCCAGTCTGAGCGTTGAATTTTTGTCCGCAGCCTTTGTTCGGTAGAGCGGAATCGAATCATAGGGCAATCTTTTCTCCAATCAATCCACATCTTCAACGACTCCCGATGCAGGCTGTAACGCATCAGCCACTCCATTGATTTCGGGGCACTTACGAAAAGTTGAATCCAACTCCTCTGGATTATTTCAAGCTTGTTTGAAGGCGGCAGATCATTGCCTCCCACGCTTGCCTGCGCTGAACCAAGGTAGCGCCAGTGGCTTTTGAATAGAAATATCCTGACAGTTGCGCTGCAAGGCAATGGCCGCCTTGCCTTTCAGAATTTGCTCCGCGCCCAAACGAACACTCCGATTCCCAACATTAAATATTGCCCCCAAAGAGGCTTCTTAATCTTTAACAATCGCTTTTGGGACTTCAGCGAACTAATTGATTCAGACCATGCAAGCGGCGAGTCGGCCTGCAGCATATGGTATATATGAGCAATCTCGAATTTTCTTCCTGAAGCTGTTACCTTTCCCTGGTCAGCGGCATTCACTTGTAGATGTTGGAACTGGACGACAACGCATTGTTGAAGGAATACGTCGAGCACGGCTCTGACGAAGCCTTTGCCGCGCTCGTCGCACGGCACGTCAACAAGGTCTATTCCATTGCGCTGCGCCACACGCGCAATCCGCATCAGGCCGAGGAAATCACCCAGGCGGTCTTCGTCATCCTCGCCAGGAAATCCCGGCAGTTGGGCAAAAAAGTCATCCTCGCCGGCTGGTTGTGTCGAACGGCGCGGCTGTCAGCGGTGACCTTCGTTCGCGGCGAGTTGCGCCGGACCCGGCGCGAACAGGAGGCGCACATGCAGAATTTGTTGAACGAAAGCCAAGCGGAGGTCTGGCCTCAAATCGCGCCCCTGCTGGACGCCGCGATGGGGGGATTAAGCGAAGCTGACCACGATGCGGTCGCGCTGCGTTTCTTTGATCGCAAAAGCATGAAAGAAATCGGTGCAGCCTTGGGAGCAAGCGAAGATGCGGCCAAGATGCGCGTCAATCGCGCCCTGGAAAAACTGCGAACCTTCTTCACCAGGCGCGGCATCGTCTGTTCCACTGCGGCACTGGCGGCAGCAATTTCCGAGAATTCGGTCCAAGCCGCGCCGGCAGCTCTGGCAAAAACTGCCACAGCGGTTGCGATTGCGAAGGGCGCCACAGCTTCCATTTCAACTTTAACCCTCGTGAAAGGAGCATTGAAAATCATGGCTTGGACACAAATAAAGACGCCAATTGTTGTCAGCGCAGTGGTACTCATTCTTGTTGGAACGACCATTGGAGTCAGAAAAACAAGGGCGGACGAAAAAACGGACGATTCGTGGCGCTCTGCCAGCCTGAAATGGCAGCAACTAAGACAAGCGGAACCACAAGTCAAAATCCTGCCGACGAAATTCCAACCGCCGGTGCATCAAATGTGGACTTTGGATACTATCAGATGGGGCGGAGTCAATGTGTCAGTCACGGAGATTCTGCGCGCGGCTTATCGCTGTGGCCCAAGTCGGGTTAGTTTTCCGGCCGGTGAACCGCAGGAGAAATACGATTTCATTTCCACCTTGCCATTATTGACAGAGGAAGCTTTGCAACTTGAGTTGAAGAAAGTCCTCCGCCTGACGGGGCGATGGGAAAACGTGGTGACAAACATACTCGTGCTCGAAGTGCGAACACCAGACGCGCCGGGATTGAAGCCCGCTGTTAATGCCCCTCATGATTTCGGAAACTTGACCCAGGGCCACATTCATTGCTTCGGCGATACGCTTTCATGGAAACCTCGGATGCCTCCGCGGGGATTGACGAAACATTTGGAAAGGATTTTTGAAATGCCCATCGTGGATGAAACCGGTCTGCCTGGGTCTTACAACCTTGACCTCCGCTGGAATGTGGAGACGGATCCAAAAGCCAATCAAGAGGCAGTAAAACAGGCGCTCATTAAGCAGCTTGGTCTTGAACTTGTGCCCGCGCGCAAATCTGTTGAAATGCTGGTTGTGGAAAAGCTGCAGTAAATGCATCTCATTCCTGTTCCCTGTCCGGTTTGCGGCTTGGCGGCTAATATAGAGTGAGTGAACGAACAGACCGATGCGCAATTGTTGCGCGCATATGCCGAAACATGTTCCGAAGCCGCCTTCGCCGAACTGGTGCGGCGGCACGTCGATTTCGTGTATTCCGCCGCCCGGCGAATGGTGCGCGATCGGCATCTGGCGGAGGATGTGACGCAAGGCGTTTTCCTCGCTCTCGCCAAAAACTCCGCCCAACTCCAGGACCGCCCGGTTCTCTCCGGCTGGCTGCATCGCACCGCGCAAAACATTGCCGCCCAGACCGTGCGAACCATTGAGCGTCGCCGTGCGCGTGAACAGGAGGCTGCCACCATGAATGAACTCCTTGCCGCTGAAGCCGACGCGTCGTGGGAAAACATTGCTCCGCATCTCGACGCCGCCCTCGGGGAACTCGCCGAGGCCGACCGCGACGCGCTGCTGCTTCGCTACTTCGAGCGCAAGACCGCGCCCCGGATGGCCAAGCTTCTCGGCATCAGCGATGAAGCCGCCCAAAAGCGCGTGAGCCGCGCCGTGGATCGTTTGCGCGAATGCCTCGCCAGGCGCGGCGTCACGGCGGGTGCGAGCGGGCTTACCGTGCTGATTTCCACGAACGCCGTGTTGGTTGCCCCGGCTGAATTGAGCGCGGCCATCCTCACCACGGCTCATGCCGGAATAACTTTTACCACAACCGCAACTGCTACGAAAGCCATTGCCATGACTACTCTGCAGAAAACTCTCATAACCGGCGTTCTTTTCGCCGCAATCGGCACGACGATTTACAAGGCACGCGAGGTTTCAAACTTGCGAGCCCAAATTCAATTGCTCCAGCAACAGCTACTCTCTTCCGCCGCACAAATCGATAAGCGGATTTCAGAAAGCGACGATGCCAGTAATCTAGCCGTACTTCGTGCTGAAAATGAAAGACTACGCCAGGATGCACTCGCATTACCCCGGATGCGCAGCGAACTCGATGTGCTTAGGCAAAGTGCGACACAACTCTCCAATCAGGTCGCCAAATCAGCCAATGCCTACGGGCTTCTGCCAGGGCAAATGCCGCCGGCCCGGAGTTCCAGCGTTGCGGAAAATGCCTGGGCTTATGCGAGGTTGGTCCAGAAGTCGGTTTACGGTCCCTTGACTTTGGCGGAGGAGTACAATCTCGCTAAAGCATGGCCGTATCTAGAAAGGAAGTTCGGCGAGCCGGCGGATTTTGCGCTCTTCCAGGCTGAGTATTTAGCAGCGTTGCTTGGCGAGCCGAATGAAGACTTCAAATGGGAATTGCGGAGGATTATTGAGAAGGCGCGCGATACCGAACACAAAAAGGGCCTCAGATGGGCGCGCATGTCCGACGAGGAAATTCAACGGCTTGACCCCAAAGTCGACATTAACAGAGTCCGCTCCCAGTGGAACCAACTGAGTGAACAAGCGATGACGGACGCTGGTGGTTTGTTGTCCGATGCACAACGTGAAATTCTGACGTCCAGCTTCAAGAGCCTATTAGATTTTGACCCGCGCTTGAAAGGCGCAGTCGAAAATGTCCCGGATGATCCCCGTTTTCAGAACTTGAATGCGCAAGAAGTCATCGCCGCATTTCTTCCGGAACGTCCCGGCGTGCGATATGTTCCGGTCAGAAAAACTGATGCGAAATAATATGCCAACACGATCCGTGGGCTCAGGGTAAATGACGTTCGCATGAGAACTGTGAAGACAATCCTGGTCATCGGGCTGCCATTTCTCTGGCTGGCGACCGCGTTTGCGAAGGATGCAATTGAGGTGGACGCGAAAGTTAACGGCCATCCTGTGCGACTGGAGTTCGATACCGGTGCCTCGCACCTGTTTCTGAACCGCCAGGCAGCGGACCGGCTAGGTTTGAAGCCCCGGCCCGAGTGGATTTCCGTTTGGTCGCGGCCCAGAGCAGAATGTCTGGTGACGTTTATGGGTTCATCCTGGCACGAGCCGCTTGGAATTTTTGATCTGCCTGTTTCATTAAAACCCGAATCGGACGGAGTGCTGGGGTGGCCGAGCGTGAGCGGCCGTCGCTTCATGATTGACGCGCTGCACAACCGGCTCGCGTTCGGAGAGGACGTGCCGGAGCCAGGAGCGGATTGGACCCAGCTTCCGCTCTGGACCCACGTGCCGCGTTGGTGGGGAATGTCTTTTGCGAAGTGGAAAGTGATGGCTTTGAAAGTACGCTACGCCGAGGGCAAGGATGGTTTCGTGATTTTTGACACCGGCTCCGAATCCGGGATCGGCCTTTCACCATCAAATTGGCGGGCCTGGAAGACGTCACATACGAATCAACCTCTGACGCTCACTTCTGGCTGGAATCCTCATATGCAGATGGTCATTCGGGAGCAGTCATGGACCCCTAATTTTTCGTTGGGCGGTTTGCGTTTGAACGATGTTGTGGTTGAGGAGGCGGACTCGCTGAGCGTTCGCTGGGCTGGGAAACGACATATCGCCACCTTGGGAATGGCGGCCATCAAGCGGTTGGACGTGGTGGTTGATGGCCTCAATGATGTTGCTTATTTGCGACCGAAGCAAACTCCGGCAACTCCCTATGACCACAATCGCCTCGGTGCAGTTTTCCTCCCGCGCAATCTCAGGAGTGAAAAGCTGATCGCGCGCGTGATGAGCAACAGCCCTGCCGCCAAGGCCGGCATCCGCGATGGTGATGTTCTGCTGCAAGTGGACAAATATGCCTTCACGAACTGGCGAACGAATGACACCGGCCTATTCGCATTCTGGCAATGGCCGACCGGGACAAAGTTAAATCTGCTTCTGGCGCGTGGTGGAGAAACATTCGAGACTACCGTGGTGCTGCGGGACATGCTCGCGCCGCAGACAAAACCTTCGCCAGTTCCCCGAGAACATGCGGCGCTTTGACCGATTTCTTTTTTTGCCTGTCGGTTTGGGCGGCGGCTACTCTTCCAGGAGTATACAGAACTGACTACCAACTTTTGCGCGAGTACGCGGAATGGCGGAGAGAGTCCGCGCCTGACGACCCGGTGCGGCGGCAGGTGGGTGCAAATAAATTGCCGGTTTTGGCCGCTCTGCGCACACTTACAGTTGAATGGACCTAACAAATGACAGCGTGCTTTTGCGGCAGTATGCGGAAGACCGCTCCGACGAAGCCTTTGCCGCGCTGGTCAGGCGGCACATCAATTTGGTTTATTCCGTTGCATTGCGGTGTGTCGGCGCCACGCTCCGTATCAGCGAGAACGCTGCTCAAAAGCGCCTGAGACGCGCCATGGAACGCTGCCATCGAGTAGTGACGCCTCAGGTACCATGAAAACAAAAGTGCCGTTTGCTATCGCCATGCTGACAATCAGAGTTGCACGCACCGCGGCTCAATCAACTCGTTAGGCCGAAACGAAATTGCAGCACTGGGGTTTAAACCATCAACAAGACAACAGCTAGGAACCAATAGTAAACTGAACTATGAAAGCACAGCATCTATTCATCCTTGCTTGCGCCGCCACTGTCCTTGGTGCGTCCGCTGCCGAACCGATCTCTAGCCCTCGAAAACTCACGATTACCAAAGTGGAGCCGAGCTATTCCGTGGGAAACCTTGAATTCAAATTGCCGCTGCGCTTGACGCCGCCGGCTCGCGGCAGTGAGGTCACGCTTATGCAGCGGAAATGAAGCCGCCTGACACACGCCATGAGAACTCTCCTACTACTCCCGCTGGTTACCGTATCCCTCTGCTCTTTTGCAGGCGGAGAGTCCAACATCATCGCCAGGAGCGATTGGTCCAAACCTGTGAGCACGCGGTACTCGCAGACCCTTCGAGGACGGATGTTGATTGCTCAAGAACATTCGCCAGCCCATGCGGGCCCTTGGCCAGAGACAGAGTTGTATTTAGAGCTGCAGAATGTGTCAGGAGCGGTCGGGCCTCCCATGCGGATTTATTTCGACCCTGGACGCGGGTTGCGTTGTGAGTTGCTCAACTCGCTCGGTAAATCGCTGCCCGAGCGCGGCACTCCCGGGAGCGGGGGCGGAGCGGGCGCGTGTTGGATCATCCTGCCATACGACTCCACCATCCGCTTACGAGCAAATGCGTATGGCTACGGCATGAAACCGGGGGACGGATTTTCGCTGAGGCTTTCGCCGCCGGGCTCGCAGGACTGGGCAATACGAGCAGGCGACACAAACACCTATTTCTTATCCAGCAGTTTCACCGTGACGCCGCCAACCAACCACATCACCCAGGACTTCGATGAGGCTCGCACGATTTGGAATGGAACACTCGAGCTTCCGAAGATGAAGATTGAAATCCCCAAACCATGACTCCGCCATGCAGTTAATGCCTTCGTCGACAGTCGTTCTGCTGGTTCCAGTGTTTATGCTTCTCTGGTTGTGTGTTGGATTGGGCATTTCGTTTTACGCTTCACAAGGTTGGCGGGCGTGGGCGGCCCGATTTGCTGCCGATAGCCGGCCGGTCGGGCGTTGTTTTCGTTCGCCATGCACCCTTTGTCATCCATCGCGCTATGAGCGGGGTGCCGTGCATGTGGTGTTTTCCCAGGCGGGTGTCTATTTGCACGTTCCAAATTTTTTTTCGCGGTGGTTTTGCCGCCCCCTGCTGATTCCTTGGACCAAAGTGGACCTTCTTCAGAGCCGGTTTGGATTGTGCATCGCCGATTTTCCAGACCAGTTGGAGGTGGTTCTGCCGTCGGAGGCGAAACATGAATTGGCGAGATATTACCACCCGGCCTAATGCGCTGAGCTTGGATCGATAGCCTTGCGACGAACGACTCATATGGCCTCCCCTGTATCGCATGCAATTCTCGCAGTCACGATTGGGATGGCATTTCCCCGACCCCGTCCACGCAGTCGATACTGGCTGGCAGCCGCTCTGTCAGTGTTACCAGATATTGACGCCATTGGATTTTTCGGCGGCATCGAATACGGCTCGTTGCTGGGCCACCGTGGGCTGACACATTCATTGGCCTTCGCTGCTGTCATGGCGGGAGTCCTGATGACCATTCCAGCCATCCCCAGTTCGAGGTGGGGACCAAGATTGTTGACCTGGCTCTACCTGTTCCTCGCCTGTGCGTCCCACGGACTGCTGGATGCGATGACGGACGGCGGCCTGGGCGTTGCGTTCTTCTCGCCTTTCAGCAACACGAGGTACTTTCTTCCGTGGCAACCCATCATGGTCGGCCCAATCAACATCCTCGCTGCCTTCTCCCCCTGGGGGCGAAGAATTGCGCTTTCTGAATTGAAGTGGGTCATCGGTCCTTGCGCGGCTATCATCCTCGCAGTCCTCGCAATCCGGAAGAGAAGTGGCTATAGCAATGACATCACCAAAGAAAAACCATGAGCGCTCGCACTAGCCGGTGGCTCGTGGCAGCAGCTATCGCCGCCCTGATTCTTGGGGCCATACTCTCGCGCATGATCGAGCCGGGCGTTCGCGTTGAAAAAGTAATGCTGACGACAAACACGCCCGCGCTTCGACTTTTCCCCGCAATGCCGGGTCCGCATCCCATTGCGCTCCTCGCTCATGGAGGCACCGGTTCAAAGGAAAATATGTTTCGTTTCGGCGAAGCGCTCGCCGCCGCTGGTTTTGATTGCTATTCGGTGGATCAGGCGGGGCATGGAGAATCGCCCCAGCGCTACTCCCTCACCAACATCCTGCTCAAATTCCGAGAGCTTGAGCATGCACTCGGAGGGGTGGACGTCTTTGTCGGCCATTCCATGGGCGGTGGCGCTGGCAGCTGGAGCGTGCGTGGAGACGGCTTTCGGCCAAAACTCTTCATTGGAGTCGATTCCGCCGCCCATGTGGGCGAGCGCGGACCGCCGCTTCTCCTTTTGGTAGCTCGATTCAGCGAACTGATGTCGCGGAACTGGTTAAGAGCACAAACAAATGCGCAGGTAGTCTTCTCTCCCTGGTCCGAACACATCACCGCACCCTTCGATCCGGGCCTCGTGAACGCCGGCGTGAAAACGGCGTGCACGACCATTGGCAAACCAGTCTCCGCTGCTCCGACCGCGTGGCGATGGAGATTGGTCGGGCTTGTGCTGGGAATAGCGGCCGCGTTGGTCCTGATGTTTTGCCTGCCTGAACTTCATCCCCATCTGGCACGCACTCGAAGATTTATTGTCCCCGCCGTTCTCCTAATCGCTGTCATCCTCACAATGGGTACGTGGGTCGGTGTGACCCCGCAATTGCGTCGCATCCCCCAGCAGCTTGTTCTCCTCGTTGTCATCTGGCTGGCGCTCGCCCGCCTCAGCAGGCTGCGGATGCCGCGATGGAGCCTGCCTGTGGTGACCGGGATACTGACGCCTTGCTGTTTGGCAGTTGCTTATTCAACCCACATTTTTCTCTTCGCCCTGCTCATGGCCCTCTTGGCAATCAGCACGCTCTTGTTGGCGGTGGGAGTGGCCGTCGGCAGAATCGCCAATCGAGGCGGCCCGCCGCGTGACGGAGACGTTGCCATGGCCATTTTCGCGAGTTATGTCATCGGGCAATTCATGCCACTCTTCTATTGAAGAATGAGTTTATCGCCACCGAACAGTGCGCAGCCGGCTCCCGCAGCACAGGTCCAAGAACCTGGGAAATGTGTCTCACCGCAAATATTCGTTCCCCCATTTCTCCCATCAACCAAACCGCCCTCAGGCGAATTCCGTGCGGACGTAATTGCCTCGCATACTCTTTACATGGATTTTCGCAACGAACAGCCATTGTCGGATCGGGCCAGTGTGCCGCGTCATACAGGTGGAATGGACGAAACTGACCTGGAACTGCTAGCCCGCTACGACCGGGACAAGACTGAGGATGCTTTTGCCGAACTCGTGCGTCGGCACGTTGACCGCATATATTCGGCCGCTTCCGAATGGTTTACGATTAACACCTGGCCGAAGATGTGATGCAGGAGACTTTTGTGGCACTCGCGCGAAGCGCACCTCGACTCAGCGACCGTCCTGTCCTTTCAGGGTGGCTCTGCATCAATATGGACACTGCACAGGCCACGCAAGGAAGGCGAATCTCACGACAGGCCCTGACCTATGTTTCACCCTCCTAACGCGGGTGCCGTTTGCAATGGAAGAAGATACAGCGCTTGATCCAATCCTAAGAGGTTTGTTCAGTGTCGTCTTTGGGGCGTCTCAGCCTTTGCTGGTCAGCCGGGGGCCGCAACATATGAGCGAAAGTGGCTTTGACAAAGCCCTTTTGGAAAATTAACGTTGCTTTTGTTGAACATTAATAGGCTGCAGTTTACCGGTGTTAGGCTGAAGTGCCTCCCGGCCGAATTCTAGTAGGCTGCATCACGCGCGTATGTACATGGAGAGTCCAGCCACCGAGAGCGAGGAGCAATTCCGAGCCTACGTCACGGAGCTGCTCACGAGCATCTACGGACGAGTGCCCGAGTGGGCGGAGTTTTGTGTTGGTCGCCGGATAGAGAGACGAGGGGTGTTTTACCGAGAGCTTGTCTGTCCTGCTGGCAGCGTCTGGTGCCAGGTTTCCATGCGAGCCCGACAGCCGAGCGGCATCTCTCGCGGCATCATCTTGCAGGGCCAGGTTCGTGACGTGCCTCACTGTTGGGAGGTTCGTTCTGGCGCTGAGACGGAGTTTGCTTACGATGAGATCCATGCCGCCTAACCCCTATCAAGCCCGCGCGGTCAAGAGCAAAGAAAGTAGGAGCGGAAATTTTTTTCCGTTTCTCGTCCGCGGAGCGGGAACTCCAACTTCATTTCTAAATGCGCTGGACTCCAGAACAACATAAGGGCTGTTCGCTTTGCGACCCGCGATCCCGGCGGAAGCATCGCGGTTGCACACAGAACCGTAAACTAACTACCTGACTTTGCGGGTTGAGCCTTGAGCCTGGGGCGTGGAGAAAGTTGGGGGTCGGGTGGGCTCCGGAAAATTTCCAGAATAGGCGCGCCAAAAAATGGCTTGCAGGCGGCGTCTACTCTTCCATGAGTGAACAGTCGGACCGACCAACAACTTTTGCGCGAGCAGGCCCCTCGCTCAAAGGCCAGGAACGCAGGTCGAGCCATCGAAACAATAGATGGATGCGGGTTGCGCCGGGCAAGGCTCCTTTGAGGCTTTGAGGGGGGAGTTCCCCCCCTTCCAACCCACGCTGGGGGGGTGGTAGGTTGGCAGGAGTACTTAAGTGAGCGTCCTAATACTCTCCCTAACAAAACTAAAATTATGAAACCTATATTATTCGTCCTGTTAACGGCAGCGGCCCTGGTGGGTTGTGACAAACAAAAAAGCGCCATCGAAGACCACAAAGAAGCCACTAAGGATGCTTTAGACAACCGGAAAGATGCAGTCAATGCCGCCGCCAAGGACGCTAAGAGCCTGTACGGAAATTAAGGCTTCAGGATTTTCCGGATATGCCCATGGATGGCAGACCCCCCGTGGTTGAATGGGAGGATGCCCGATTATAGCTTTTATCCGACCTGCTTAAGCGATACCGA
>JAQGOV010000667.1 GCA_028293425.1 Verrucomicrobiales bacterium
CACCCGGGACGCCATTTATCTCAAGGACTACGACATCGTCGCGCTGGGCCGCGATGATTTTGCCATCAGCAGCCTGCTGGGCGGAGCGAGCGGCTTTGAAGTCACCAAAGTGGAGTTCAGCGAGGCCGACGTCAGCAAGGGCACTTACCCGCACTACATGCTCAAGGAAATCTTTGAGCAGCCCGCCACCATCCGCGATGCCATGCGCGGCCGGCTTTCGCGCGAAGCGGCCACGGCAGTCCTCGGCGGTCTGGAAATGACCAACGCCGACCTGCGCTCGGTGGATCGCATCATTCTCACCGGCTGCGGCACCGCCAGCCACGCGGCGCTCTGTGGGGAATACATCATCGAAGCGCTCGCCCACATTCCCTGCGAAGTCGAGTTTGCGAGCGAGTTCCGTTATCGCAACATGCCGATGACGCCCGACACGCTCGTCTTCTGCCTGAGCCAGAGCGGCGAGACGGCCGATACCCTCGCCGCCTTGCGCGAGAGCCGCCGCAAAGGCCATCGCACCCTGGGCATCTGCAACAACGTCGCCAGCACCATCGCGCGGGAAAGCGACGGCGGCGTCTACATGCATGCCGGCCCGGAAATCGGCGTGGCGGCCACCAAATCCTTCACCTCCCAGGTCACCATCCTCGCCCTGATCGGCCTCTTGCTGGGCCGAATCCGGCATCAGAGCACGACCGAAGGATTGCGCATCATCGACGAACTCGAAGCGCTTCCCGATAAAGTCGCCCGCATCCTCCTCTCCAACGATCGCATCAAGGCGGTCGCCGAAAAATACGCCGGCTCCTCAGCCATGATGTTTTTGGGCCGGCAATTCAACTATCCGGTGGCGCTGGAAGGGGCCTTGAAGATGAAGGAAGTCAGCTATATCCACGCGAGCGGCCATCCCAGCGCGGAACTCAAGCATGGCGTCATCGCACTGATCACCCCCGAGTTACCCAGCGTGGTCATCGTTCCCCGCGATTCCGTTTATGAGAAAAACATTTCCAACATCCAGGAAGTAAAAGCACGCAAAGGCCCCATCATCGCCATCGGCACCGAAGGCTGCACCGAGCTGGAATCCATCGCCGACGACGTCCTCTACATTCCCGCCTGTCCCGATTACCTCTCCCCGATCCTGACCTCCATCCCCCTCCAGCTGCTGGCCTACCACACCGCCGTCAAGCTCGGCTGCGACGTCGATAAACCTCGTAACCTGGCCAAAAGCGTGACCGTGGAATAGCGAAGCGTCCTCCGGGACAACCACCCGCCGCCGCGCACGTGCCCCGGCGCAAAGGTTCGGACTCCAGGCTTTAGCCGCTGAGAAGTGGACGCATCTTTTCCTCCCGCCCGGGAGCTGCACGGCAATTAGCCCATGCCTCCCATCAAGAGTTCGCGCCAAGGCGGCCAAGTGCCGTCGTCCTCGCGAGTCAGCCAATTACCGGGCCGCGATGGCCGCAGCCAGGAGAAGCGCGGTGACAATGCTGCTCGCCGCGCTCACGAGGCCGGCCGCCTTGTTCTCGTCGATCGAGATTTCTTTGGCGAAGCTGATCCGCGGCAGAATGATCTTTTCCGTCGCGATGCGACTTAAGAGAAGTATTGCGCCCCCGGTCACGGCCAGCAGCACCGTCACGGCCAACTCGTCGAGGAGATGCCCGGATGCATTTCGGGAAACAGCCCACATCAAGATCCCGAACGAGATGAGGAAACCGCCGATACTAAGGCCGGCCGCCGTATTGTTTTTCTTTTCGAGCGCTTCCTGCACATCGTATCCGGCCATGCGGAAGAAGAGATGGGCGCCTGCAATAAACAGCGCCTGGCCCACGGCCCAGTAGACCAGGATGTCGCGGATCGCATAAAGATAGCTTTCACTGTTGCCCGTCATGACGGCGGCAAGAACCAGCCCGGTGCCGATACTTGCGCCTGCCACGGCGAAACCGGCGCCCACATTGCGATCCCGCAGGATTTCAACCAGCCCGTCAAATCGGCTGAGCACAAAGGCGTCATTGATCCAAATGCTGAGTCGCATGAGCACGACCGCCAGCACGCCGCTGAAAGTCATCGAGATCAGACCCTCTTCAAAGGAAACCCCACGGGAAGGCAACGTCCCCGTCAGAGCGATGGCGACGCCCAGAAGATAGCCCGCGAACGAGGCGCCAAACGCAGGATTGTCCCGTTCAGTCAACTCGTCCGTAAACGAGAACCGGCAGGTCTTCCGGTAGAGGTAGCAGGCCAGGAAGAGCAGAAGCAGCGCATACCCGTAAAACGGAAGCACCGCGAATAGGGAAACGAGGGTCGAATAAAACATGGGCAGCAGTGGTGGAGGGCGCGCAGATTACCCGAGTTGGCGGGGCTCGTGGATTATAATTTCGGGGTCGCTGCATATCGAACTTTGCGTCGGCTCCGGGTGGCTTGATCCCATCCACCCTTCCGAGCTGTCGGTCCACGCCCGGGTTCACGATTACGAGCAACGCGGACGCAAAAACGCGCCGCTCAGTCGTGAGACCGGGCGGCGCGAAAATGAATGCTGTAGCGGTTAGACCCGCCGGGCTCGGTTTAGAGCGTCTTACAGAACTGTTCCAGCCGGTCGATCCCTTTTTTGATCACGTCCATGCTGGTGGCATAGCTGAGGCGGATCGTGCGATCATCGCCGAACGCGACGCCGGGAACGACGGCGACATGGTGCTTGCTCAGGAGGCGGTCGGCGAAGTTCTGCGAGGTGAGCGAGAGCTTGCTGATGTTGATGAGCACGTAGAAAGCGCCTTTGGGCGTGACCACACTGACATTGGGGATCTTGTTGATGCGATCGACCATGTAATCGCGGCGCATCTCGA
>JAQGOV010000660.1 GCA_028293425.1 Verrucomicrobiales bacterium
CTGTGGTACTGGCGGTCGGCGCCAGGTTGAAGGGACATGCTTCTTTGGCCACTTTTACATTCAAGACCACATCACTGTAGCGGGACAGCGACGACCTCGCGGAACCAGTCATGGAGACAATTTTCACTGAAAAGCGTTTTAACGCCGGCATCAAATTCAACAACTCTTCGGATTCGCCGGAATAACTTAGTGCCAGGATGACGTCACCATCGTTCAGTACCCCGAGGTCGCCGTGGAGCGCATCCACGCTATTGAGAACAACGCTGGTGGAACCCGTGCTAGTGAGAGTCGCGGCAATTTTTTGCCCGATATTGCCGGATTTTCCGATGCCCACGACTACGATTTTGCCGCGCTGCCTGAGTGCTGCCACAAACACCTCCACGGCCGCATCGAAAGCGCTATCAAGATGTCCTCGGACGGCTTTTAACGCTGCCAATTCAATGTCAAAAACTTCTTTTGCGCGGCCTAAATGGCTCATTGCCTCCAGATTGTCAGGTTCGCAATGGAGGTTCAACAATCGAATGGCTCGTATTCGGCTACTCAAAAAAAACACCCAGCCCCTTGCAAGGCTGGGCATCAACGGCTTTTAAATGCTCAATGTTCTGAGCTGTGCATGGAGTTCTTGGCAGAACCCCAACTAGGCGGTTTTGACAGGAATCTCGCCTTCGGCTGCGTCGATATTGATGTTTCTTGCCAGAAGATTCAGCTTCTCGTCTGTCGCCTTCTCCTCAACCAAGGTTTGATGCAGCAATGCCGCATCTTCCTGGAATCCAAGCAGTTTAGCGTAAGCCGCAGTGCTGCCGTAACCGGCGATTTCATAATGTTCCATCTTTTGGGCGGCCGTGATCAGGCCAGCATCCAAAACTTCTGGCTCGGCGTCCTCGGAAACCAAATCGCGAGCTTCGGCTGATAAACCGGCCATTGCTTTGCACTTCTTCCCACCGCCTGACTGACCTAACCGCTTGAAAATGCTTTCCAAGCGTCGAATTTGTTCCTTCGTCTGTTTGCGATGAAAAGAGAAGGCCATCTTTAGATCTTCTGCCGTGGCAGCTTTCGACATCCTCAGAAGCGTGCGGGAGAGCCGTTTCTCCGCATCGTATAGGTCCTTCAGCTCATCGACATACAAATCCTCCAACAACTCCATCTTCATAAAATGTTTCCTTTCCAACGATCCGCTCTGGATCCTCGTTTAATGCAACTTCACTGCCATTAAATTGCTTGGCAAATGAGGGGAAACCCCCAGAAAACTCAATTTGTTTCGCATTTTCGCTCTAGCCAAAAAGCGAAGCTCCGCGTCCCCTGACAGGGAATCGCGGAGCTTCTGAATATCATCGCGGCTTGGCGCAAACGGATATTTTAATGTGCGGCAACGACCGGCCCCTCCACTTTCGCTTTCACTTTAGCAGGAGGACGGAAGAACAGCGCCAGGGCAACAGCGGCAAAGCCGGCTGAAATGCATGGGACGAGGAACAACCCTTTGAAATTTACAATATTGTTGTTCGAGAAAGTTTTATCATAAAGAAAAGGTCCGACAAAATTTGCCACCAAGGGGCCAAATCCAAGAATCATTAGATTGAACAACCCTTGAGCGCTCGTACGTGCATCCTTCGGAAAGAACTCGTCCACAAAGATGTAAACCGTTGCGAAGAAAAACGCGTAACAGATCCCGTGCAGGATGTTCACAGTGACGATTAAGGCTGGGTATTGCGGGAGGAATGCGAAAACGGCGAAGCGCGCTGCGTGTCCCAGGATTCCGATAATCATCGTCGTACGCCAGCCAAGCCGCTTCAACGTGGCGCCAAGAATAAACATCGTCAAAATTTCAGCGATCTGCCCGATGCTCATCACGGGCATCACCCAATTGCCTGGGATCCCGACCCCTCCGGCTTGGGGAGCGGCTACCAGGAATCGCCCAGTCCAATTGAAAAATAGGTTATGGACGGTTGCATCCACGAAGGTCACCAGCCAAAGCACCAAAATAAAAGGCAGTCCCAGTAGCTTGATCGATTCCAGCCACGCCAGGCTGTTTTCGCCGTGTTCCACCTTTTTAGGCGGCGTATGAGGCAGGGTTAGACTAAAAGCGGCGAGCAACAACGAAGCAATTCCCGCCACGATAAAGGTCCATTTCGTTGCGTGCAGCAGAGCATCTCCAGTCAGGCCATTTCCAAGAACAGTGCCAATCCAGGCGACCACCCCTTGTGGATTTGCCGCTTTGACTTTGTCCCAATCCACCAAAATAAACGTGAATGGCCAGGCGGCCAAAATCCAACCGATCGTCCCGCCCATACGCACAATGCCGAACTCCTGCTGGGCATCCTTCATATTTGCAAAAGCAATGGAATTGGTGATGGAAATAGTCGGCACATACAAAAGGCAATGTATAAGCATCAAAATAAAGAAGGGCCAAAAGGGCGCGCTTCCGGCCGGGGCTCCCGCGGCAGGCGGCTGGATAAAGGCAAGCCCGAGGATGGCAAGACCACCGATCAAATGGCTGACCGCCAAAAACTTTTCTGCCGCAAATTTGCGATCCGCGAACTGATTACTGAAGAACATGCCCACAATCGCGGCAATCGGAAACGCGTTTAGAATCAAGGATTGCTCGGTTGCGCTGAATCCGAGGCTCGGGAGATAGCCAAAAATCAGGGGCAACCAGGCGCCCCAGATGAAGAACTCCAGAACCATCATCAAGAATAATTTATTCCGAATCGCTTTGTTCATAGGCTTGTAGCCCCACAACTTAAGAAGCCATCCCTCCAAGAGCAAGCCCAGAGAAGTGAAGCAGAAATTGACACCCAATTCCTTGCGCCGCAGCTACGAAGGGCATTTACCAGGACTGTTCGCGGCAACACCCGACTTGTTCGCATCCTGACTCCACCAATCAGCCTGCGGAATCTGTGCATTCGATCAAGAAGTCGGAGTGCCAGGCGATGAGGGAAGGCATCTTGTCCCCCACGGTCACAATGACGGCCCATGTGCTGGTGAGCCCGCCGCAGTCTGTACCGATGAGGTTACCCGAAAGCTCCCAAAAGCCGCGGAATGACCCGGCGGTGGAACCTCGGTGAACAGGAGGACAGTGTCCTCAGGATCCTCAATTCACAGCCTGACCATACGTGTTCCATGAGCACACGATACGTAGAAAAACCCACGAAAAATCGGTTGTTCTCCGATGAATTTATGTGATCATTCATTCGCACAGTCCACGGAGGGGCAGAGTCACCTTTGAGCGAGATGGTTTCCTGGCATGCCGTTCATTCCCGCGATTCACTCGCGGAACGATGCTGGGCCATTACCGCCATAAAAAAGGAACATCTGTCCTGAAAATGGAATGTGCTGACCTAAATTTGAGTTTTTCGGTGAAATTCCGATGAGAAAGACGGCATGTCCTGCAGATGCGCGAACCGGCTAGGGGACAGGCCAAACCGTTGATATGCAAAGTCTCCGATTTTTTTGGGCGGGCCTTTTGGTCCTGCTGTTGAATCTTACAGCCTCTGGGCAGGTTCTCATTAATGAGATCTGCGCGGACAATGGCGGCGTTCTCTCACCGGGCGGCACCAAGCCCGACTACGTGGAGTTGTACAATGCGGGCACTTCATCAGTCACCTTGAGCAATTGGTTTCTAACCGATGACAACACTGTTCCAAAGAAATGGGGCTTTCCAAACACCGCGACCATCGCTGCAAAGGGCCATGTGGTTGTTTGGCTGGATACCACGAATAATTATCCGGGCTTCGTGAGCACCAATTTCTCCTTCCGCTCCTCTGGGGAAGAAATCGGGCTCTACCAAGGGTCTACCAAAAAGGACTCGCTCGTTTTCGGCCGGCAATTAAAGAACAATGTCCTTTGCAGGTACCCAAGCGGGGGTGCTCTGTGGACGCTCGGCTTGCCCACGCCTGGTGCGACCAACAAGTATGTTGTGCTCGGCACCCCCTTGGCTCTGCGAATCAACGAAATCATGGCAACCAACTCACTTGGCGATGATTGGCTGGAACTTTACAACCCGGCGACCAACCCTCCGGTGAACATTGGGGGCATGGTGTTTAGCGACACGAATACAGCGACAGGCCGCGCCGGGGTTTTTACGAATAGCTTCATAGATTCCGGCGATTTCATGATTTTCCTCTGCTCGGGGGATACGCTCCGCGGCGATCACCTCGGCTTTAAGCTGAGCAGCACGTTGGGGGAAACTATCACCCTTTATGCCAGTAACCGCATAACCATTGTGGACAAAATCAGCTTCGGCCCACAGCAGCGAGACCACTCCTACGGACGTTTACCGGATGGGGGAACAAACTTATTCAGTTTTGACACGAATAGGACTACCCAAGGCGGCCCGAATGACTGGCTTTCCTTAACAAACATCGTCGTTAATGAAATCTTGACCCACACAGATCCTCCTTTCGAGGATGCTTTTGAGTTGTTTAATCCCACGGATCAACCAGTAGATATTTCCGATTGGTGGGTGAGCAACTCACGAGATGTCCCGCTCAAATTCCACATCCCCGCGGGCACAGTCATTCCAGCCGGCGGCTACAAGCTTTTCTTTGAACAGGTCGGATCGGCCACGCCGGGATTTAATCGCAGTGGAACTGGCAGCAATCCCGATTTCACTTTTAACTCGGCGCATGGAGATGAATTCGTCCTTACCGCAGGCAGTTCCACGGCGGCAGTGACTGGCGCGCGCAACGTGCGGGTGATTCCTGCAAGCGCCAACGCAGTGGCCTTCACCCGATACGTGAAAAGCAACGGTGGCACCGATCTGGTGCCGGAAAGCCAGCGCACCTTTGGCCATGACAATCCTCCCACCATAGCAGACTTCCGCCTCAGCACCGGTTTGCCGAATGCTTATCCGCTCGTCGGGCCGCTGGTCATCACCGAAATCATGTATAACCCGCCGGATGTTATCAGCGGCGGAATCACCAATGACAATGCGCTGGATGAATACGTTGAGCTGACCAGCCTGACCAACGGCGTGCTGCGCCTTTATGATATCGATTACCCAACGAACACCTGGCACCTGGAAGGCGGCGTTGGCTACACCTTTCCCACAAATATCAGCGTGGCGCCAAAGGGCACGATTTTATTAGTCAACTTTGACCCCGTGACAAACCTCACCCAGGTGGCCGCGTTTCGTTCCAAATATAATCTTTCCACAAACACACCGATGTTTGGCCCTTACGCCGGCAAGCTGAACAACAGCGGCGACAGCGTGGAGCTTTACAAACCGGATCCGGTGCAGGTTCCTCCTCATCCCGATGCTGGCTATGTGCCTTCGATCCTCGTGGAAAAAGTCAAATACGACAACACGAACGGGTGGACTCTTGGCGCGAAGGGAACCGGCCAGAGCCTCCAGCGAGTGAGCCTGACTGGCTATGCAAACGACGCAACCAACTGGGTGGCCGCCTATCCTGGACCAGGAACCATTGTCGTTCCTGACCCTCCGGCGGTTGCGCCTCAGATCGCGACTCAGCCGAGCACCACTTTCGTGATTCAAGGCACGACGGGTTTATTCAGTGTTGAAGCCACTGGCACCGCTCCGCTGCATTACCAATGGCGATTTAACGCCAACCCCATTCCCGGAGCCAATGCCAGTTCCTACACTGTTGCCTCCGCCCTGCCGGAGAACACCGGCTATTACGACGTGGTGATAACAAACCAGGCCGGAACAGCCACCAGTGATTCGGCTTTTCTCCTGGTGCTCGTGCCCCCTTACTTTGTTACCCAGCCGAGCTCACAGGCCGCTGCCCAGGGCACCACCGTAACGTTGGGGGTTTACGTCACGGGAACCGAGCCGCTCAATTACCAGTGGCAATTCTCGCCTGTGGGTGGCAGCTTCGCAGATTTGGCTGGAAAGACAGACCCAACACTTACCTTGGGCAATGTCCAAGACGCGAATGCGGGCAACTACCGGGTGATGGCAAACAACTTCGCGGGACAAGCAACCAGCGCTGTGGCTGCGCTCACCATCGGGACGCCACCACAGATTGTGACTCAGCCCCAAGATCAGTTTGTCACCGCTGGAACTACCGTGACGTTGACGCTAAGTTCCTCCGGCACAAGCCCCATCGTCTGCCAGTGGCGCAAGGATGGCGTGGATGTTTCTGATGTTCATACCACTGACCTGGTACTCCACAACGTGCAAACCAATGATTCAGGCTCCTATCAGGCTGTGCTGACCAACTCTTTCGGGTCCGTTACCAGCGTTGTGGCACTGGTTTCAGTGGCGGCTCCGCCCTATCTCCTTTCCTTGCAAAAGATGACGAATGGTTCAACTTCCGTCTTATTCGACGGCACGGCTGGCCATGTCTATGAACTTCAGGGCACGACGAACTTCGTGGATTGGTCGGTGATCAAACGGTTCACCAACTCCCTAGGACGTGAAACAATCACTGACCTCACATCGACCAACCTGCCCTTCCGGGTCTACCGCGGCGTGTTGGCCCCGTAAGTTGGATGTCGCCGAATCGGCGGGCGTCCGCGCTTGAATACAGTTCGGGCGAATGACTTGTTTAGTCCACGCATGGAAGTTACCGAACAGATTGCCTTGATCAAATTGGTTAGGGCCTATCCTATTAGACATAGAACGTAGCCTGATTGCGGCTTTGGGTCGAAATTGACTTGGAGGTTGTTATGAAGGCAAAACGTTAAAAAAGGGTTCGGGATGATGGTTGGAGGATACCCGATGCGCTCTGGGAGGAAATGCAGCCTTTTATTCCCCCGGGCAAGCCGCCCCCGCTTGGGTGCCACAATCCCGCCCCTACCTGCCCGCAAGGCCATGGATGGTATCTTCTTCGTTTTGCGCACTGGCTGCCAGTGGGGAGCTTTGGACTCAGCGGGCATTTGCAAGCACTCCTCGGCTCACCGGCACTTTCAGCACTGGGTCCGGGAGGGACTGTTTGCCCAGCCCTGGTTGTGCGGGCTTTTGTGTTGCGAGCAGCTCCACAAAATAGATTGGAGCTGGCTGGCAATGGATGGAGCCCTCACCAAGTCACCCTTGGGTGGGGAAAAAAACCGGCCCCAATTCAACCGATCGGGCCAAGCAAGGCGCCAAGCGGGTGGTCGTGACCGATTCCCACGGCACTCCCTTGGGAGTGTCCGTGGCAGGGGCCAACTGCAACGACTTTAAACTGACGCGGGAGACCCTGGAAAACAGTCTGCCCAAGCGGCCCAAACCCACCCGGAGCCATCCTCAAGGGTTGTGCCTGGATAAGGGCTTTGCTTGCCAGGAGGTGTATGAGGTCAAAGGATAGGCTCTAAGGGCTAAAGCGGCGAGCACCGCACTCCACAATCTGGCGGAATTGCCGGAGCCTGTGTCCGTTCTGCTGATCACGAGAAAATGAGGTGCGCCCTCACTCGTGCAACGTTTCTTCCGGCTTGAAGATAAGAATTAGGAACGGAGTTAAAGACTTTTAATGGTTTCAGAGCCGCGGGAGCTTTGCTATGGCAACTGACTCCGTGTGATTCGTGGCTGGCGTTTGATTGAACGGTGAGACTTTCGGTCTTGGGGCTGAGCTGGATGCGATTCTTTAGGTTTGTCCGGGGTACGTTCAGTTCGTTCCTGAGAGGAGTTCCCTAATCGAGATCCCGAAGCGTCTTCGTCCATCATTTCGATTGATTTCATAACTTCTCCCTCCATCTGAGCGCTGCTTGCAATCCAATTTACAATCGCTTCCCCAGCGGAACACCTTAGGGTAAGACCCACTGGCAGCCCGGGAAAGAGCGCCTTCAGTGGACGAACCGACACACATGAAACAGTGCTGTGCCCACGCCTCCCACTACCATCATCACCACAGTCCAGCACGCAACATTTCGCATCTTTCCATATCGGATTCCCTCAGCTTTTCCAAAGCGCGG
>JAQGOV010000739.1 GCA_028293425.1 Verrucomicrobiales bacterium
TTTCGTAATGCTTGACTGGTGCAACATCTACTTTGCCTTGCGCCAGAATCTGGCTGCCAGATTTGAACTCCCAAATAAGCTTGCCGTTGGAGATTGTCTCAAAGTTTTCGGCGTCGTTGACAATGCAGATCCGGCGACGAATGGTGCTGCCCGCGTAAAAATGGCGGCCATATAATTCGGCGCTGACCAATACTGGTTGCAAAGCAGTTTTGAGGGCGTAGTAAGCGGGCCAGGGTTTTATCTGATCAACTGACCAGGGAGTTTGAAACCATGTGAAATATGAAAAATACAAAACCCCGGCCGCTGCTTCATGGCTGGTTCGCCGCAAGGTTTCCGCCAGCCCCTTGGTCATGAACGCCTGCCGCTTGAGAAAAATCGCCGGATCAGCGTTTTCATAGGCGTCATCCCCGACCAAGGCTTGTGGCGTTTGATGCTTGAACAGATAAAACCGGACGGGATGCCCATCATCGTTATTGGGATAACCGGTGGCCATCTCCTGGCTGATGAACGGACGACCGGAAGTGCTTTGCTTAGTAAATTTACCATCGTAAAGATTATAAAAGGACTCGTTATACCAGCCATAATAGCGGTGCGTGTCATCCACGTCGCCATCGTCCAAGCCTTGCGGCTTAACGAGAGTCTCATAGCCTCGTTGTGCTTCCTTTCGCACATAAGATGAATCAGCCACAATCGGACGGGTTGGGTCCGCCTGTCGCATCGCTTTCATGGTTTCATCTAAAATCGTCCATTTCTGTTTAAGCAATGCGGGATTGTTTTGATTGAACTGCTCAAATTTCATTTCGTTGTTCACTGTCCAGAGGATGATGCTTGGATGATTTCGGTGTTCATGAATGAGTGAAAGAAACTCATCTCTCCAGACTTTAATAAGATCATCGCCCGGCGGATTGCCTTGCAACATCAGCCAAGGCCAGCTGCCTTCAAATGACACAGCCATGCCGGTTTCGTCAGCCGCATCCAGCCAGATTGAGGTAAACGGAACAATATGCGACCGAGTGACACGAACATTTCCTTCACGGGCGATCTCTGTAAAACGGCGGGCCAGCTTCGCATCGTTCGGGCGCAAAGTATTTGGAAACGGATTGGCACCACGCAACCAGAAAGGTTTTTCATTCAATAAAAATTTATCGCCGTCCACGGTGAAGGTTCTAAAACCAAAGCGCACCTTATAGTTATCAACTACCCGCCCCTGCTCCTTCAGCCGCACCTCCAAGTCATAGAGCTTGGGGTCTTGCGGCGACCAAAGCTTCGGATTCAAATGCGGAGTGGTCAGCTTCAAATGTCCAGCATCTCCAGCCGCTGCCAAAAAGGAATGTGGCTCTTGGTTCGAATAAAGCAGTGAGCCATCTTGCGTTGAGGTGATCGTATAATTGACTTCCAATTGAACCGCCTGCTGGCTGCTGTTCAGAATATCAAGATTGATGTCGGCCCCATGCAGGCCAGGCTCAATAAAGGCATCGCTCACCACCACGGGCGCAGTGGCGGTAAGTTTCACCGGCTGCCAGATACCACCAACATTGTCTTGAAACATGCCATGAGGCAGGGAGTGCAACATGGCTGAAGTGACTTCCACTGTCACCGCAACACCTTCAACAGTATCGGATTTCTTTCCGGCTGAATCGGGCTTGCTGATAACGTGGACTATCAGGACGTTCCGCCCGGGGCGGACAGCCTTGGTTACGTCACACTTCACCTCGCCAAACATTCCAGTGTGAGTTCCAACTTTGATTCCATTAACCCAAATCTCAGAAACCTTGGCAATGGCATCGAAGGCGAGTTCAAAGCGTCTGCCTTCCAAGTTTTCAGGAAGTTCAACATAATGCCGATACCACACGGCACGCGTTTTGCGCCAATCAAATGTATAAGAGTCGCAACGCTTCGTTTCTTGAACATACAAACTTTCAGCCACGCCTTTGGTCATTGAAACTCCGCCCAATTCTGGAAAACCTGTTTCCCCATGAAGCCAGGAAAGTCCCGGGGTCCAGAACGAGGGCACTGGCATCATATGCCAATTCTGGTCGTCATAATCCAGTTGCACCGGCGTTTGACCGGCGGGCAATTCATAGTCCGGCTTGAAGAGCCAGTTACCATTGAGTGACAGTTCTGTGCGCAGGGAATTCAAGGCTGGAAACTTCGCGGTGACATACATTTCCCGTTGAGTTTTGCGCTCGGCTTCCTTGTCCACTGCCGGAGCCATCCATTCGTTTTCACCCAAAGCAATAATTTTCGCCTTCTCTTCGCTTGTGAGTAGCTTCACTTGAAGATCAGCAAATTCCGCCGGAAGCCAGCCTCCGCCTAAAGCGACGCTCCCATTTGTCCACGACGCATCGTTATCCACGACGTTGATCCGGGGCAGCTTTTCGTCATCCAAGTAAATTTGGAATCGGTTTCCCAACGTAACCACGCGGAAGCGATACCATGTGCCGGGAACCGGTTTGAAATCAAGCGGGACAAATCCAAGAAATTTCGCCCCTCCATCCGGAGCGTAACGCGCAAGGTAAAAGTCGTTATTATTGCCTCCGCGCAATGCAAAAACGTAGCGGCTATCACGGTCACGGCAGCGGAAACCTCCCCAGATTTGCACCTGATCCACGTT
>JAQGOV010000019.1 GCA_028293425.1 Verrucomicrobiales bacterium
ACGGCGCCCGGGCGATTGCTTTTGATGTGGTTTTTGAGGATGAAGCGGAATCTGGCAAACAAACCGATGCACTGGCCGAGGCCATTCGTAAACATGGCAAAGTGGTTTTAGCCGGCGATTTTGGAACCAGTACTTACTACGGGATGGCAGCGAGTTCTAGGCCGATCCTGCCCGCAGCTAAACTGCTGGAGGCGACACCCTATTACGGATTCCCTTTATTCAGGCCGGATAAAGATGGAGTCATGAGACAGCATTGGCATGGGTCTATGGACGCCCCCAGCCTCAGTTGGAAATTAGCAAGCGTCCTGGATCTTCCAGCTACACGGGAGCCACAAGGGATATCAGCCGAACGTTGGATAAATTACTACGGACCGAAGGGAACTCTGCCCGCCATCAGCTTTCAAAAGGTCCTGGATGGCGAAAAGGCGCTCGGCG
Organism: Verrucomicrobiales bacterium; assembly: GCA_028293425.1. Taxonomy (GTDB): domain Bacteria; phylum Verrucomicrobiota; class Verrucomicrobiia; order Limisphaerales; family JAQGOV01; genus JAQGOV01. The sequence goes on from JAQGOV010000019.1 coordinate 436, forward strand.
CTTTTGTAACGAATCGGGTGGTTTTTGTGGGCAGCGCGGTGCAAGCCGGATTTACCGGAAAGCGACAGGACCAATTCCTTACTCCATTTTCTGATTCCCAGGAACCGGTGTGGCCAGGAGTCGATTTGCATGCCACGGAGTTCTTAAATTTGTTACGAAACGATGCGTTGCGGCGCATGCCCGCGTATTTTGAATTGGGCTTTGTTTTGTTCGGCGGCCTTCTGGCAGCATTCGGGTTGGGAGCGTTGCGCCCGCGGACTGCCTTGGTTGCTGCCGTTATTTCGGCCATGGTCATCGCCTTGGGGTCGATGTTCCTGGTGTGGCAGACCCACGCCTGGTTTGCGTGGCTGGTTCCGGTCGCCGTGCAGATTCCAGCAGCCTTGATTTTGGGCATCGTAAAGAAACGTCCCTCACTTCCTCCTGTTCCCACCGACCTGACGAGCGAATTCACACCTGGCACTCGAGACGGAGGCACGAAGGTAGCCGATCACATCCTGATTCGACGAGTCGGGCATGGAAGTTACGGGGACGTCTGGCTGGCCAAAAGCGCCACTGGCACGCACCGGGCGATCAAAATCGTGGATCAGAAAAGCGCAAAAGATCCGCGCTTTGAGCGTGAGTTCGCAGGTCTCAAAAAGTTCGAGCCCGTTTCCCGAGCGCATGAGGGGCTCGTCGACGTTCTGCATGTTGGTCGTAACGAGGGGGCCGGTCAGTTCTATTACGTGATGGAGTTGGCTGATAGCTGCACTGTGACCGCTGAAGAGGATCCGGAAGGTTACGTTCCCTGCACATTGAAATCGAAATTAGAAACACGCGGGGCTATCCAACCCGAAGATTGCCTCCGAATTGGTTATGGGCTGGTGAATGCGCTCGCTTTTATGCATCAGCAGGGCCTGGTGCACAGAGATATCAAGCCTTCCAACATTATTTTCGTGTCGGGTGAGCCAAAGCTCGCTGACATCGGACTGGTGGCTGATGCGGATGAAACCAAGTCCTTTGTGGGAACCGAAGGTTATATCCCGCCGGAAGGCCCAGGCACACCGGCCGCGGATGTTTATAGCCTGGGCAAAGTGCTGGCCGAGGTTGTCGCCGTTAGCACGCCTGGTGACACCATGCTGGATGACTTTGGCCGATTTGTGGAGCGGGCCAGTGCCCAGAATGTCAAGGAGCGCTACCAGTCCGCCATAGAAATGCTAACGGATTTGAAAAAGATTGTCGCTCCGAGCGTCTAAAGGCGAACCCGCCAGAAACGGCGGAATTGTTGAGATACCGAAAACACATGTTACGTGCGTCCCTTTGCCTTCTCCTGGCGTTTGCGGCAGCAAAAACCTCTGCTGCGGCTTTGGAGAAAAATACCCGCGAGGCCATGCAGCTTCTCAAGGTTGAATGCGCCTCCTGCCATAGTCCGGAAAAGAAAAAGGGTGGGCTGATTCTTACCACGCGGGAAACACTCCTGAAAGGCGGCGATGATGGGGCAGTCGTTTCGCCCGGTAAACCGGACGGCAGCCTGCTCATTAAATCTTTGGCAAAGGATGCGGATCCGCATATGCCGCCGAAGAAGCAGCTCACCGATGCCCAGGTGAAGCTCTTGCGGGACTGGGTAAAATCCGGCGCGGAATGGAATGCAAACGCGTTCGAGGAAGATCTTGCCGCCCACCCTGTCCAGCTCCAGCCGTTACCTGGCGACTACCGGCCTGTCTTTGCACTCGCGCTTTCTCCGGACGGCTCACGACTCGCGGTTGGCCGAGGCGGCTCCGTAACGGTGCACAAAGTAGGCAAGACCAACAATCCAGTCGTCGTTCAGTTCCAAGCGCACTCGGATGCCGTGCAATCTCTGGCCTGGAGCCAGGACGCACATATGCTCGCTTCAGGCGGATTTCGGCAAATCAATCTCTGGGATCCGGAATCCGGAGAGCGGCAACGGACTATCACCAATGGCCTGATGGGCCTCGTCACGGGAGTCGCGGTGATTAGCGACGGCAAGGAGCTCCTGGTGGCGGACAGCATTACGGCCCAGGGTGCCTTTGTGCGGAAGTATCGAGTGGAGGATGGGAAGCTGCTCAAGTCGTGGCGGGCCCATGCAGATACGATTTACGGATTCGCGTGCAGCGCTGACCAAAAAAATTTAGCGACGGCAGGTGGAGATAAATTAATCAAGGTCTGGGAAATTGAAACAGGCAAGGAGCTCTCTCAACTGGAGGGCCATTCAGCCCAGGTATTAGCGGTGGCTTTTAACAGCAACGCCACTCAAGTGGCCAGTTGCGGCGTCGATAAGGACCTCAAGGTCTGGGACGTGCAATCCCGTCAAAAGATTGCCACCCTCGGAAAGCACACCGCGGAAGTCACAGCCCTTTATTGGCCTCAAGGCGGAAAAACCATTTATGCTGCCACAGACGCTGGAGCAATTTACTCGTATACCGATCTCAAGGCTCACTCGGGAATGGAAAGTTCCAACAGTGGAGAAGAGCGCAAGCTTGCCTCGGCGAGTGACGCTGTCCTGTGTATCGCCGCCATTTCCGGGACCAACCTGTTCGTGGGCACGCATTCTGGAAAAGTGCTTGTATATAACAAAGACGGCAAGCTGCTCGAGACTCTGAGCTCCGAAACCTTGGGTGAGCAGGTATCGGCTTCCCCTGCCCTTACCGG
>JAQGOV010000025.1 GCA_028293425.1 Verrucomicrobiales bacterium
AGAGGATTATATGAAGAACCGTAGATCCAACCTGGCGGTCAAACCGTAGAGAGGGGGCATGTCAATGAACCAAATTAATTTTCTTCTTCGATTTCAAATTCTCCTCGTTTCTTGCATGACGCTGCCACTTTTTGCCGGCGGCAATGAACTATTGTTGTCCCCGACCAACTGTGCCAAACAAGGGGTAATCGTCCGATCACGCATCGAGTCACCGGGGAATACACGCTTTGAGGTGATTCTCAAGCCCAGAAGCACACCCCGGCCGATGGAATGGGACGTTCAGTTGAATGTAGCCGATGGCACCAACTCGATTTTCCGCGGCTCTTTGATCAAGTGCTGCTATTCGCCGATGCTCTCCGCCGACGGAGTATTGCAGCCGCGCCAATTGATCACGGAACTCGCCGCAGGAGCCAAGCCGATTTCGAGCTTCATTTGGACTAATATTTCCCCGGAACAACGCACCATGCTCCTCGATTTGCACACGCCGTTGGACTTGTGCAGGACCATCCTCGCAGAGGAGTTGAACCGAGTTGTGCTCAGCGCTTCCATCGAGCAGGCAACTACGGGCGGGAGTAAGTTTGTTTTACCGAAGGCCTTCACCCCTTTTTATCGGGAGGGCGACGAAACAAAAACCATGTATGAGAACCGCCTCCTCCTGGAATCCACCTACAAAGGACTTCTCGTCAAAAGTCGCGGCACCATACCCGAACCGCTTCGTTCGTTGCCTGCGGAGGATAAGTATCAAAGCTGTCTCGTTGAATTTACGATCAGCGATAAACTCATTTCTTCCTCAACATTAACCCTCACCAAAACATACGGTGAGTTCCCATCATATTTTACGTGGTGGCTGTACCTGAAGGATTTTGCTCCCTGACAAACTGACAAGGCGCATCTCAGTCCTTGAAACCCGTCATGGACAACAAGGATATTCAACGCTCCTTCTTTCAACCTTCGATGACAATCTTGGAAGATTGATAGTGTAAGGAGATGCCCGGTTTTTCCGCGCAGCGTCAGGACAACCACAAGGCTAATTTAATTCAAGGAAATAGGGTTTGAAGAACAAGGCTTTAGCCTGTTGCCAGATAACCCGACTCTGTGGCACCATCAATCCGCACACTAAATCATGAAAACTTCCCCCCTGCTCATCTCCATTTTCTGCGTGGTGGCTTTACTTGCCAGTGGCACCATCGCTTGGCAGGCATGGACGATTCGCAGCATGCATAAGGAAGAAGCTGCTTTGCACCAGGACCTGCGAACCGCGCTAGCTGGCTGGTTGGAAAAAGCCGCGACCTCTGTCACCAATTCGTCGGAGGGGGAACGACCGGAATTAGTTAAGCTGAGGCATGAGACACGGCAGCTGCGTGAGAGTCTCGCCGACGCCCGTGCAACCCGGCCCGGCAGTGTACAGGGGCTGATCCGTGCGGTGTTGCCGGAGCGTGCAGCCACGCCGTTTCAAATCCGCCCCGAGTGGAAGGGGCTGGAGAAGCATCTCACCAACAATTACGCATGGGCAATGGCCGGGGTGACCAATGGCACGAATGAGTACGTGCGGTTTTTACGTCTGGCTCCCGCGGCGAAGGCGAGCTTCGCCATGGGGCTAGCAGCGGAAGCGAGCGAATACGCAGCGGATGCCCTGACACTGAATGATAAATATAGCCGCGGCTCACCGGAAAAGGTAAACGGAGCCGCGGTCCATGACGCCAACGTGGTGCTCGGCCGCATTACGCTGCAGGAAGGACACTTGGAGGATGCTAAAAGGCATTTATTGGCTGCAGCGCAAGACGCGGGTTCAAATCCGCTCTCCTCCACTCCAAATTTGGGCTTGGCGAAGGACCTTCTGGAACGCGGCGAACAAGCCACCGTGTTAAAGTATTTCCAATTGTGCCGTAGGTTCTGGAGGGAGAAAGAAAAGCTTGCTCTGTGGAAAGAGGACATAGAGGAAGGACGCATGCCTGATCTCCAATCATATTTGATAAACTGAATTGTTGTTCTTACGTGTCCCAGAGCCTGACTCGTATTTGACTCACCGCAGCCCCGGAGAACCCACCCGAAATTCCGCCTCGATCCAGGCTAATTCCTGCCAAAAAAACCCATTCCTCCCTCCCTCTAAGCGACCATAAAAATTTTCCAGTGACGGCTTTCTGCGTGCCGCCTATTCTCCTCCCATGTTCCACCGTCAACCCAGCTTTATTCTTGCGCTGCTTCTCCTAGCCTTTTCAGGCCTGCGCCTGGCCGCCGCCGGACCAGCCCCGAATGGCAACCGCCTCACCTATCTGGACTCCAACGATCCCTTTTACGTGCACCGCGATTTCCCCAAGCTGACCACCCCGCAATGGGTTGGCGAGCCGGGTGTCGAAGCCGTTGTTGTCTTGGCGATCGATGACATGCGGGAAACATCCAAATACGAAACCTTCCTGCGCCCCGTCCTCGAGCGCCTCAAGAAGATCGACGGCCGCGCCCCCGTCAGCATCATGACAAATACCAACGACGTGCAGAATCCGCGTCTCCAGTCGTGGTTGAAGGAAGGCCTTTCCATCGAGGTGCATACGATGACGCATCCTTGCCCGTGCCTCGCGAACGGCAACTTCAATGCAGCTGCAGCGAATTACAATCAATGCATTGATCTCCTTTCAAAGATCCCAGGCAACAAGCCCGTCGCTTTCCGCATGCCTTGTTGCGACTCGATGAACAGCCCCAGCCCGCGTTTTTACTCGGAAATTTTCCCGCAGATAACCCCTAACGGCAATTTCCTGGGCATTGATTCGTCGGTCATGGTCCTGCTCACCACCAATGATCCGGCGCTGCCGCGGGAGTTGGTCAGGGATGCAGATGGGCGGTCGAAGTTCCGTAAATATTTTCCCGCGCAGACCAACAAAATCACCCGGCTGAGCCTTGGCTCCTTTGCCACTTACATCGAGGATTACCCTTACCCGTACGTGATCGACCGCGTCTGCTGGGAATTCCCGTGCATCGTCCCCAGCGACTGGGAAGCGCAGAACGTTCACGGCCCGAACAGTGCGGCACTGCTCGCCGACTGGAAGGCTGGTCTCGATGCCGTGGTGCTCAAACAAGGCGTCTTCACCATGATCTTTCACCCGCACGGCTGGAGCAAGCCTGAGCAACTGGCTGAACTCGTGGATTACGCGGATAAGAAGTACGGTTCCAAGGTGAAGTTCCTGAACTTCCGGGAAGCGTACGACCGCTTGAACAAGCATCTGCTCGCCGGGAATCCGCTGCGCAACTCGGCTGGCCTCGACAACGGTGTCCGCCTGCTAGACATTGACAACGATGGCTACATGGACGTGCTCATTGGTCCCACCGCCCATATTTGGCGTCCTAAAACCGGTCAATGGGACAAGTTTCCTGGGGTAGGCCCAAAGCCCGTCGAAATCGTGCAAGGCCGGGAAGCGAAAACCGGCTTCGCGTTCGGGGTCACGGATAAAAAGGGGGACGCTGCGTTTATCCAGGCTCGCGGTCTGACTCCCATGAAACACATTTTGCCGCGCACACCCGGCAACCTTCTGGACATGCCACTGACTGGGCTGGAACTGGACGGCTCACCCGTGGTCGCTTCCATCAATGGCGTCGACCAAGGCGTTCGCCTGCGCGATATCGATCACGACGGCATTTCCGAACTGATCGTGAGCAACCCAAAACAGAACGCCATTTTCCAGTGGAACGCCTCCGATCACACCTGGAAGCGGCTTCCGTATGCTCTGCCTGTCGGAACAATGATCGTAGACGCCGAAGGCCGTGACGCAGGGCTTCGTTTTGTGGATGTCAATGGCGACGGCTTTGATGACGTCATCTTTTCCAACCCGGAGCGCTATTCATTGCATTTGTTCATTCCCAAACCGAATCAACTCGGCTGGAAGATCGGCTGGAACGACGAGATCGTGTCTGCCCCACGCAAGGGCAAGGATGGAATCCCGATGATTGTGCGTGGCGGATCGCATCCGGACAACGGAGTGTGGTTCAAGGACGGAACCATGTGGATTCAAAATGAGGATACGGCGAACCTGCCTGCCCAGGTGGATCGCCGCACATTTAAGCAACTTCTTGAACTCGGCCAGCCTAAGCCGCTTTCCCCCCAGGAATCACTCAAAGCCATACGGGCGCGGCCCGGCTTCACCGTTGAATTGGTGGCCAGCGAACCTTTGGTGCAGGACCCGATCGCTTTTGAGTGGGGCGCCGATGGGAAACTCTGGGTAGTGGAAATGGGAGATTATCCGCGCGGCGTTGATGAGCATGGAAAGGCGGGCGGCCACATCAAATTCCTCGAAGACACCGATGGGGACGGCCGCTACGACAAAGCGACCACCTTCCTGGATAATGTTCCCTTTCCGACCGGCGTCTTTCCGTGGGGCAGGGGAGTGATCATTAGCGCGGCACCTAACATTTTCTATGCGGAGGACACAGACGGTGATGGCAAAGCCGATCAACAGCGCATTCTTTTTACCGGG
>JAQGOV010000193.1 GCA_028293425.1 Verrucomicrobiales bacterium
GTTTATAGATCAACTGTGGTGATTCTGGGCAGGTCGAACGCAAGCTGTCGCATTCGAAAACACCCTGATGGCAGAATCAGTGGGGCAGTGAGGCAGGTTTGTGAACTCTTTTGCTGGGGAGATGGCTGTTGAACTCAGAACTCTGATCAGTCGGACCATTCCCCAGCCGTTTTTAGTCTTCCTCCTTCGTGAATATATACTTCTTTACCCTTGGAATAAGAAACATGCCTCACTGCCCCACTGAAAGGTTGAGGAGAATCGCTGGGGACGCTGGATTGAACTTCAGCCGCCAACCTTTTGCTTATGTTTAACGATGCTGCGCTGGTGGTATTCAGGTTTCTTGACCTTCCTGCTGACAGTTCCCAGCGCCTCCTCCAGGTATCGGGTGGCCTGTTCGCAATCAGGGCCTTTGAATCCAACGCCTTCGATGTTGATTTCCCCTGCTGGGGTCACTGTGACTGCAATGGTTCTTTTCATGATGTATATTGTGATGGGTGGTGGTTTACTCAACTTGCACCCGAATGCCCTTACCGACTCTGCAGAAGGGGCAGGTGAGTGCGTCATGGGTGCTGTCCCAGGTTAATGAGCCGTCCATAGGGTCCACACGGAAACTCTTGTGGACAAGTCGTGTGTTGAAGACCTTGGACCCCTTAGGAGCATTGAGTTTGCAGTTCCTAAACGCGTCCTTAGCAGTTTTGTCCGATACACCCCAGCAGTTTGGCTCGATGTATACGAAACGATGCTCGCTGTCGATGGAGTGTTTCAGCCCTGGTACCGTTCGGTTTCCGCCAGTCCCCGTCCTTTGATGTAGAGCTGGCTGAATTGCCTTTTGCCGCTGGATGCCGTCCTCGGCGGAGGTGCAGCGCTTCAGATTGCCAGATGGTCGAGGGCAAACGCCGCCGAAATTTCAAACCAATCAATTCTCCAAAGACCGCTCTCGCAAGCTGGAAACCGTGAACGTTTCGCCCGCGGGAGATGTTCGAGCAGCATTCTGAGTCAAGAGCGTGTCGAGCCTCTCGGGTGAGATGTCAGCCGCTCGATGATACGATGATAATCTGGATGGCGGTGCCGCACGCCCTGCACTGTTAGGAACGGTCGCAACCCGCACACCGGATGGAACGCGATGTGCATCGCGGCCAGAATTATTAATCCAGAGCAACAGCGCGAGCATGACCACGACACCGGCGGAGAACGTCGCCAAGGGTCGTTCTCGGCAGAGTCGTTGAACGATTATTATCCAATCAAAAAAACACGCGTGTTGCGCTTGTTTCCTAATTTTCTGCACCACTGTCCGATGAAAGAGTTCCGTTGGCTCTGCGTTCGGCAGGTTGTTGGCGCTTACCACTCGTTCGGAGAGTTCGCACATGCTCTGCCAATAGCACTTGCAGGAAGCACAGCCTTCCATGTGTTGGCGCAACGTTTCGGCATCGGTTACGTCTAGCACTCCTGCCGCCATCCAGGCGATGGACCGTTTATTTTTCGCACAAGGATTCATGGCTCCAGTTCACTTTCACTCTGTTGGATATGGGTCATCCGTAGTTTTTCCAAGGCGTGAAACAATCGCGACTTGACCGTGCCCACCGAGCAATTCAACGCGGCAGCAATCCCGTCCAGGGAATCATCCGCGAAGAACCGCAAGTGGATTACCTCACGGTGCTTGTGCGGCAATCGTTGGATGCTTTGATGGAGGAACACCTCACGCTCTTTTTGCTGGGCCGCCTGGTCGGGTTGAGCAGCGGAGTCGGAGAGGCGATCGATTTCATGGCGCGAGCTTTCATGTTCACCTGGATTCAACGCGGAAAACGGAATGGGGCGTTTCTGTCGTCGAACATTCCGGTAACGATTCAACAAGATGGCGCAAAGCCAGGTGAAAAAACGGCAGCGCCCGTTGTATCGACGCACGGATTTCCAAGCCTCTACCAGAGTATCCTGTGCCAGATCCTCCGCCAGGGCATTTTCACCGCAGAGCGAAATAGCCTGTCGAAAAAGACGCGATTCATGAGGGCGGCACAACTGGCAGAAAGCGTCTGCGTCACCGGATTGCGCCCGCGCGAGCAGGCCGGGCGGGAGTGTTTGATCCGCTTCCATGAAGGTTGAAGTCACACTGAACACAGTTGAATCATAGGTAAAGCTTCTGGTGAGTTCACGCGCGAACTCACCAGAAGCAGACTCATCAGTTTGGGGTCGGAAGGCGTTTGCCAGCGTTCTTGCCGTCGATCATGAATGGCGTGCCGTCCTTCTCGACAAAAATGAGCACCACAGCGTGGCCTGGACCGTCATAGGCCGACCTGAGTTCGAATCCCCGGTCCTCTCCCTTGAAGACATAACGGCGCACGGCGAATGGACCATCGCCGCACGGATCGGTCACGCTCTTCAGCCCCGCTTCACCACGAAGTTTGTACTCCACACCAGCGCGAACCATGGCCTGTTTGACCACTGCTGAAAATTCCTTGGTACGGCACTTGGCAAAAACGGTGAAGAGTTTTGGAATGAGGGGATTCGGATTCCGGTCTACTTCGGCCATAAACTGAGCCATTTGTTCCTCGAACGGGCCATGGGGCAAGTTCATCAAAAGAGTGACCTTGTCGTACAAAGGTGCGAGTTCGCCAATGAGCCTCAGCACTCCATCTGCGGTTCCACCGCCCGCCTTGATTACCCGCGCGGCGAACTGTTGGTCCGGTTCGGCTTCTCCGCCTACGCGCGCGAATAATTCGCTCAATCGCTCAAGGGTTTTTGCCCCATCGCCTGCACTCTCCACTTGCAGTGCACGAACTTTGCGAAGCAACCAGTCGTGGAACGACTGTTTTTCGGCTGGAATGCATTGCGCTATGGTTCCACGCGCCGGAGCCGCGCTGAGCCCATCGATGATCTGTTGCAGCGTTTCCGGCTGCCATTGGAAAAAGTTTTCCGCCACGACGGATTCAATGATGTTCTCCATGGCCATCTGAACCAGGGCCGATACGAGCACCCCATCGCGTGAAACATTTCGCCCAAGCGTGAACGCGGCGAGCAAGTCATCACGTGCCTCGGCCTGCCGCCCATTTTTGAGATGCCACATGACACGGAAGCGGGTCACTTGTGCGGCAGCTTTGGCGCGGGCCAACCCCGGCAGCAGAGCATCGGGGCCTTCGGTCAGATCAATGCCCCAGTCACACGGCACTTCCGCGCCGGCGGCTTCGCGAAGAAGCCTGAATTCAACATCGTATCGGGAGACAAGTTCGCCGAAGCGATTGTCCAATGGTTGCCCCCGCCACTCTCGCACGAAAAGGTCTTGATGGTCCGCTTCAGGCAAGTTCGGCATCTCAAGGAAGGCTTGGTAATAACGCAGGGCCGGATTGATGTCCGTGCGGCACTGTAACGCACTGGATGAGGTGGGAAGCGCTGTGCGGCTCCCTCCGACATGCGGTTCCTGCGACTGTTCCGCCCTCAACAAGGACGCGATCGCAACGGCGCTCAATACGGCAATGATTCTCAATATTTTCATAACTCTCTCGATGATTTCTTCATGTTTCGCAGTCCTGCTTGTCCATTAATAACGCGAGGGAGAAAAAGGTTCACTTTATCGGGAGACAATCATAACCACGGAACGGAAAAGTCAATCCAAGGTGGCCAATCAGCACCGGGTTGTGCGTGGTAATGCCGAGTCGCCTAATGGAAAAAGAGTGATTCCTCAATCTTTTAAGAATCCCTCTTTGAACCCGGCATTATCCGTAGGCAAAATAGCCAGCTTCCCTGAGTGACACGAATGCTTTGGACCGTTTCAGGGGAAGCAGTTCCGACAATGAGGTGGTCCAGCACATCGATTTTGAGGAGTTGACCCGCACGGATGAGTTCACGAGTCACTTTGATGTTTGCTTCGGATGGAGTTGGGTTCCCACTTATGCCGTATGCGGCATAAGCGGTGTTATACCGCGTCCAGTTTTATGCCGCATGGCCCAAGATTCGCGCAATCTCTCAGGTAATGAAGAGGTTTCGCATACGGCATAAAACGATCGATTCGTCAGAGTCCTTTTAGCTATATCCGGTGCCCGCAAGGTGGAAAGCTTCAATGGGCCATCTCTAAACTTTTCAACCAAAAACCGGCGAGCAAACAGGAGTAAATGAGCGATCGAGCCCGAAGAGAGATTGCTTTCTTTTCAAAAGGAACCGTTCATATGCAGATATTGAGGTCTCTAAATGACTCGGAGGCTCTGCCTTTGCGGGGGGCGTAGCCCCAATCCGGCGCAGCATTCTCAACAGCCGTCACAAAGTTTATAATCCAGCATTTTTGCCGTACCGTGCCGGTTCGCCCGCTGCCAACAGTCTTGCATAGCATCTTCGTCTAGATCGCATACATCACCGCCAGTTCGATTCATCCAGCGATCACAAACCTTGAGGAGATGAACCTGCTCATAAAGCGATCCAACGGAGTAGCCCTGTTCTCTGACCTCAGTCAGGTAGGGATTAATGTAAGGAGAAAGCGGCCCAAAAGAGCCGCTCGATGTGAATGGAATTTCCGTTAATCCATCCCAAAGCCCCGCGCTACTATAGTCAACCCTCAGCTTTTTATGCCGCGACTGAATGTTCAAACAAGTCGTTAAAAGGGGATTTGGACTGATTGGCGGCATAAAACTGGACGCGGTATAATTCCGCTGGGATGGTTATGGCCAATCAAAACGGCATGGGCTGCTTTCATGATGGCCACTCGGAATACCTCCCTTGGATGAGCAAAGCAGGTGTCCAGTGTTCCTAAGGTGACCAGGTTGAACCCAATCAGCCGGCGACGAGCGTTGACCAAGAATACAACCACGCATTCCTTGTCAGGGTCATACCAGGATGCTTTTTCTACGGTGTCCCGCCAGATGGATTCAGCTTGCTAGGGGTTTTCAAGGATGCGCCACTCGACTGGATGTTCTTCCAGCCTCATGACTTTAAGCTCAGGAACGTGGTATTTGGTATTCTTGATTACAGGTTTTGTTGATTGAAAAGGCAGAGGAATTTGTGACATGCAATTGGTCCTCTTGTATGCAGTCCTGTGGATGGACTGCGGGGTTAACGGAAGGGTGGGTTTACTAAGGGTGAAGCCCAACTGTTTGGAAGGAACAGTCAGGATGAAGGTGATTCAGGCAGCAGTCGCCAAGGAGGTGGGAGTGGAAGGACTCCGCTGAAGAAACGATCTGCCACCTTAATCGGTTGTAATAATCGACAGATTTCCCGCTCACTTAAAGGATTTTTATCCAGCAGCAATCACAAGCTTTATGGCTCCGTCCTGCTTTTGACTTCGGGTATGCGCCTAAACGCAACCCTCCACGTC
>JAQGOV010000037.1 GCA_028293425.1 Verrucomicrobiales bacterium
CGAGTTCCGGTCGAGGTTCCAATTGTAAAGCCACTGCACGTTCAGCCCCGCCTCGATGTTGCCGGCGATGCCCTTTTTGCTCGACCAGCGCCATGGGAAAATCCGGACGTAGTGAATATTCGTTTCCAGCGCCGAAGGCAGCAAGCCCACTTCGAGATCGCCGTCCTGCGCCACATAGCATCGGCTGATGCCCGATCCATTCTCCTGCTGCGCAAAGGTCGCCACATACCCGCGCTTGAGCTTGAACGACCCGATGGTCCCCGCCAGCGGGCCAAGCAGTGCGTTATTGTAGCCGACGTAAGAATACAGCCGCTTCGAAGGCCCGCTAAAAAAACGCCCGTCGTAAACCTCCATCGGCGAAAAGTTTGGCCCCTGCGGAATCACCACTGCGCCGTCCGCGTATTGGACTACCCGCGCATTCGAATCGAGCACCGCGCCGGCCCCATTCACCCGCACGCGGCTGAGAAAGGTCGATGACACCTGCGAAGGCAGGATCCCCGTCATCAGCAGCCATGCGTCCGGAGAGTTGAGCTGGATTAAACAACCCGGGATTGGATCCCCCGTCCCGGTGATTCGTAACTCCGCGCGGCCGGACATTGTCACCGTCGTATTCGTCAACGAGGCGTAGGTATTAACGGCATCGTGGATGTCCAGGGTCTCGGCCTCGACGATTGGCGTAATGAACAGGAGAAACGAGAACAACATGGCTCCCTGCAAAAGCCGACACAACGATTGTCCCGGAACTTCGTTTCTCATGTGCATTAAATCTTAATTTTAGCAAAATTTGCCGCTTTTCGCAAGTTCTGAACCTCTTTCGCCCAGCCATTTAGAATTCGGATACGAGTCAGCGGCGCGTGGGGAATGTTTCGGTTGCGGAGGAGAGAACGCAGATCGTTTTCATCCCGTTAGCCAAGGCAGCTCCGAAATTGCACGGCGAAGGAGAACTGCTGGCCCTGCCTGGCGGTGGTTGATGCCAAAGCAGTTATCCGCTCCCGGAACGAGCGCGGCGGCGCGCTCAGGGACGCTGTGAAAACCATGTTGAACGCCAATTAGTTTTTGCTCGCTGCATAGCCGGCTTTCGGCTGACCGCTGTCGTCCAGCTTCCCACAAGTCCAAAGGAGCCCGTTGGCCAGGAGCCGCAGGTAGTCGGGAGAGGCTACCGTTTTCATGTCATGACCCAGCGTGGTAGCGAAGACGTGTCCCTGGCCATATTCGTAGGTCCAGCAGACGGTATGTTCGCGCCCATCTTTGGGGCTCTTCGCTTTGAGGAGTTGATGAGATTTAGGGTCGATGGAGATGGTTTGGTAAAGCTCGTCACCAGGAGTTTTCCAATCACCGGGGAAAAGTCGCGTAATGGGGCTGCTCTCGTCGAGCTTTGTCACTGCGAACGGCTGAAAAGGATCGTGCACTTTGGAACGCATCCCACAGCACGTTTCCCACTCCTTAATCTTCGGCGAACGGCGGAAAGCGTGGACCGCGCAGTGCACCATTACCGTAGGCTTGCCCTTGCGCGTGGTTTGAAGTGCGTTTTCGAGGACCTCATCCGGGGCTTCGTCGTCGCACACATCATAAACCACCGCATCGTACGCATCACCAAACTTCGGATCGCGCAGCGCATCGAGACCGAACTTAACCTCAAAGCTGGCGTTAATGATCTGCGGCAGGTTTGTGGTCAGAAATGGGGCGAGCTTCTTGTAATCGTGGTAACCGCCGCCGGTTACGAAAAGGACCTTGAGCGGTTTAACCTCTGCCGCGGATGCCGCGAACACACAGCAGAGCAGGCCGACGAGGACAAAACAGCGGAGACCGAGCCGAAACGACATAAAGGAGTTCATGAAATGTCTTAATTGTGGGTTCTACTGCCGAAAACATGGCGGAAAGCCACTAAGGGCTCAAGCTGGAAATAGCGCGGCATAAGGGCCGTGGACCTTTTATCCTGCGTTTGTCATTGCTTAATCCTTGTTCCGCGGTGACCTTGCACCATGACAAGTAGCCTCCAAGACCATAGCCCGCGCGAAGTTACCAAACAATTGAGCCTGCGCATGAAACGCACCGGCCTCGCGACCGTTAAGGTTGTGGTGACTCGCCGAGCTGGCAAAATCCAAATTAACTTCACCGGCTCCAGTGCCGAAGTGGCTCAGGCGCAAGAGATCCTCGCCAACTGGGCTTAACCTAAACTCGAATTTCGCAATCCCTCAACCCAGTCCCAGGGCTGGTTTGAGGGATTGCGCCTTTTTGACCTTTCCGACTTGAATGCGGGGCTCAAGGGAGAGACGATAGCGCAATGAGCCAAGTCCCGCTTGAACAGTTGTCTGCCGAACGACTGATTGAGTTCGTCGGGAGCACTTTCAACGTTGAGGCCACCGAGGGGCACAAAGTTCCGCTGCTATTGACGACAGTGACCCAGCCCCGAACTTCCGGCTCCGCCGAACCTGGGGTCCGTTACGAAAACTTCTCACTTTTTTTTGATGGTCCTTCCGCGCACCCGCTACCCCAGCGGACCTACACAATGGAGCACCTGCAGCTTGGTCATTTCACTTTATTTATAGTGCCCGTGGGTAACGAGCGTGGCTGCCTCCAGTACCAGATCGTGTTCAATCGACTTCGCAAAGAGGTGTGAGCGATGAAAACTTCTTCTGATTTAAGGATCAGCCTCACTCTGCCGTTAACATTGTGTAGATAAAATCCAGCTTTTCGCCATGCCCTCACGTCGTAAATTTCTTTTAAACTGTTCTGCGTTTGCCGCAACGGCGGCGTTGGCACCGGCTGCGGCTCTCGCAGCGCGACCAAGGCTCCGCGACCTCGGCCTCGACAGCCTCAGCCCCTCGCTCTTAACACAGCACTTGAATAGCTGGTTTGTGGTGCGGGACGCCGCTGGTGCCGCTGTCGCCGTCCAACTCGTCGCGGTGGAAGTGCATGATCGAGAGGCGAGCGCCCCAAGTCCTTTGGCGAGCGACTCGTTTGAAAAATTCTCCGTGTTATTTGCCGGAGACGTTTCGCAACCGCTCGACCAAAATACTTACTTTTTTGAACACGCGGGCATTGGGCGCTTTGCGATGTTCATCGTGCCCATTGGGCGTCCCGACCTGAACCGCTGCTTTTATGAAGCCGTGTTTAGCCGGCCGATGCCTGCCTCTGGTCATCCCGGACGCCGCCCAGCCGATAAGAAGACTCACTTAACCAAGTAAAGCCATGGCTGAACCATTTTTGAGCGAAATTCGCCTCTTCAGTTTTAACTTTGCCCCAAAAGGCTGGGCGTTGTGCAACGGACAACTTCTGCCCATCAATCAGAATCAGGCTCTCTTTGCCCTGCTTGGCACAACTTATGGCGGGGACGGACGGGTGAACTTTGCGCTGCCAAACCTGCAAGGGCGCGTGCCCATCCATTCTGGCGCAGGCCGCTCCCTCGGGGAGCGCGCAGGTGAGCAGGCGCACACCCTGACCATGGGGGAGATGCCAGCGCACACGCACACCGCCATGGCTTCGCCGACATCGGGCACACAAAACATTCCCGCGAACAATTTGGTGCTTTCGCAACGCGCTGCCGAAATCTACCACGCTCCTTCGAACCTCACACCCATGGCCGCGGGCACCCTGGCCAACGCGGGCGGAAGCCAGCCTCACCTGAATATGCAGCCCTACCTGGTCCTTAACTTCAGCATCGCCCTGCAAGGAATTTTTCCTTCACAAAACTAAAGGCATTATGGCTCAACCTTACGTGGGAGAAATTCGGATGTTCGCTGGCAACTTCCCTCCGGCGGGCTGGATGTTCTGTGAGGGACAACTGCTGGCCATCTCGGAGAACGAGACTCTCTTCCAATTAATCGGCACCACCTACGGCGGGGACGGCCAGAGCACTTTCGCATTGCCGGACATGCGCGGAAGAGTTCCGCTTCATTTTGGCAACGGTTCCGTGCTGGCGGAGACGGGGGGCACAGAGCAAGTGGCGCTGACCACGCAACAGATCCCCGCTCATGCGCACCCATTCCTTGCGTCGGCAGACCAGGCAAGTTCCCCCAACCCCGGGGCGCACCTGCTGGCGGAAACGGTTTCAACCACACCCTACTTTGCCGCCGCGCCTTTTGTGCCGCTGGCCCCGCAATCGATAAGTGGAGCGGGGGGAAGCCAGCCTCATACCAATATGCAGCCTTACCTCTGCGTCGATTTTATCATTTCGCTGTTCGGAATCTTTCCATCCCCAACCTAATCGAAGCACTTTTTATGGCAGATCCATTTGTTGCTGAAATCCGAATCTTCCCGTTCAACTTCGCTCCCAGGGGCTGGGCGTTTTGCAACGGTCAGCTCCTCCCCATTTCGCAAAACACGGCGCTTTTCTCGCTGGTGGGCACTTATTACGGCGGTGATGGAAAATCAAATTTCGCCCTTCCCAATCTCCAGGGCAGTGCACCGATGCATCCGGGGCAAGGGCCCGGACTTTCACTGCACGATTTGGGTGAAACCGGCGGCGTCGAAAATGTAACCCTCTTACAGTCGGAGATGCCGGCCCATGCGCATTCCTTGGTGGCCTCAAATGAAATTGGCGAGGACCGCAAGCCCGGGAACGAGGCCGTGGCCCGCTCTACCGGCGGCCCGCTTTATGGTCCCTTGCCCGTAGCCCCCGCCGCACTCACGGCTATGGCGCCAGAGGCAGTGCCGATTGCGGGCGGAAGCCTCCCGCACAATAACATGATGCCTTATCTCACTTTGAACTTCTGCATCGCGTTGCAGGGAGTGTTCCCGCCGCGCGCCTGATAAAACCATGCCCAGTATGCATCACACCGGTGAGCGCCGCGCCTTGGCAGTTACACTGCGGAAATTGACTGATGCGGATGGTGAATTTGTTTTTTCCGTTTATGCCAGCACTCGCGAGGAGGAACTGGCACAGGTGGCCTGGGACAACGGCCAAAAGGAGCGTTTCTTGCGAGCGCAATTCGAAGCCCAACGCCACTCCTATCAAAGCGGTTATCCCGGCGCGGAGTTTCAAATTATCACCGTCGCCGGCAAGTCTGCCGGACGCTTTTATGTTCAACGGCGTTCACAGGAAATCCGAATCATGGATATTGCACTGCTGCCCGAGTTTCGGAACCGCGGCATCGGCACCGGTTTGCTCAAGAGCATCCTCGCCGAAGGTGAACGCACGAATTGCCTGGTCAGCATCCACGCTGAAGTGTTTAACCCGGCTTTGCGGCTCTACGAAAGACTCGGATTTACCAAGGCCGGTTTGAACGGCGTGTATTACCTGCTGGAGTGGCGGCCCGGATCCTCGCTCCGCATTGACCAACAGGCATTTTCTTCTCCCAAGATCGCTCACGACAGTCTCCAGGCCGACCCGCCCTCATTCCAACAGCACCCAATATGAAATTACAAACCAGCCTCCGTTGGGTCTGTTTCTGGTCGCTGCTCCTGGCTTTTGTCGCGCCCTCCGCCCGCGCTCAGGTTAATCTGGGCGCAACGCTGACTAGTTCTCTGTTCGCGACGCAGGGCGAAACCATCACCTACACCGCTGTGATCACCAACCGCACCAGCAGCGATATCACTGGGGTGGTTTTCAACGATCTCCTGGATCCGAATACCACTCTCGTGCCCAATTCCATCAATACCTCGCCTCTGGCTTTTCCGGACTCCTACCCGGTGTTGGGCAACGTCCAAATCACGGTCGCGGCTCCGGGAGTGCTGGCCAACGATGTGGATCCTGATGGCGTGGGGCCGGCACTTACAGTGACCGCTGGCAATATCACCAGCGCCAACGGCGGGAACGTGGTCATGAGCGCTAACGGAGGGTTTTCCTATAATCCGCCGCGCGGGTTCAAAGGCACTGACACCTTCACTTACATCCTGAACGACGGCGAAGGCTTTACGGACACTGGAAAGGTCAGCCTGACTGTGACAGGCATGGTTTGGTTTGTGAACAGCGCCGCCGCCCCAGGGGGCGACGGGCGGTTGAGCAACCCTTTCAACACGTTGGCAGCCTTCGCCGCCATCAACAACAACTCTGGAAACAATCCGGGCACGAACGACAGCATATTCCTCTACTCCGGAAGTTATACCGGGCCGCTCACGCTGCTCAACAATCAAAAATTAATTGGCCAGGGCGCAACTGCGTCAATATCCGCTACCACTGGGCTCACGCCGCCCCCGGGCAGCGCCGCATTCCCAGCCACAAGCGGGCTCCGTCCTGCGATTTTGGGCAATAACGGCCTCACGCTTGCGTCTGGAAACCTGGTTCGCGGATTGAATTTCAACATAACCGGTGGGACAGCCCTCGGGGGTGGAAGCGTTGGTTCGCTCACGGTCCTGGAGTCAGCAGTCACCAATACGGCCGGCGTCGGCGTTAGCTTCACCGGCGGAGCGCTGAATGTCGCTTTAAACAGTTTGTCAGCCGCCGGGGGCGCGAACGGCATCTTGCTTGCCAACACCACTGGCAGCTTCGCTATTAACGGCGATGGCACGGCTGCCCAGAATGGCACGGGAGGAACGATTCAGAACACCACCGGCAATGCCGTGCAACTGAATAACGTAGCCAATGTTTCGCTGTCCCGCATGAACATCAACAACAGTGCGGCCAACGGAATCTTCGGCCTGGCGGTCAACGGCCTTGTCATCGACTGGTGCTCTCTGAACAACAACGGCGACGCTACCGATGAAAGCGGCATCCGCCTCGGCGATCCCGTTGGCGCGCAGGGTTTGATCGGCAGCCTTCCCGCCGGTGCGAACCCGACACGCATTGCCAACACACTCGTTCGCGCCTCCGGCGAAATGAATGTCGCCATTTTCAACAATGGCGGAACGCTCGCCCAACTGGAGGTAACGAATGTCGTTTCGAAGGACACCCGCACGCGCCCGCTGGGCGCAGATGGCTTTTATTTCGAAACCCGCGGGAACGCCATTGCGACCGTGAACTTCACAGGCTGCTCCTTCTCGAACAATTTTACTCAAGGCATCCAGGCCTCCGCTGTTGGGCAATCCGTTCTCAATGTCAATGTCACCAACTGCGGCTTCACAAACAACAATGAAGGCATCGTTTTGGGCAACGCCAACGATGCGGACATTATTTTCGACATCAACAATAACCGTTTCTTCAACAATCTCGCTACCGGAGCGTCTGGCTCCGCCATTGCCGCCGTCAATGCCACCACGGTGACCCCAGCCGCCATCTACTCTGGGAAAATCCGGAACAACACAGTCAGCGGCGGCGGCATCGACAATCACCTTGTAACCGCGCTTTTCGCCGGCGCAGGCCAGAACACTCTTCAAGTCGCCGCCAACAACATCAATGCAGCGAACGCGCAGTTCAGCGGGATATTCCTGCAGGCGGGTGAAACCGGTGCTGGCAACTTGAACGCCAGTGTCACTGTGACTGGAAACACCGTCAGCTTAGGCGCACTGGGCAGTCACGGCATCCTGGTCCAGTCACGCATCACCGCGGCCCTTTGCGCGGAAATTAACGGCAACACATCAACGACTGCGGGTGCCGGGCTGTTTGGCATCAATGTCCGCCAGCGCGATACTTCAACCTTCCGGTTGCCGGGGCTGCTAACGGCGACCAATAACCCGGCGACGATCATCGCATTCCTGCAAGGGAAGAACCCTGCCTCAACCATCACAGCATCTGTCGCCACCACTTATGTAGGTGGTGCCGCTTGCACTCTGCCGCTCTTCGCCATGCCTTTGGAACAATCCGTTCGCTCGGCGGTTGTTGAATTAAAATCGTTGGCTGGCCCAACTGCCTCTTTAGGCTGGGCGCAACATGATATGCAAATTGACCCGGTCAGGTCCTCGAATGCCGAGCAGGGCACGGAGCTTACCGCGGACCGTTTGAAGCCCATTCTGGCCGCCGCCCGGCAACGTTGGGCTGCTACTGGCCTTAGCCTGGAACAATTGGCCGTTCTGGATTCTCTTCGATTTGAAGTCACGAACCTTGCCGGTTGGTATCTCGGCGCTTCTTCCGGCCGCGTTGTCCAGTTGGATCGACTCGCTTCAGGTTACGGCTGGTTTATCGACAGCGCACCCACTGAGGACACACGCTTCGCCGGTCCGGCGGGACGCATCGATTTGCTCTCGGCCGTCCTCCACGAAATGGGACACCAGCTCGGGCTGCCTGATGACTACACACCCGCCGCCCGCGGCGATGTGATGTATGGCTTCCTTGCCCCGGG
>JAQGOV010000103.1 GCA_028293425.1 Verrucomicrobiales bacterium
TTGGATTTGCTGGCGTTGCTTTGGCTTCAAAACTATCTCAAGAAATATTCCGGCGCTGTGCTGGTCATTTCCCATGATCGCCAGTTCATGGATGAAATTGTGACCCAGGTGCAGGAAATTTCAGAGAAGAAGATCATCTCTTACTCAGGCAATTACACAGATTATTTGCGTCAGCGCGAAGAGCGTTATGAGCAGCAATTGGCGGCTTACAAGAATCAGCAGAAGGAGATTCAGTCGCTCCAGGAATTCGCGGATCGGTTTCGCTCCGTTGCTTCCAAGGCCTCCCAGGCCATGTCGAAGCTCAAGCAGATTGAGCGGTTGGAGTTGATCGAGAAGCCAACCCAGCCGCGGAAGCCGTTTCGCTTTCAAATTCCGCAGCCGCCCCGGGGCGGTCAACGGGCCATCTCATTGGAAGGTGTCCATATGGCCTATGGTACGAACAAGGTTTACAGTGGTCTTGACCTCACCGTGGAGCGGGGCGAACGCACCGTGTTGGTCGGCCCGAACGGCGCCGGCAAATCCACGCTGCTGAAGATCATCGCTGGGGTGGTCGAAATTCAGCAAGGCGTGCGAAACCTCGGCCACAATGCCAAGATTGGTTACTTCAGCCAGCATCGCGCTGCCACGCTCGATCCCGAACGCTCGGTGATTGATGAAGTGTTGGACCGCGCGCCCGGCATGCGCGAAGATGATGTGCGCGGCATCCTGGGCTCTTTTCTTTTCAAGAAGGATGACATCCACAAGAAGACACAAGTGCTCAGCGGTGGAGAGAAGAGCCGTTTGCACTTAATCAAATTCCTGGTCGATCCACCCAACCTGCTCTTGATGGACGAGCCCACGACTCACTTGGATATTCATACAGTGGAGTCTCTCACATTGGCTTTGGAGCACTACGAGGGGACTCTCGTGTTTATTTCCCATGATGTCCATTTCATCCGCCATCTTGCCACCAAGGTGCTTCATGTGAATGCAGGCCAAATCATGCCTTACGAAGGTGGATATGACTATTACCTTGAGAAAACCGGCGCCGCCGACAACGAACGGGCCGCGCTGACGGCGGGGTGAGCGTGGGACCGTGAGACGGGAGGAAGCGCCTGGTTGAGGTTGGGGCTTCAGCACGGTATGCTGCGTTCTGTGGCGACTGAAGGGATAAACACTGCATTTGATCGGGCGGCGCTGAAGGCCAGGTTAGCCGATTTAGCAGCCCACGGCGTTTATGTGGGCACCTCCTCATGGAAGTACCGGGGCTGGTGCGGAATGCTTTACGACGAGGCGCGCTATGTCTTCCGTAAACGATTCGCTGAGTCCCGCTTCGAGCGAGATTGTCTGGCCGAGTATTCCGAGGTCTTCAAAACGGTCTGCGTCGATGCGGCTTACTACAAATTTCCGGATCATCGCTCTCTGGAAAACATGGCGCAGCAGGTGCCGGAAGACTTTCGCTTCGCTTTCAAGGTCACCGATGAAATCACAATCAAGAAATTCTCGGACCTGCCAAGGCATGGCATTCGCGCCGGAAAGACCAACGAAAACTTCCTCAATGCGGAGATCTTCGAACGGGCATTTCTGAAACCTTGCGAAACGATCCGCAAGCATGTGGGATTGCTCATGTTCGAATTTTCCAAATTTTATCCGACCGATTTTGAGCGTGGTCGTGACTTTGTGGAGGCCCTGGATCAGTTTCTCGGCAAACTGCCAAAAGGCTGGCCTTACGGTGTCGAAATCCGGAACCGGAATTTTTTGCATCCTGAGTATTTCGAAATGCTGAATAAGCACGGAGTGGCTCATATTTACAATAGTTGGGCGGAGATGCCCCCGGTCCATGAGCAAATGACGATGCCCGGCAGCCTGACAAGTCCAGAATTGTGCGGAGCCAGGTTCCTGCTCAAGCCCGGTCGGAAATACCAGGAAGCAGTGGATACCTTCAGTCCCTACAACGAGGTGAAGGAATTGTATCCAGAGGCGCGGACTGCAGGGGCGACGTTGGTGCAGCAAGGAGTGAAGTCCGAGGGCAAGCGAACGACGTTCGTGTTTATTAATAACCGCTTGGAGGGGAACGCCCTTCGCACCATCGAAGCAATCGTGCAATGAACCAGTATCACCGGAACCCGTTGCAGGTTGTTGGAAAAGGGTTTAACTGTTGTTCGTGAAAATTGAAGGGTTCAATCCAGCAACCGGGGAGAAGATTTATTCCTATGACGAAGTGTCGGACGCGGAGGCCAATCGGGCGCTGACTAAAGCGCGAGCCGCTTTTCAGGAATGGAGGAAAGCCAGTTTTGAAGAACGAGGCGCGCTGCTGCGCAAGGCGGCGGCCCTGTTGCGAGAGCAGCAGGGACCGCTGGCGGAACTGATGGCCACGGAGATGGGCAAGCCGCTGGCACAGGGCAGGGGAGAGATCGGAAAATGCGCCGTTGGTTGCGAATTTTTTGCGGAACACGCAAGGGGCTACCTGAAACCGGAGGAGATCAGCAAAGCCCCTTCCCGAAGCGTGATCTATTACGAGCCGCTCGGAGTTATTCTGGCCATCATGCCTTGGAATTTTCCGTTCTGGCAGATGTTCAGGGCGGCAGCCCCTGCTCTCATGGCGGGGAACGTGATGGTTTTGAAGCACGCTTCGAACGTCTTCGGATGCGCGCTGGCGATCGAGGAAATTTTTCGCCAGGCCGGTTTTCCCAAAGGAGTTTTTCAAACTCTGCTCATCGGCTCCCGGCGAACGGGCGCGTTAGTGGAACATCCCGCCATAGCGGCAGTCACTCTCACGGGAAGCACCCCCGCAGGTCAGGCGGTGGCCGCTGCGGCCGGGAAAGCTTTGAAAAAAGCTGTGCTGGAGTTGGGAGGAAGCGATCCTTACATCGTGCTGGAAGATGCTGACCTGGAACAAGCCGCGGAAACTTGCGCGGCTTCCCGTTTGGTGAATTCCGGCCAAAGCTGCATCGCTGCAAAACGATTCATCGTGGTCCGAAGAGTCGCCAATGAATTTCAGCGGTTGTTCGTCGAACGCATGGCGGAGCGAAAGCTCGGTGACCCCTTTGAAGAGGGCGTCGCAATCGGTCCCCTGGCCAGGCGGGATTTGCGAGACTCGCTGGACAAACAAGTAAAGAAAACGGTGGCGCAAGGAGGTGAGGTGCTTTTGGGCGGCAAACCCCTTACCGGGAAAGGCGCCTTTTACCCGGCAACCGTGTTGGGAAATGTCAGAAAGGGAATGACCGCCTTCGACGAGGAAACCTTCGGCCCCGTGGCAGCAGTAGTCCGGGCGCGCGATGAAGAGGATGCGATCCGCCTGGCAAACGACACCCCTTTCGGACTGGGAGCAGCCGTTTTCACGAAGAACAAAGCACGCGGAGAAGAAATCGCAGCACACAGGCTGGAAGCAGGCAACTGTTTCGTGAACGGCTATGTCGTGTCGGATCCGAAGCTGCCTTTCGGGGGGATCAAGCAGTCGGGCTTCGGAAGAGAGCTGTCGAGTTTCGGGATAAGGGAATTCGTGAACATCAAAACCGTGGTAGTGAAATAGGCGTGCAGGGGGTGCGTCGGTTGACAGTTGGTTTGCAAGGTTGTTTGCCAGTAGGCATGATGCGAGGATGGAACCAGGCAATTCGATTCGCCGTGCGACGGTGGAGGATGCACAGGCCATTGCGCATCTCTCCACGAGTTTGGGTTACGCCTCGGATGTTTTAGTGATGGCCCAGCGATTGAGCGTCATCTCGGCTTCGGACGCTGATTTAATCATCGTCGCCACTGATGCAATCGGTGCAACCGTTGGATGGCTCCAGGCTCATGCTGCTACCATCATCGAGTCAGGTTTCCGGGTTGAGATTACCGGATTGATCATTGCTCCAGAGGAGCGGCGGAGAGGCATGGGGCGGGCGTTAGTTGCCGAAGCGGAACAGTGGGCCAGGTCCATCGGTGCGGAAGCAGTGGTGGTGCGGAGCAACGTGCAGCGGCCTGAGAGTCATGTTTTTTATCCTGCACTGGGCTTTAGCGTCACGAAAACGCAAAAGGTTTATCGAAAGCCCATTAACGCGGCCGCGCAAGGATCGGAATAAACCGATTTGTTAACATGGCGACTCGCGATCGCATGAATACATAAGATGGAACGCACCCGAAAAAAAGTGAGCCCCATTTTACTCGTTACGGTGTTCATAGCGAGTGTGTGTGCAATTACTTGGCGAGGCTCCGTTCCCGCGCCACCCTCCTTGTCAGTAATGTTCTTGGGTTACACTAATCGTATCGGGCCATTTGCGATTTTTGCTATCACAAACCTGTCCAGGTCCGCCATCACTCTGGACCCAACATGCCTGGTGAACTATTCCCCACAGCAGGGAACCAATCTTCATCGGGTTACCTCGGTTGAGGGACATAAACTTCGCGTGACTCGGCTTCTCCCCAACGAAGGTTTTGTGCAGGAAGTGTTCGTTTTCCCCGGCAATGAAGGTGAATGGCAATTTCACTGTTCTGCCGCAAACAGTTCGGCCTTGCTGAAATCCAAGAGCTCCATGGAACGCTGGTTTCGCCAATATGTGAAGGGCCTGCATCACTCGCGAAACTCGAAGGTATGGACCCACTTCGATACGGAGTGGCATTCTTATCCACCGTAATGCACAGCTGCGGGGTTCAAACTCAAATATAGATCCATCGTTCGAGTATGCGTGAAAAAATTAACACCACCATCCTCGAATTGACAGCCTGGGACATCGCCGATCAGGACACTGACGCAGTTGTTTTGCGGACAGAAGCGCACAACCTTGCATTGGTCCGGCTGGTCCTTTAACCTTACGACAATGCAGGCGCGTTCCCCCTATATGAAGCAGCTCTGGAAAGATTGATCTCAAGCGAGGGCAACACCCCAATGACCCTAAACAAAATGAGAGCGACAAATTTTTTTGGTTACTTATTCCCAATGCTCGTAATGACAGCCTGTGGCCTATTCGCAGCCGATTCAATCCCGAACGAATTGAAGGCGGTGCAGTCAGCAATCGAGCCCGTTCTTCTCAAACTGGATCCCTTTCCCCAGATCGCTTATCTCAATGATGGCGGAACGTTGCTCGTGGCGTACAGGACACAAACGTACAAGGTCCACGGCAAGCTCAAGACCGGGGAGATATCGCCGGAAACGCGCGACGAAATGGGGCCGGGCTACAAAGGGTTTATTCTGCGGGTTCACCTCCAGGATGCGGGAGAAATTAACCAAGCAGTGACACCTCAGACTGTCCATGAACCTTATTGGCAAACGGACCTGGATGTGACGCCTTTGAAAGGAACCAAGAAGCAGATTTATTGGGGTTTGTCCTATGGCGCGCAGACTGACACCCAGCTGCTGTCGAACCTCAAGCGAAAGATTGGTGAGTTGAAAACGTCCCCGCTCAAATAAATAGCACCCACACTCATTGAGGCTTGTTTTGATTGTTTCTTTCCGGGCAATGGAATGTAATTGCGGGGTGCGGTTTTTTGTATGATTGGCAATTTGCTCCAACCGGAATTGATTGAGCTGATTCGGCAGCGGAATTTCTCGCAGTTGCGTGCGATTCTGTCCGAGTTTTCAGCTCCGGACCTGGCTGAGATTCTGACGGACCTGAGTCCGGATGATGAAGCCGTGCTTCTTCGGATTCTGCCGCACGATCTGGCCGCGGATGTTTTTGAGTACCTGGCGGTGGAGGATCAGGAGAAGATGTTGCATGCCCTAGGCACCGAGCAGGTGGCCAGGATCTTGAACGATCTTCCGCCCGATGATCGAACGGCTTTGCTGGAGGAACTGCCTGCGGCGGCCACGCAAAAGCTCCTCAACCTGCTTTCACCAGCGGAACGGAAGGTTGCGGCGGACCTGTTGGGCTACCCTAAAAACTCGATTGGCCGCCGGATGACCCCTGAATTTGTTGCCATCCAGCAAAGTTGGACGGTGGCGGAGGTCTTTGAACATCTGCGCCGGGTTGGACGTGACCGGGAATCGTTGAATCAATTGTACGTCGTGGATGATAAGGGGCGACTCGTGAATTGGGTCCGGCTCAGGAACCTGGTGGTGGCGGAACCGGGCACACCGGTCCTCGAATTGTTCGAACCGCAACTCGTGACGCTCCACGCCGCGGATGACCAGGAAACGGCGGTAGCGACATTTCGAAAATATGACCTGACCGTTATCCCGGTAATCGACACCAAGGAGAAACTGGTCGGGGTTGTGACAGTGGATGACGTGCTGGACGTGCTCGAACACGAGACGACCGAGGATATCCAGAAAATGGGCGGCATGGAGGCTTTGGATGCTCCTTATCTCAGGATTGGCCTGATGCACATGATTAAGAAGCGTGCGGGCTGGCTTTCCGTGCTCTTCATCAGCGAAATGTTCACGGCTACGGCCATGGGCTATTTTCAAGGCGAGATTGAAAAAGCGGCGGTGCTCTCCATGTTTGTTCCGCTGATCCTGTCGAGCGGCGGCAACTCCGGCTCACAAGCGACTTCGTTGATCATCCGTGCAATGGCAGTTCGGGATGTGGCATTGAAGGATTGGTTCAAGGTTCTCCGGCGGGAAATAGTGACGGGCCTCGCGCTCGGGCTGGTGCTTGCGTCTATCGTCCTGATGCGCATTTTCCTTTGGCCGAATCGCGAGAAGCTTTACTCGAAACATTACGCGCTGGTGGCTTTAACCGTAGCCTTCAGCGTGGTGGGCATCGTGCTTTGGGGGAGTGTGGTGGGTGCGATGCTACCTATTTTGATGCGGCGGCTGAAATTTGATCCCGCGGTCTGTTCCGCGCCTTTTGTTGCCACGCTGGTCGATGTGACGGGAATTGTAATTTATTTTAATGTGGCGTTTATGCTCTTGAAGGGGACGCTCCTATAAGGGCGGCGGATGGATGCGTCTCATTTCGATTAAAAGCTGAATTAGGATTAAGAAACTGAAAAAAAGGGTAGCAGACGCCAAGGAGGTGGAGGTTGAGGAACCCCGCTGAAGAAACGTTCTGCTACCCAGATCCAAAGGTCCAAAACTAATCTGGAACTCTGCTGCATTCGACACGCCAGGTCGGCCAGGCGTTCAATCCCGCCTAGGCAGGATTCAGCTTTTCAAAGCTTTCTTCAATAAAAGTTGTGTTTTGGATGCGCGCGAGCTTCGCGTAAAGCCCGCTGGTATCAAGGAGTTCCTCGTGTGTGCCTCTCTCGACAATTTCACCTCTATTCAAAACTAAAATCTGGTCTGCTTTCTGAATCGTGCTCAGCCGGTGCGCGATGACGAAGCTGGTGCGGTTCTCCATGAGGCGTTCCAAGGCTTCCTGGATTAACCGTTCCGTTGCGGTGTCCACGCTGGCCGTGGCCTCGTCCAGAACGAGGATCGGGGCGTCCTTGAGCAGCGCTCGGGCGATGCTAACCCTTTGCTTTTCTCCCACGCTCAGTTTCACTCCACGTTCGCCGACCCGGGCGTCATATCCTTCGGGCAGCCGGGCGATAAAGTCGTGGCAATTGGCAGCCTTGGCGGCAGCGATCATCTCCGCTTCTGTGGCATCCAGCTTTCCGTAAAGAATATTTTCCCGGATGGTGCCGTTGAAAAGGAAAGGCTCCTGGCTGACGACGCTGATGTGGTGACGGAGCGATTCCAGGGTGATCCGGCTGGTGTCCTGACCATCGATTGTAATCCGGCCAGCCGTGGCTTCGTAGAAGGCCGGGAGCAAATTCACGAGCGTGGATTTGCCAGCGCCGGTCGGCCCAACCAGCGCAATCATTTGTCCGGGCAGGGCATGGAGTGAAACATGGGTGAGAACAGGCCGCTCCATCGCATAGCCAAAGCTCACGTTTTCATACTTCACATCGCCCAGGACCGGGGTGCTTAATTCCATCTCACGATGGGCGTTGGCGCTTTCGGTGGTGGCATCGAGGATATCGAAAACCCGTTCCCCGGCGGCTCGGGCGGCTTGGAGCATTTGGTTCAAGCCATGCAGGCGGCTCACCGGTTCATAAAACAGGGACAGGAAGAAGAGAAAACCGACCAATTGTCCGAGGCTCAAACTACCTTGCAACACCAGCCGGCCGCCAACCCACAGCACGAGCCCGCTGCCCAGGGCCGTGGCAAAAGTCATGGCTGGCGAGTAATTTGCCCAGGCTCGCATTACCAGCAACGTGCCTTGGCGCAAATCATCCGCTCGCTTGCCAAAGCGCTCGTCCTCGTGCTTCTGGTTTCCGTACGCCTTGACCTGCCGGATGCCCTGGAGGTTATCCATGAGCAGCGCGTTCATGGCGCTGGCTGCCTCGCGTTGGGCGCGGTATCGTTTGTGGGCGGTGAGGGTGTACCAAAGGGCGCCGGCCGTGAGCAGCGGGAGGGGAATAAGCGAGACCAGAGTGAGCATGGCGCTCTTCTTCACCAGGATAATCAGCACGCCGACAATGCTGAGCAGTGCAATGGTGCCCTGTTCAGTGCCATCGATGAGCACGCGTTCAACGGCATTGACGTCCTCGATGACCCGGGTCATGAGGTCACCTGAGGCCCGGGCATCAAAATAGCCGACGGGGAGCCTTTGGAGCCTGCCGTAAACCTCCCGGCGCATGTCATAAATGACGTTCTGCTCGAAAGTGTTGTTGATGCGGATTCGAATGCTGTTGAACAGATCGCGTAGAAAGAATGCCCCAATAATTCCGGCAATGACGGGGAGCAACTGCTCAGGTTTGTTTCCGCCGATCACAGTGTCCACGACGTACTGGGTGAGTTGCGGGAAAGCAAAAGAGCAGGCCAGGGACAGGACGGCAAAGCCAATGTTCCCCAAAGCCATAAGGCGGTATGGGCGTAAATATTTAGCAACGCGACGAACCACTTCCCAAGTGGAACGCGATTTGGCTGTGAGCGTAGGGTCGTTATTGACTGGAACGTGCTTGTGTCTGGACATGAGTATTACTTCAACATTCCTTTGAGCATGGCTCGTTTGAAAGTGTCGGCTGACTGGGCTGGTTGAGCGAGCTTTTGAGCACCTTTGGCAGGCGCTTCTTTCACGTTCACATCCAGGAAATCCACCATGGCCTTGCCGAAGGCCGGAAGATCGAGGGGTGTGCGACTGGAAATCAGATTTCCGTCGACTACCACGGCTTCATCCAACCAGATGGCACCCGCGTTTTCCAAGTCATCTTTAATTCCGCGGGACCCAGTGACCTTTTTACCTTTCAGGATCCTGGCTGAAATGGGAATCCACCCACCGTGGCAAATAAAAGCAACCAGTTTGCCTGTTTCGAAGAATTCGCGTGTGAGCGAAAGAATTTTCTCATCGCGGCGCAGTTTATCCGGCATGAACCCGCCTGGGATTAAAAGGCCGCAAAACTCCGAACTGCGGGCTTCGGCAAGAAGAAGATCGGAGGTGGCTGGGTAGCCATGCTTGCCCTTGAAAGTTTTTAATTCCTTTGCCGCCAAGCGCACGGCATAACCGGCCTCTTCGAGGCGAAGCTTGGGATACCAAAGCTCCAGGTCCTCGTATATATCGTCTACAAATGTCAGCACCGTTTTGCTCATTCCGCCTTAATTAAACACAACCACGACAAAATCCCATGTTTTTTCGGTGCGTTGCGAGAGGCCAAGGCATGGACGTACGAGGGTAAAATCGTGATTTGGCAAAAAAAGGGTGCAAAGAAATCAAACTTGGGTATTTTTGGAAAATGTTCCATCCGGTAGATACGCAGGTACCTGGAGAAGTCGAAGCACAGGTGCAATCTTTGTACCTGAAGCTCTTTCCGAATGCCGAGCGAGCGTTTGTGCCGCGGTCATTTGAATGGTTCATGCAGTGCTTCGCAGGCCACTTCGATGAATACCAGGCCGTGGATGCCCTGTACCACGATATCGAGCATACACTGCAAGGCACCCTCTGCCTCACAAGGTTGCTTTACAATCGCCATCAAGCCAAGGTCGCGCCCATGCTCACCGAACGGATGTTCCAATTGGCCATCCTGGCTATTCTCTTTCATGATACCGGGTATCTCAAGAAGCGGAATGACACGGAGGGAACGGGGGCGAAATACACTCCCGTCCACGTCGGGCGAAGCGCCGCCTTCGCGCGCGAGTTTCTGCTCAAGAAAGGTTTTCCAGACCACGAGATCCAATTTATCCAAAACATGATTTCCTGCACGGGTGTAAACGCGGATTTGCAAACCATTCCTTTTGGAGGCGAGTTGGAACGGATCCTCGGGTTTGCGTTGACCACTGCGGACCTGCTCGGCCAGATGGCTGCGTCGGATTATGTGGAAAAGTTACCGGTGCTCTACCAGGAATTTGCCGAGGCAGCCCGCTATTCCGGCCAGGCCAAGGCCACCCGTTATGCTTTCAAGAGTCCCGAAGAACTGATGCGCAATACGCCGGATTTTTGGGAACACTACGTCCTGCCTAAAATTAACAACGACTTTCAACAGCTCTACCGTTTCCTCAGTGATCCCTACCCGGATGGCCCGAATATTTACCTCGAAAAGATCGAAGCGAATATTCGGCGGTTACGACAGCTTGCTCCAGCGGCGAAGCAAGGCTGATCAGAGCTTGTTCCGTTCCAGCGCGAGCGCCACGCATCTGCGCAGCATTTGCAGAATGGTTTGTTCGAACCACGGATTGCGGTTCAGCCAATCGTGGCTGACTAAACCCGGCAGGGGCAATGGAAAGAACGGGAGAAACTCATCGTAAG
Source organism: Verrucomicrobiales bacterium (assembly GCA_028293425.1). Classification (GTDB taxonomy): domain Bacteria; phylum Verrucomicrobiota; class Verrucomicrobiia; order Limisphaerales; family JAQGOV01; genus JAQGOV01. The sequence goes on from JAQGOV010000103.1 coordinate 10,626, forward strand.
CGCGGATCGTTTCCTCCATGGTCGGTTTGTTGCGACTACCGAAAAAGAGACGATGCGCTTCACTTCCAAGAAGCACAATCAAGCGAGCCTCGGGGAATCGGCTGAGCAGCCCCGCTTTAGCAAGGTCTGCTGCTTCGGCGGAGACTGCGGCAAGAGAAATCAGGTAAACGTCCTCCCGAATTTGACTCCAATCCATGGTTGCGCCTATCCAGTTGCGCAATGATTCCTGACAGTCGTCCTGCGTTGAACTCAAGTCCGAGAACGGAGTGATTCCGTCCTCCGAATGAACTACCACAATCCTTGGGTTTTCCAGGTCAGTTGGACCGTGCAGATGATACACCGGAACGACGCTCTCCTGCTGCCAAAAGCTCAAGATAGATTCAGCTTGTCTAGGCACCCATTACTATACCGCAAATTTTACCCAAAGCCTAGAACCGGCGATCAATCGTCATCGTCGTCCTTCGGATGCGCAAAAACAAATCCCGCCCTTGTTGGAGGAGGCATTGGACTATCTTTTCCCTTCACGGATCGCCAAATGATTTCATTCAATTTCAGGTCATCCGCCGCATCCTCCTTCGTAAAGTTCATTTTATTTGAAAGTTTGCGACCCCAAGCCGTTTTGCTGTTTTTGGCTTTTAGGTCCACCTGGGGTGCTAAAGCCTCATAAGGCCGCAAATCGGGTTCGGCCTGGAAGCTGTTGAACATCGGCAACGCTGCGGCATCGAATTGCGACATCGGCTTTAACCCGAGGATCAATTCCATCGTGCGGAGCATGCTGCTGGTTGAGTAGAGCGTTGAATCCACTGAATGGCGTTTGACATAGGGACTGATGACAAATGCTATGGTGCGATGCGCGTCCACATGATCGGGGCCGTTTTGGGCGTCGTCTTCGACAATAAATACGGCTGTTTTCGCCCAAAATGCAGAATGTGAGATTGCTTGGAGGACCATGCCGAGGGAACGATCGTTGTCAGCCACGTAGGCAGATGGCGTGGGTTTATTCTCGGCGGTGCCCGATGTGTGATCATTGGGCAAGCGGACAATCTGGAGCCGCGGCATGCCACCTTGTTTTTCAAAACGCTTCAGCTCGGAAATGAATCTTTCAGCGCGCTTCAGGTCCGGGTAATCCATATCGAAACCACGAAACCAGGGGTCGAAATGATCCTGCAGGGCTTTCACGCGTGAAGTGGCAGGATTGTTTGTTTTCTTGCCGTTGTTCACAAACTCCCCGTAGCTGCGGTAGCTCACTCCCGCCTCTTTGGCGCGGTCCCAAAGATAGCCTCCGGCTGGCACCGCAATTCCGAAGTTGCCCTCTGCCGGATAAGGAAATTTCTTCTGTGTGTTGTGGCCGTAGCTCAGCGGCCAGGTCTTCTCCACAAAGTCGGTGGCGTAAGCACCCATGGTCCACTCATGTCCGTCTGCGCTGACTTCGCTTTCCACGTAGAAATTGTCGAGCAGGACGAAATCGCGCGCCAATTGGTGGTGGTTTGGAGTAACCTTTTGCGGGAAGAGGCAGATGGAAGCATCCCCATTTCCTTCAGGCATATCCCCGAGTATCTGATCGTAAGTACGGTTCTCCTTGATGATGTAGATAACGTATTGAATTGGAGAGTTGCCACCTAATGCCCGGGGAACAGGGTTGGTCCAGAATTCCGGAAGCTTATTCGTCACGCCATCCTGGTAAGCGTGGTGCGGCATGCAGCTATAGGCCGTGGCCGTCCACTTCTTTAGTTGATCTTCCTTCTTGTCCTTGCCGGGCAGATTGATGATTTCAATCGTCCCCTGCAACAGCCCCGCGATATATTCCCGCACTGTGCCACCCTTTTCTCCGGGCTGCGGGCCATGGCGGTTTGATTTTGGCATCACGCCCTTTCCGTTTGCCACGATCAGTTGCTTGCCGTCTGGTGTAACGCGTACGGATGTCGGATACCAGCCCACGGGAATAAAGCCGAGTGATTTGCTCTTGCCCGGTTCCGAAACATCGAACACGGCCACGGTGTTGATATTCGCATTCGCCACGTAAAGTGTTTTCTCATCAGGAGAGAGAGCCACGCTGTTGGGCGTGGTGCCGGGAGGCGAATTGGGCCGCAACTCGGCAAGGAGCTTTTCCACCATGCGGCCGTCCTGCGTGTCGATGATGCTGACGGAATTCCGGTTGGCGTTTGCCACGAACAGGAGCTTGCCAGACCGGCTCAGCACGAGGTCGTTCGGGTGTTCTTCCGTTTTCCAGCGATCGAGGACCTTCAGCGTTTTTGTGTCAATGACAGCCACGGAAGCCTGGCCCCAAAGAGAAACATAGAGCCGACCTCGTTGTTCATCCAACACACAGGCGTACGGGAATGGGTCTGGAGATTCAGTGTTCTCCAAAGCAGCCTCAGCGCGTTTGGTGATCGCCGCATCATCCTGGTTGGTTGCCCCCTTCTCGGCCACGACGAACAGGTCGTTGGTGCCCAGTAGAACTTCGCCTGTGACCTTTCCATCGGGGACGTTCACTTGCGTCACTCGATGTCCCCAAACGTTGGCAACAAAGAGTGTTTTGCCATCTGAGGTGGTGGCGATTCCCCCAGGAATCGCCCTGTATTTCGCATCGCGCAATTTGATCTCTCTGGCTTCTGAAAGGTAACCATCCTTGAAGTGGAAAGAGTGCACGCTTTCATCACCGGCTCCGCTGCAAAACACCCGGTCGCCGTTCTGAGAAAAGTGAATGCCGTAGAAGCTTTGATTGATGCCAGCGCGGGAAACCAATTTGCCTTCTTTGAGATCAACGATGATGATTTCATGCTGTCCATAACCACAATGCAGGACGGCTGCGAATTTCCCGCTGGGATGAATCACCATATTGGCTGGGAAGTCTCCCACCAAAATTTGTTTGCCTGCCGGTCTCAGAAACCATTGGTTTGGCAAGCGCACGGCCCCGTCGTGCTGAAGCCCGGGCACATCCATCACCTGGTTTCCTGGATGTGATGGAGTGCTGGGGGTAGTCGAAGAACAACTCGTCCAAATCCAGCATCCGGTCAGGGCAAGGGAGCAGAGAACAGCTTTTCGCATATGTATGGGCGGTGGTTATGCCACCAGGCAACCCCAACGTAAAGTGCGAACCATCGAAGCAACGGGTATTTA
>JAQGOV010000204.1 GCA_028293425.1 Verrucomicrobiales bacterium
AATGCCAATTCTTGCGGGTTGCGCAACCCGAGGCAGTAAACCTCAAATCCGGTGCCATCAGGATTGCAGCGGAACACCGCCCCGCAATCCGGCAGCACGCGTTCAAGGAATTTTGAGGCGAATCCCCGCCCAAGGATGTTCGGTGGTGGTTTGAATCCTCGGTCTCCAATACTGAAGTAAAGCTTGCCGTCCGGGCCAATGATCAACCCATGAAGATCATGGCCAGTCACACCAATGTGCACTCCAAAGTTGCCCTGCAGACGCCTCTTTTCGATGGCCTTCCCTTGTGCATTCACCTGCAAACGCCACAAATCAGGGATGTTCGCAAACCACACGGTCCCGTTTTTGGCCAACACCCCGGCTGCCGTTCCTGAAATGGATTCGTTGAAACCTTCTGCCACCACGGTGGAAACGTCTGCTCGCCCGTCGCCATCTTTGTCTTCCACCATCCGGACCATCTCGGAACTATTGGTCATGAAGGCAAAATTGGTCTCAAACGTCCGCCTCAGGAAAGCAGCCCGCTCTGCGGGGGCGCGGAAAGAAAGGTCATCCAGCAGCCACGCCGGCTTCTGAGTGATGTCGAAAATGGAGTCCTTGTAACGGTGGGTCTCCGCAATAAAGACCCGTCCTTTCTCATCCACGGAAATACTCACCGGATTTTCCAGGAGCGGTTCAGCCGCAAAAAGCTCAACCTTCAAGCCTGCTGCAGGCTGCAGTTTCTTCAACGCTTTAACGGCTTCGACATCAGGAGACGCGGCTCGAACTGTGGAACTGCCCAAACCACTCGCGAGAAATATGCTCACAAGCAGGACAAACCGCTTAAACTTCTCGGACCCATCCTGCGCGCTTTTCTCAAGGTAATTCTGTTTCATTTCAGTGAAGAAAGGTATCCGACTAGCAAACTGGAAATGCTCCCCTATGGCAAGCTGGACGTGATGGTCAACGGGCAATGTCCAATAGTTTAATCCACTTTGCTTAACCGCGACTCTCCGCTTTACAGCGGATAAATGACTGGTCAACCTAATCCCCTATGAAATGGGTTAAACGCTTAATCGTGGCCGTGGTCGTCCTCATTGTCCTTGTCATCCTTGGACTATTCCTTTTCCTGGATTCCATAGTCAAAAAAGGAGTGCAGACGGTTGGGCCAGCCGTCACCAAAGTCGACGTTAAGCTGGGCAGCGCCAAGATTTCCCCGTTCTCCGGAAGTGGTGAGTTGAAGAATTTTATGGTTGGAAACCCAGAAGGTTACAACACCTCTTCCGCCATCCAGGTTGGTTCAATCGGAGTTTCGGTGGTCCCCGGTTCCGTTACAGCAGATAAGGTGATTATCCGGTATGTTAAAGTAGTAGCACCTGAAATCACATTCGAAGGCTCCCTTACCGGTGAAAACAATTTAAGCAAAATCCTCGCGAATGTGCAGGGCACCGAGAAGAAAAAGCCGGAAAACAAAGAGGAAGCTAAAGGTCAGACTCGCAAACTCCAGGTCGACGACTTTCTCCTTTCAGGCGCCAGGGTACATGCTAGTCTGCTCGGGCAAACGCTCTCCGTAACGATTCCCGACATTCACTTTACGGCCCTGGGGCAGGGTCCTGAGGGTATTACGCCGGCTGAACTGACCTCGAAAGTTTTAAACGCTATTACTAAAGAGACCCTTCAGGCGCTTAGTAGCGCCGCGGGAAACATGGGCAAGGAAGCCATCGGCAGTGCCAAAGGCATTGGGACCAACGCGGTCGGCACTTTGGAAAAGGGTGTGAAGGGTCTATTCAACAAGAAGTAATATCAGGACCAAACTTTTAAAAAGAGAAGGAGCGACTGACTCTCAGCCGCTCCTTCATTTTAAACCAATTGATTCAAACTCGGTCCTCAGGAAATCATCAACCGATATTCCATGCTGTCTACCAGCGCCTGGAGGCTGGCCTCGATAATGTTCTCGCTCGCTCCAACCGTTCCCCACTCCTTATGGCCATCGGTGGATTCGATCAGCACACGGGTTTTAGCGGCAGTCCCGGTCGCCGAGTCCAAAATGCGCACCTTGTAATCCGTTAGTTGCACATCCTTGAGTTGGGGATAAAATCGCACCAACGCCGCGCGCAAGGCCGAATCCAAAGCGTTCACTGGCCCATCCCCTTCAGCTACCGTGTGGGCTGCCTCGTTCCCGACCCGCACCTTGATCGTTGCTTCGCAGATAGAGTTTTTTCCGTCACGCCTCATCGAAACATGATAAGCATCCACCAAAAAAGGCAGAGGCTGTTGCTTTAAAATCTTGCTGATCAACAGCGCCAGCGAGGCTTCAGCAGCCTCAAATTCATAGCCTTCATGCTCCAGCTCTTTAATCCGATTCAGAATCGCCTTCAACTCCGGCGTATCATTGCTGATGTCGAAACCCAGTTCCTGGGCCTTCATCACAATGTTGCTCCTGCCTGCAAGGTCACTCACCAGCACGCGTCGGGTATTCCCAACCACTTCCGGGTTAATATGCTCAAAGCTATGGGCCACCTTTTGCACCGCGTTCACGTGCATTCCGCCTTTGTGCGCAAAAGCCGTTGCGCCCACCCAGGGCAGGTGAGGGTTATGTCTCAGGTTGGCTATTTCGTCCACGAACTGTGACAGCTCTTTTAAATTCACCAGTCCACTGGCTGGGATCGACAGCTTCCGCAACTTGAACGTCACATTTGGCATCACGCTCGTCAGGTTGCAATTGCCCGTGCGTTCACCATAACCATTGATTGTGCCCTGCACGTGCGAAGCCCCGCACTCCAAAGCCGTCAGGGCATTTGCGACTCCCAGGCCGATGTCGTCGTGGGTGTGAATTCCGATCTGGCATTTGAGCTTCTCGCGCGCTGCCTTTGTGATGGCTGCAACATCGGAGGGCAGCGAGCCCCCATTGGTATCGCACAACACTATGATGTCCGCGCCGGCTTTTTCCGCTGCCTGCCACGTTGCCATCGCGTACTCCGCATTGTCCTTGTAGCCGTCAAACCCGTGCTCGGCGTCATACACGACCATCTTGCCGTTGCTCTTCAGGTAGCGGATCGTATCCGCAATCATCGCCAGGTTCTCCTCAGGCGTCGTGCGGAGCACTTCAATCACATGCAAAAGCCACGTTTTGCCAAAAATCGTCACGACTGGGGTTTCCGCTTCAATCAAAAGCCGGACCTGGTCATCTTTTTCGACAGGCGTGTCCTTACGGCGAGTCGATCCAAAGGCCGCTAATCGAGCATTCTTGAAATTGCGCTTCTTTGCTTCTGCAAAGAATTCAATATCCTTGGGGTTGGATCCCGGCCAGCCACCTTCAATGTAATGAATGCCGAATGCGTCGAGACGCTCGGCAATGCGGAGCTTGTCCGCTACCGAGAAATTGATGCCTTCGCCCTGGCTGCCATCTCGCAGGGTCGTATCATAGATTTCGACTTCGGGTTTCATTAATCCCCGCATCTGCGGGAAGGGCATTTTTACGCCATTTGACCGACGGTTGCAAATCGGAAAGGGTGCGTTTGAGCGGAAGAATTGAGGAAGAAGTCAGTGTTTGACGGATTCGGCAGCCGCAAAATCCCAGCGCTGACACCAAAGGATCGCACTTAAAGGCAACGTTGGCTTGGGCTTGAGGGCTAAACCATTAACCCGCAAAGGACCAAAAAAAGAGTCCACAGCACAAACCCAAGCCAAAGCCGCTTTTCGATGTAGTCTATGTTTTGCACGCAAGAGCCATCTAAGCAGAAAGTTTGCCGTGCCCGAAATAGCACTTCAGTTTCATGGCTCATCTGCCGACAGGTCCCAAAACGGCGGTATTAAGGCTTGTCCCTTGAACCACTTGCGTGATTCGGAAGATTTCGCCTTAAAACCTCCGGATTTGGCATTTTATGCCCTATCCGTTTGCCTCTGGTGATCTCATCAGTAAACTTGCCGGGTGATTCGGAACATCATCTTTGATTGGTCAGGCACGTTGGTCGATGACCTTCCCGCCGTTTGGAAAGCCACCAATTACGTCTTTGGTCAGGCGGGTGTGGCTGAACTCACTCTCGAACAGTTCCGCGCTGAATTCTGCCTTCCATTTAAAAAGTTCTACGATCGCCATACCCCTCATCTCGAGATGGCGCAACTTGAGCAGTGGTTCCACGGCCATTTCAAAACCGTGCAGGACTCCGTGGTTGAATTGCCACATGCCCGCCGCTTCCTGGAATTCTGCCGGGAACGTGGGCTCCGGACCTTCCTTCTGAGTTCCGTCCACAATGACCATTTTAAGGTGCAGGCGCAGGTCACAGGTTTTTCCGAGTTTCTGGATCGCCCCTATGCAGGAGTTTGGGACAAGAGCGCAAAGATCCATGAAGTTCTCGCGGAAAATAGTCTCCTGCCTGACGAGACGCTTCTCGTCGGCGACATGCAGCACGACATAGAAACCGCAAAACATGGTGGCATTCACTCCTGCGCGGTTCTCACCGGTTATAATAGTATTGAGCAACTCCGCGCCAGCGAGCCGGACCTAATCGTCGAGCATCTGGGGGAGCTCCGCGAGCTCCTCGATCGAAATAAAATGGAAGTGCGCCCTTCGTCGGAAACGAGGCACCCGGTTGTCACTGTGGGCGCTTTGATTTTTAACCAACGCCAGGAGGTCCTCATGATCCGCACCCATAAGTGGTCCGATCTCTGGGGCATTCCGGGCGGGAAAACTAAATTCGGGGAAACCTCCGCCCAGGCGCTCCAGCGCGAACTGAAGGAAGAAACCGCCCTCGACGTACACGACATCGAATTCGTCATGGTGCAGGATTGCATCCATTCCCGGGAGTTCTA
>JAQGOV010000692.1 GCA_028293425.1 Verrucomicrobiales bacterium
TACCCAGATAGTATGCTGAGCCCTATATTGGAGGCTACTAAGCTCGCTTAGAGCCGCATCTGCAATATTCAACAATTTTTTAATCTATTTATGAAAACCAATGTGTTATTCATAGAATAAAGGGTAAAAAATGTGCTGAGCATCGATAGATGCGGCTCTAAACGAGCCTAGCACGGATTTTCATTCAGATTTGATTTATCCAAGATTTTTTCTTCTATTTTCTTGCTAAATTTGTTCATAAGTATATTTCAACTATATTTCTTTAATATAAAAGCGGGGTTTTCCTAAAAATCTTGGACGTTTTTTAGTGAACTATACCATAGTTTCTAATTCGCGGTTTAATAATCATATCTTGTCCATACACAATTCTCAGAAAAAATATTGCTAATATGTAAAATATCATTTGATTTTTCATTCATTAAATGATATCGTTAAATTATGAATATAAAAAATTATTTTAAATATCCAAAAAATCGTTCTCACGTATACTACGAAGCACTCCGATCTCATTTTATGGACGGTATTTCAATAGATAAAGTTGCTTCAAACATGGGTATAAGCTACTCTTATCTCATTAAAATAAAGCACGATTATGAAAAAAAAATATGCTCTGGGGTAGATCCCTTCTTTGTTGATATAAAAATAGGTCCTAAAGTTCGTCATAAAACCGATAAATTGAGAGATAAAATCATAGAGTTGCGAAAAAAAGAATTTTCTATTATCGACATTAAGTCGGTTTTAAATGCTCAAGGAGATGAAATATCTTTAGATGCTATTGATAAGTTGTTGAAAAATGAAGGTTTCTCTAGATTGTCTAGAAGAACACGTAAAGAAAAATGTCAGAGCATCCTTCCAAATTCAATAACGTCACCTAATGCGTCTAAAATAAAACTAAAATCTCAAGAAAAACGGCGTGGTTCAAAAACAGCAAAAAACGGGTAACACAAGACGATCAAGAATCTGCCCCTTTTCAGGCCTGTTTTTCGTATGAATGTGATTAGAATTATTATGAACGATTATGCAGCTTGCTTAAACAACTCAAAACCTAACATTTCAAGCCAGTGTTCATGGCTTTTACCTGTCAGTAGTTCTTTAGGGCTTTTTCCGACTCTTTCTTTGCGTTCACTTCTCATAAATCGGCGGTGATTTAAGAAAAATTGCAGAAATTCTAAGTACTCATTCCCTAACTCCCTTCTCAACGTAAAATACGTTCTAAGTCTACTATTAATATTTTCAACCAAAGAGTTTGCGCGGACAGTGTCTTCTAAAACTTTATTCACCATCGATTCAACCCAATAAAATTTATCTCCCAGCTTGGTCCTCAATGCAGTATATTTTTCCCATCGCCTGCGGCTCGAGGAGGGTAAACCTTGTAATTGATAAACCTCTAAAACTAGCGATAAAGCCACCTCAAACTCTTGTGCAATTTCGTAAAAGCACATTTCCATTGTAGGAACAAATTCCAAAAGATTATCATTGTGGTTTTCAAGATAGCGTCGCACTGGTTCAATTTTGTGCGGACACATGGGTTCTCGTAAGCGCAGTTGTTCCGCTACAAACTTGAGAAGTTCTTGCCTATCTTTATATGATGGTCCAACAAGAGAGAGAATATCATTCTTAAGCCACTTATAGAGCGATGTCAAGTCCTCGACAAGTAAAACAGCCTTCTTGCTTGCTCCTTCTGCCTCTATTAGCTTTTGGAGCAACCCCTCCTGCTTATCCTCACCTTTCCACTTGCCTCTTGGGTGTGCAATTTTATGATTAAGCTCCTCTACTTTTTTGAGAGCATCCATTGCTCGATTTTCCAAGTAATTGACAAGTTCTAAAAAGGGCTTCAAAGCATGAAAGGTATCACCGCGAGCAGGAATATCAGGCCATGCATCCTTTTGACCGCTTCTCGCGGCTTTTCCACCATCTATAATAGTGAAATCAGGAGAGAGCTCCTGTTTTTGCATAAGATCTAGAAGATGTACTCCCCAACTATTTGCATCGCATGTTTCTACAAGCTTAAGTAGATAGCAATATGTGGAGCGTGCACAGCAACCAACTAAGACAGGATTACCCGCTTGGTAAATTTCGTCATGAAGCCCTTCCTTTATATTAGAAAGGTTTTGATCAAGATTGATTTTTTTTGCTTTCTGAAGATGTTCATATACGACATTATGGACAGTTCCCTTAGAAATATCGTAATCGAGGATATCTCGAAAGAATTCGATGACACCTTGGTAGGAAGCGCGGCATATAAAAATAAGTGCTAACAATACTTGCATAAGCCATTTTTTCGTGACAGGAATATAGAATAAAACCTTTTCACCACCATCAGAAATCGATTTATCAAAAGCATCTGCTATTCCCGCAAGGGCCTTTTCTTTTTGTTGATAAACGAATTTCCGGCTAACGCCGTACTGATCTGCAACGTGCGAAATTGGAGTGTAACCGCCGATTGCGTGAATGCCGATTTCTTGGCGTTTGAGAGAATTTAGAGAGTGAGCAGCATGAGAAACTTTCAATTTTTGAGAAAATAGGGTATCAATAGATGTCGACATAGCAATTAATCCTGTATGTGTTTGCATAAGTAACAAACGTTATACAGAAAAATTAAGTGCTATGTCACTTTTTTCTTCAAAAACTTATCTGGTTCAAATGAAGGTTACACTTTTGATGGGCTTTGTCGCGAAGCAGCAAAGCCCATCAAAAGTGTAACCTTCATTTGAACCATGCCAATAATTGGAGAAAAATAGATATGCTAATCAGCCAGGATGGAAAAAAACGTTGTTTTGGAGGACAACCAGGAAAAGAGTTCTACGCTAAATATCATGATTATGAATGGGGAATCCCCGTCCATGATGATAGGCATTTGTGTGAGATGCTCATTCTTGAAGGTTCACAAGCAGGATTAAGTTGGGAAACTATTCTTAAAAGACGTGAAGGATACGCTCATGCATTTTATCATTTTGATCCTCTTAGAGTCGCTTCCATGACTAAT
>JAQGOV010000167.1 GCA_028293425.1 Verrucomicrobiales bacterium
AGAACAATTTCAGGATTTCAGATAGACGGGTAAATACAACGTATATGGCATCGCAAAATATCGTCACCATCACTGACGCCAATTGGGACGAAGAAGTCCTCAAGTCAACAGTTCCAGTGCTGGTGGATTTCTGGGCAGAATGGTGTGGCCCATGCAAAATGCTTGCTCCTGTGCTCGAAGAACTTGCAACCGAGTATGCGGGCAAGGCGAAGGTGGCCAAGCTCAACATTGAGGAATCCCAGGCCCTCGCGAATCAGTTCCGGATTACATCTATTCCCACTGTGCTGCTCTTCAAGAATGGCCAGCCGACCGAACAAATCGTGGGCCTGCGAAGCAAGAGCCAATACAAGGCAGCGATCGACAAGGCCGCAGTTTAATTTTCAAAGAGGCCGGGCTTATGCCTTTGGTTCAAACACCCGGCCTGCTTTCCCGCCGCGCTGAGCTTTATCACCAGCTCGGGCAGCTAACCAATGCTGGCATAGGGCTGCTCAAGGCCTTGGAAATCCAGCGTCGGAGTCCTCCTTCCGCAACTTTCCGGCAGCCGCTCACCGTCCTGTTGGATGAACTCGGCCGAGGCTCCACCTTTTCCGAAGCAGTGAAGCGGACTGGGACCTGGATGCCGGAATTTGATGGCGCACTGGTTCAGGCTGGAGAGCAGAGCGGCAGATTGCCGAGTTGTTTTCAATTGCTGGCAGAGCATTACAACGAGCGCAGCCGGCTCGCCAAGCAGATGCTTTCGGATTCAGCCTACCCGTTTTTCCTGTTTCACTTCGCCATTTTTATTAGTCCATTTCCGCAACTTTTTATCACCGGGCAAATCGCTCCCTACCTGGCAAAAACATTTGGGATCCTGATTCCGGTGTATGCGGTGGTTTTCGTGATTTTGGTGGCCACCCGGCAGGAGCATGGGGAAAAATGGCGCGCGTTGATCGAGAGGCTGCTGCATGCTGTTCCTTTTTTAGGTTCTGCCAAAAGGAACCTGGCGCTGGCACGTCTTTCGGCCGCGTTGGAGGCGTTGTTGAGCGCGGGCGTAAACATTATTGAAGCGTGGGACTTGGCCGCGGCCGCGAGCGGTTCTCCTTTATTGAAACAACAGGTGGCGCGCATGAAACCGTCGGTGCTGGCCGGGCAGACTCCCGCGGAGGCATTAGCCACGAGTTCAGCGTTTCCCGAAACTTTCGTGCATCTTTACGCTACGGGGGAAATTTCCGGACAGCTTGAGGAGTCCCTAAAACGAATGCGAGGCATGTTTCAGGAGGAAGCTTCACGCAAGCTCAGCGCTTTTTCAAAGTGGCTGCCGAAGCTTGTCTATTTCCTGGTGGTTTTCATGATCGCGTGGAAAATCATTTCCTTTTACATGGGATACTTCGCCGAGGTGAACAAGGCCATTAACTTCTGAGCCGAGCTCGTGGACTTTTCGCTTTAGAGTTGTGATAGCTTGACCTAACTTTCGTCTATGACTTTGTCCGAAATTCTGTCGAATGAGGAGTTGCGCCAGCACGAATTTCCAGTGGCCAGGAATTCCATTTTCCTCGCTCACGCCGCAGTTTGTCCTTTGCCTCGCAGGGTGACCGAGGCAATCAGCATGTATACCGCTGCCTGCAATGAAGGAGATCAGGAGGATGCCTTTCCTGAAGGTGAGTTGATGACGACGCGAAAGCTTTTTGCCCGGCTACTGAACGCGCAGCCGGAAGAAATTGCACTGGTCGGACCCACATCGCTGGGGTTGAGCCTTGTTGCCGGTGGTTTGCCGCTGCGAAAAGGTGACAACATCCTGGTCTATTTCGACGATTACCCTTCCAACGTTTATCCATGGATGGCCCTGGCGGAAAAGGGAATCCAAGTGCGCTTCATGAACATCCGAGACCTCGGCCGAATCCGCTTAATTGATGTGATTGGGCAGGTGGATGAAAACACGCGATTGGTAGCGCTGGCTTCGTGTCATTTCCTGGCCGGTTATCGGATCAATCTGGAAGAAATCGGGCGCGGACTGGCAGCACGCAAGATTCCGTTTTGCGTGGATGCGATTCAGACTTTAGGGGCGTTTCCCACGACGGTGGAACATGTCGATTACCTGGCGGCTGACGCGCATAAATGGCTGCTCGGGCCTTGCGCGGCGGGAGTGCTGTTCGTGCGGAAGAGTCTGCAGGAGCGGCTGCGTCCCACTGTTTTTGGGTGGCACAATGTGCGTTGCCCGAACTACGTCGCACAGGAGCAAATTGTTTTCCCCCCGGACGCGCGGCGCTACGAGGCAGGGTCTCACAATCTCCTGGGAATTGTTGGGCTCCGGGCTTCGCTGGAGTTGCTCCTGGAATTGGGGGTGGAAAATATTGCGGCCGAACTCTTACGGAAACGGGCCTTGCTGATACCGGCTTTGCAAGAGAAGGGCTACACCGTGCTCCAGGCCGACGCTGCGCCGGCAAACGCGAGTGGCATCGTGACATTTTACAAGCCGGACGCGGATCTACCTGGGCTTCATACCAAGCTCAAGGAGGCGAACATTATCGTCTCCTTGCGCGCCAGCCGATCAGGACAACGTTACATCCGGCTTTCGCCGCATTTCTATAACACGGATGCCGAATTGCACCGGTTACTGGAGCATTTGTGAGCTGTGCTGCGAGCCCGTGAGGGCTAAGCCAGCATGTCTTTTACCACGTGCCCGTGGACGTCGGTTAAGCGGAAGCGCCTTCCCTGGAAATCGAAGGTGAGCCTTTCGTGGTCAAGGCCCAGGCAATGCAGGATCGTGGCTTGCACATCGTGTACGTGCACTGGGTTTTCCACCACGTGAAATCCCAAATCATCCGTGGCGCCGTAGCTTAGACCAGGCTTAACGCCGCCGCCTGCCATCCAAATGGTGAACGCCTGGGGATGATGATCCCGGCCCATCGAGCGACCGAGACTCGGATTTGTTTCAACCATCGGCGTGCGCCCAAACTCTCCACCCCAAACGACCAAGGTCGAATCGAGGAGCCCGCGTTGTTTTAAGTCTTTCACCAGAGCTGCGCTGGCCTGGTCCGTGGCTTTGCAGTTGCTGGTATGGTTTCCCACCAAATCGCTGTGGGCATCCCAGCCTTCGTGGTAAATATTAATAAAACGCACACCGCGCTCCACCATTCGTCGGGCGAGCAGGCAGGCGCGCGCGAATGAAGGTTTAGCTGGATCACACCCGTACATTTCCAAAGTAGCCTTGCTCTCGCTCGTCAGGTTCATCAGGTCCGGGGCGCTGGTCTGGAGACGGAAGGCCATTTCGTAGGAGTTGATGCGCGTTGAAATTTCTGGATCCCCCAGGGTTTCCAACTGTTGCTCATTCAGGGTTCGCACCAGATCCAGAGTGTCGCGTTGCAACCGGCTGTCTACCCCGCCAGGGCTGGCCACATCGAGGATTGGGTCCCCTTGGTTGCGCAATCGGACGCCTGTGTAGGTGGTGGGAAGAAAGCCGCTGGCCCAGTTCGCGGCGCCGCCGCTAATTCCGGAAGCGGTGCTCATAACGACAAAAGCGGGCAAGTCCTTCGCCTCGGACCCGAGGCCATACGTCACCCACGATCCTATGGAAGGCCGGCCCGGTTGAGAAAATCCAGTATTGAAGAAAATCTGCGCCGGCGCGTGGTTGAACTGATCCGTCGTGACTGATTTGATCAGGCAGATGTCATCGGCGATGCTACCAATATGCGGAAGCATCTCGCTCAGCTCCGAGCCGCTCTGCCCGTATCTCTTAAATTTGAATCGGGGAGCCATGACTGCCGCGTCGGATCGGATGAAAGCATACCGCTGGCCTCCGATCACGGATGCGGGGAGAGGCTTGCCCTCGTATTTGGCCAGTTCAGGCTTGGAATCGAATAAATCAAGCTGTGAAGGAGCCCCTGCCATGAAGAGATGGATTACCGCCTTCGCTTTTCCTGGGAAATGGGCCGGCCTGGGCGCCAGGAGATTTCGGAATTCGGCGGCCGCCGCCTGTGACTTCGAGGACCAGGCCTCGGTGAGGAGCGCGGCTAAACCGATTTTCCCCAAACCGATTCCGCACTCCCGCAGGAACCAGCGGCGGCTTAACGGAGTGCCGCGCCCTTCGAACAAGTGTGATTGGCAGTTCATTTAGTTCTTCGTGATAGCTTCGTCAAGATTGAGAACAACGCGAGCGACCGTAAACCAAGCCGCCCGTTCCACCGCGTTTTTCTTTTCCCCCGGGGCGAGTTGTTCCGCGTTCAGTTCGCCCGTCATCAATCGCTGTCGCTGAGTTTGCAAAAAGGCCACAAGCTTTTGGGTTTCGGATAATTGCGGCGGTCGGGTCAAAGTGCGGCGGAACATCCATGCCGCTTTTTCTTCATCACTGCCAGGATGTGCGGCCACCAAGTCGCCGAAATGGCGTGCTACTT
>JAQGOV010000179.1 GCA_028293425.1 Verrucomicrobiales bacterium
GGAGCTGGCCGAACGTGTGCAGAAGCTCACCACCGAGATCCACGGGCAGATGATCAAGGAAACTTAACTTTGGGTGGGGTTAAGTTGCCCGATGGCAACACGGCAGAAGTATCCAGGTTTTGATTCCCGACAGCCGGATTTTCGTGAGCGTCGGAGCTCCTGATCAACTGTTGAACCCCCTGGCATGCGCAAGGACGGCACCGAAAGAATTACGGCCGGTGGGATTCCACGCTGCTTTGGGCGACTGGCTCGCGAAAGCAAAATGGGCGAGGTAAACAGTCCTCGCCCTTAAATCTCGAAGGCCGCGAAAGCAGACTTCAAGAGTTAATCGTGAGAACATAATGAAGAGCGGAAAAAATTAAATCAATGGGGGTTTCACCCCGTCAAGGTCCGCCACCACCGCTGACGAGCACAGCGAGGTTTTTCCCGTCCGGGGACTCATTCGAAGCGTTCTGCCTGGTCATTGAAATAGCCGTTGTCGCCGTTTATTTCACCAACGTGCTACTTCCTGTCGAGTTCAGCCGGTTCCACGTGCACCACCACATCTTTGACCCGCAAGCGGGAGCTCTTCAAAGACCGAACGACCTCGTGCGCAATCTCATGGCCTTGGCGCACCGTCAAGTTCTCAAGAACGTGCACGTGAATATCCACGTAAAGACCCAAGCCGCTTTTTCGGACACGGCATTTCTCAACGCGAACCACCCCGGACACACCGCTGGCCATTTCTTCAATTTGCGTTTTCACCTCACCGGGGACGCTCGCATCCATGATTTCGTCCAGGGAAGGCTTCAGGATCCGCAAACCATTAAAGGCAATGACACCACAGGCAGCCAGCGCGCCCCAGTCGTCTGCGCTCTCGTAGCCCTTTCCGCCAATCAAGGCAATGGAGATACCAATAAAGGCCGCGGCCGAAGTGAGGGCATCGGAACGATGATGCCACGCATCTCCCTTTAACGATGTACTCTCCAGGGAGTCCGCCGCCTTGAAAACAAGACGAAAAAGAAACTCCTTGGTGACGATGACGCCTGCCAGTACTGGCAGAGTGAACCATCCAGGAGCATGGTGCGGGGTCACGATTTCTCGGATGCTTTGAATCGCAATCAAAACGGCCGCCGCAAGGAGCATGAGTGAAACAATGATGCCGGCAATCGATTCCGCTTTGCCATGACCATAAGGGTGGTTTTCATCAGGCGGCAAATCGGAAATGCGCAACCCACTCCACACCACGAAGGAAGAGAAGATGTCCGCAGTGGATTCGATTCCATCAGCAATTAAGGCATAGGAATTTCCAAATACCCCGGCCCCAATCTTAACACCCGCCAGTGCAACATTGGTCGCCATGCCTATCGCCGTGGCTCGCAAACCAATTTTAACGGATTCCATAGCCAAATGACACGCTACTGTCTCAATCGATAAAAGCGCTGTGCATGGTTGGTCGATCCCACATCCAGGAATAAACGCGCGCCATTCGTTATCATCACTGTCCCAATTCCCGAAAAGGAATTTAAGTCGTCCGTGGCTTCCACCGCCAGGACGGCAGCCGCAGGCCCGACCACTTTCAATTCTAAGAACCCGTTGGTCGCCCGTTTCATGGATACAATTTCGGCGCGTTCTGGCGCAAAGGCAACCAGATCCAGATCAAAGCTCAGGTCCGGGCTCGATCCTGAAGCTGGGTGAACCTCCACGGCAAGGGTGTTTGTCCTTGGTTTGAGCAGGGCTGCGGGACCAGGTGGTAAGCCCGTGAGTTGCTCGAGCGGGAGTGGCTTCGCTCAGCCTCAGTTTGCCAACCGGTAAAAGGTGGTGCTGGGGAAGTTTGCAATGGTGTAAGGGCTGCTGGTTACCGGGCCGGGCACATCGATCCAATCGCCTCCGCTGGGACCGAACCGGGTGGCCCGCTGGAGTTTGTAGCCGCTGCCATTCCACCACAAATTCAAGGTGCCTTCCGAGGTGAGCAGATTGAGCTGGGGACTCGGAGCGGCCCCATTGACGTAGAGAGCCGAACCAAACACGATGTCTCCGCTGAGAGTATTATAGTTGTGAACTTCTACAGCGAGTAGATTGTCCCCCTGGACCAGGTTGGTCAGAGCGCTGGCGGGAATGGTGAATACATCCGGGCAATTCGTGCAGGCATTGCCGGTGCATGGAGCGGCCATGGTGCTACATGGGGGACCGCTGGCCAGTGTCGTGTATAAGGGGGCGGGATTTGTCACCCGAACCCGATTGAGCTCTTTTCCGTTCAGGTAGAAAACCGCGCCGTCATCGATGTTGTTTGAGAAAGTGAGGCTTGCGTTAGCGATCGCGTTAGTCATCGTGAAATGGGTTCGAAAATAGTATGTCGGGTAAGGCCGGGTATGTCCATTGGTGTCGATGTTGCCCGGGTCTGACGGGAGAAGGGTCGTTCGCGGCGCGATGTACGGCACGGAATCATAACCCGGACTTGGCGCGATGGCCACGATATAAAGGAGGCCCGCACCCGGTCCGGCCCACCCGGAATCATCGTAACCAGGTGCAGTCCAATTAACGCCATCAAGGCTGGTCCAGTAGTATTTCCAAGGCTTGGTTTGATTAAAAAGAAGCGAAGCAGTCCCGATCACGACGTTGGAAGTTACGAAGGAACAGGATGCGCTGCTCAGCCCACTAGGACCTTTCGCGTTGATTCTGTAATAACACGTAGCGTTGGCCCCCAGTCCCGTCAGCGTCGCTACATGTTTTGTCACCAACGTAGCGTTGGAAACAGTGCTTTTTGAATAGCTTGAACTTGAGCCGTAATCAATCCAGACAGCCGTTGGGGTCGTGGTTGTCCACGTGAGGTTGGCAGTGGTGTCAGTGGTTATAATTTTCACGTCATTGATTTGGTCCGAGAGAGGCTTGGCAAAGACGCCAAAATGGTCGCCAATGTAACGCTCATGGCCGCGACTAGCGATTAAGCTGGAATGATTAATGGCCAGGCCGTTCCCGGCGCAATCCGCCATGTAGAGCGCCGTTGATCCACCCCCATCCATGTTCATCACATCCCAAGCGCCGAGGGCCAACGCCCAATCGCCGCTCTGGGTGTCAGTAGAGCCGTCGGAGTATCCAGACTGCCGTCCGTCAATGGTGATCATGAAAAGGTATCTTCGATCTTGCGAAAGCCCGGCCAGACTCCGCGGCTGGAGGCCATGGATCGTATTGTCCGGGTAAGCGGTGACGGCCCAACCGCCCACGTTGACTCCGTTGGAGACCACCGGGTAAAAGCCCGAGATGGCAGTGTAGATTCCATCGGTATTTGTCCCGGGCAGCGTGTTGTGATGAACCATTACGGGAGTTTTGTTGGTGGTAAACATCAAGGCGGCCGTGCGATTATTGCTGTCGGGTCCGGTGTCCATGGCTGAGACCACCTGACCTCGCGAAATCGACAAGCCATAAATTTCGGAGGGGAGGCCTTCCGAGCTGGGATCGCTCCCACCAGGAAAGACGTTATAGAAGTTTGCATTCATCGCGACCTGCACGCCGTAGGTTTTAATGAAAGTGGTGATGCTTGCGTTCAACGTCTCGCGGGATTGTGGCTGGTAAGCTGGCGCGCGGGGCGTGGTAAAAAGGGCCACCTCCGGGTCTTGCAGGTTCACACGAATGCAATGAACAACCTGCAAGGTGCTGTTGACGGCGTCTGGGAAATTGGTGCCAATGGCGTGATCGACCCCTTTGTACAAAGGCATCCACGGCGTTATGGTCATCGAGGCCGGAACGGCCAGGATCGAAAGAAAAAGCAGAGCCGAGAGGAACGTCAGGCACTTCATAGCGTGGGTGTAATGCGCAGTATGTCTACCATAAAACCTGTGAAATGGAAAGTGACGTTTTGATGAACATTCTGTTAGAGAGCGCCCGCCGGTCGGAGACTCCACCCAAATCATGAGGTGCGATTTGGAAGGACCCCCGGTCTGAGCGTCCTTCCTCTCAGTCTGGATGTCTGCGTGGCGGCGGCGGAATTGCGACAGCTCCACGACAATCCTTTCGACCGCTTCATCATTGCCGGGGCAAAACCGAATGATTGGGAAATCGTTACCGCCGACGGTCGATTTAGAGAATAGACGTCGACGTGTTGATTCTAACTAAACTAGTCAGAGAACGCGGTGGAACGCCTTCTGCCGCACGAAGAGGGCGGCTCGCGCTTGGGCAGGGATGAATTCCACTCGTCCCATTATTTCTTTGGCTTTGTAAAAGTCAGCCAAGGATGAAAACTCTCCATATCCACGTTCTTCAATCGGGGCCGTTTGTAAAAACTACCCAGGGATTCTGCGTGAGTTCCCACAGGCAGCTTGAGCCTTAATCCCGACACCGCAGGCTGCGACTGGGCTAAAAGTTGCAGCGCGGTGATGGCCACTATGCCAGTGACGCAGAAGACTGCGGAGCCAGCCAGCAGGGCGGTTTTAAGCTTGGCCCAGCCTATTACTTGGAGCGTAGTTTGAATGAGTGCGGGAGTAGAAGCGGTGCCGTTCAGCAGCCCTGTTGCAGCCACGGAACTGACAAGAGCCGCAGGAGCCCCTTGAACGACATTCGCCGAAAGTACACCCACAAGGGTAAGGGCGGACAAAGCTACCCCACGCTTGAAGAAGAACCGGCGTAATTTGTCCACGGCCCGGGAAACCCGTTTGCGAGCCGTGTCTTCATCGATGCCCAGGACCAACCCCACTTCTTTGAACGGCTTTTGCTCAAAAAATCGGAGAGCGAGCGCGTTTCGGTCTTTCTCACCAAGTGAGCCATGGCTTCGTCCAGGAACGGAGCAATTTGTTCCCAAGGGGATTCGGAAGGGGTGGTTTCCATTTGGGCGGCTTGTTGTTCGCGATGGAGGCGACGGGACTGGCTGATCAGGAGGTTGGAAGCTTTGTAACGGGTGGCCCGCAGGAGCCAGCCGGAAAGAACGACGCCCTGCCGAAACGTGTGCGTTTTCTTGGCGAGGTTGATAAAGACAGCCTGAGTGACTTCCTCGGCAAGGTGGGGGTTTTGCACCTGGCGTAGTGCTGCGGAATAAACAAGATGCACATAACGCTGGGTGAGAGTAGTAAATGCGCTTTCCGACACCCGCTTGGCGTACTCGGTCAGCAATTCAAAATCGTTCACTTCAGCCATCTGCTCTATTAATCTGCGCCCGGATGGAAATCGGACATTCTTTTTTAGCGAGCGGATGGGAAATTAATCATTAGCACGACCGGGCGAAGCGTGGTGCTTTTACTGAAGCTGCCCATTTCCAGTGGATGCTGAGCCATTTTGACAATAATTATCGGAAGGAGAGTTTATTTTTCAAGTGGCAGAATCGGCAAGGCGAGTTCTGGAAGGCGAATTCAAGCTTGGAGACCGGATCAAGGTGAGCACCCGCGAGCGTGAAATAGCCTTTGGTCAGGGACAATAGAAAAAGCCTCAAATCGGGTCCTGAGGAACGATGAGGGGCTTGGTCCGGGGCTCGGGGCGACTGAAGGCGGCGGTGTTCTGAGGACGAGTCAGGTCATCGTTTACCTTTCGGAACAACCGGCGGACAGGCGGTTTACGCCGTCCTGGGTGGTCGAATTTCACCGGCTGACTTGAAGGAGCAACAATTTGGGCGGCAACATTCGGCTTAAGCTGAGTCCTGGGCGACTGTCGCATGATTTTAGCAAGCGCAGCCAACGAAATTAGCAAACCCGTGCACCAATCCTTGCAATCACCTGTATTTGTCATCATGTCATTGGACGCGCCAGTCCATCCATTGGACATACCGAACGGTATATACAGAAGGCAAAGAGTCAAGAAAAACGTGGCACAAGGAATTTCCTGAAGAGCGGGACTGCAGAACAGCTTGACGGGCGGATGCGAAAGTGCCTGCCGTGCAGAATACTTTGGCAGAAAAAGTGACCCGAAGATGATCGAATCCTCATCCCCGAAAAGCCCGGAAGAGCGAGCTCCGGCTTAGAAGGGGCGCTGACCATCCAATCGGGAGCGTGGGCGGGGCGCTTGCGTGCCTGCTGGAGGCTCCCTCCATGGCTTTGTCATTCCTGAGCTTGTCCCCCGTTCCAGAATTGAAGCTGACTGACCTGGGTTTGATCGACGCGGTGAAAATGAAAGTCACCAGTTTATTGGACTAAACAAGCGGATCAAAGGGTGGTGCAGGTGTCACTGTGAGCGTGCTCACGGGTTCCAAGCTGGCCCCAGGTAACTGCGGCGAGGTGATGAAACGTCCCGGACGCAGCGGTTTATTTGCACCGTCCACCTGACACCTCGCCCGATTCGACGACTAAACGAGGTTCCAGTTCCAGCCTCAACCAGGTGGGTTCCGCGCTTGGTTGGATCGGAAGTGGAAGACAAGGTGAATGCCGCTACATGGCCGGCAGTTTTCTGGCCTTTCCTTGCACCAGTCTGAAGCTGACATTGTTCTTTTGAAATCGTGGGCGTCTCTCAGGAGAACCGGCCTGGTCGGCAGCGGCTTGCCAGGAGGTGGACCGATTCGAAAAGATGGCGTCAGGCACGAGACGCGGAGACGTCGCCAGCCTGGGGTAAATACCCCATGCTGGTCTTGGGAGAACTTTCTAGAATGCCCGACCTTAATGAGCCCACTTGCTGACCCAAATCGGTCGCCGACTGGCGGAGATGGCACCCAAGCCTTTCCCCAGCGGTCAGTCTCGGCCGATAAAAGTTATAAGAAAGTGGCACATGCCCTGAGCGTCGCCCTTGCCTTCAGCGCGCTGCTCACGGGCAACCTGGTGGCTGACGAGCCTCTCCAACAACCCGGAATCCCGGCGGAAGTGGGGAGCAATAGCAACAAAACCGATGCGCTCGTCGCAAAATATAAGGGCATGTCTTTGGAGGAATTGATGAACCAGGAGGTCACCTCAGTCGCACGACGCCCCGAGCCCCTTAGGAATGCTGCCGCTGCCATTGACGTAATCACGCAGGACGAAATCCGCCGGTCTGGGGCCACCAGCCTTCCTGAAGCGTTGCGCCTCGCGGATAACCTTTACGTCGCCCAGTTAAATTCATCGGGTTGGGCCATCAGTGCTCGCGGATTCAATTCTTCGGTGGGAAATAAATTGCTGGTGTTGATGGATGGCAGAACCATTTATTCACCGCTTTTTTCGGGCGTCATCTGGAACATGCAGGATTACCTGCTGGAAGATATTGACCGGATTGAAGTCATTAGTGGGCCCGGGGGTGCGCTCTGGGGCGCGAATGCGGTTAACGGCGTCATCAACATTGTTTCACGGAGTGCCCGGGACACCCAGGGACTCTACGCGGAGGCCGGCGGAGGAACTTGGCTGCACGATTTTGTTGGGCTTCGTTATGGCGGCACCATTAGCTCAAATGTTTACTACCGCGTTTACGGCAAATATTTTGATCGGGGAGCCGAGGATTTCGCCAACGGCAAAAGTGCACAGGACTCGTGGAACCGGGGGCAAGGAGGCTTTCGCATCGACTCCTATGCAATGGAGGGTAACGTCATGACCTTGGAAGGCGGAGGTTTTGGCGGGGAGAATGACGTTGTGCCGGGCGGGCAGGGGAGTCCCCGGTTTACGGGGAATAGTGCCGGCGCGCATGCGCTGGGACGTTGGACGCACACCTTTGCCGAGGAGACCGAAATGAGCCTGAAAGCTTATTACGATCGAACTCACCTCCAAGCTCCTTTTCAGTCCTCTGGAACGATCCCAGCCGGGAGCCTGAATGATGACCTCGATACTTTCGACTTGGATTTCCAACATCGGTTTCCCATTGGTGAGCGGAACCTGCTCGTCTGGGGAGGAGAATACCGCTTTACGCATGATGTTATAAAGCAATCCCCGCTCCTCGCATTCCTGCCGGGAACTCTGGATCAAAACTTGTTCAGTGCGTTTCTCCAGGATGAGATCAAGCTCCATGAAAAGCTTTCCCTGACGCTCGGCACAAAGATTGAGCACAATGACTACACGGGTTTGGAGTACGAGCCGAATGTTCGCTTGCAGTGGAAGCCCACCGAAAAGCAAATGGTCTGGGGAGCGGTTTCAAGGGCCGTCCGAACCCCCTCTCGGTACGATCGCGATCTGTTCGACCCAAACCCGATTTACGGAAGCTTACTCGTGGGCAATTCCACTTTTAAATCCGAAACCGTTATTGCTTACGAGCTCGGCTATCGAGCTCAACTGGTTGCAAAGGTTTCTGCGTCGCTTTCTGCATTTTACAACGATTACAGCGACCTCCGGAGCCTCAATCTCGGCAGCGGTGGAGCATTGCCATTCACGTTTCAAAATAATCTCGAAGCGCAAACCTATGGCTTTGAGCTCAGCTCGGATTATCAGGTCCTTGAACGGTGGCGACTGCACGCAGGTTATGATTTGCTCCTGGAGCATATCCACGTGGGTCCTGGTGGAGATTTTGCCAATGGTTTGGGGGAAACGGCCGATCCAAAGCATCAGATTTTCCTCCGCTCCTCCATCGATCTACCCGGACGATGGGAGTTTGATTCCCTGTTCCGCTGGGTCGCTACGGTCCACAATAATAACGCCAGCACCCCAGGGATCATCCCAAGTTACCCCGAGCTCAACCTCCGGCTCGGCTGGCACGCCACCAAAAACATTGAGGTGTCCGTGGTGGGCCAAAATCTCTTGCACGACCGCCACCCGGAATCCGGATTTGCAGGACCCACTCAGGAACAAATCGTTCGCAGCGTCTACGCTAAACTAGCCTTCCGATGGTAGGGGCACAGTCCAGCATTGTTGGCGAATGGCGAGTAACCTTAGGTGGTTCCTCCCCGTTGAGAGGGTTCATCACTTTTATCTTTGGATCGGCGTATTGGCTGCTATTCTTCACGGGATCAGGAATGGGTCATCCGTGGAATCCTGTTGCACAATCAGGACGCCCGCTTGGGCCCGGCGGCCGGAGCGAGATGTGATTATGTTAAGTAAATGACCAGGCGTTTGTGACATCATTGGGCATTAATAATAAAAATGTGGTTCAGCTCGCACCGAATTCGCTCTCGAATTCGGGATCGCCTCGCCCTCATCGCCTTTTTCGAACCATCTGCTGCTTCCTCCTCGTTTTTGAGTTGTTTTCGCAAAAAGCTGCCAATGCCCAGGGGCTTTCTCGAGAATACGCGGTCAAGGCAGTTCTGCTTTTCAATCTGGCTCAATTTGTTGATTGGCCCCCTGGCTCCTTCAACGCTCCCAACGACCCAATCGTCATCGGAATTCTGGGGCGCGATCCGTTTCGCGAGATCCTGGACAATGTCGTGCGCGGTGAGACTGTCAACGGCCGTAAGATAATTGTGAAACGGTTCACCAGTGTCCGCGCCGCTCAAAAGGCGCACATTCTTTTTGTCTGCCAAAGCGAGGAGGACAACGTCGATCGCATCGTCTCTCAGCTCAAGGAACTGCCGATTTTAACCGTCTCGGACATCAACAATTTTGCCCGGCGGGGCGGCATGGTTCGCTTTTTCACCAATGAAGAAAACAAGATTAAACTCCGAATCAACCTCGACTCAGTGAAGCAGCCAGGCCTGGGCATTAGTTCCAAGCTGCTCAGGGTCTCGGAGGTGGAGCGTTCCAAAACCTAAAATCCCATGGCCTTTCAGGATAAACCCATCAAACAGAAACTGGTTCGGAGCATCCTGCTCACCAGCCTGCCTGTGTTGATCATTGCCTGTGCCGTTCTCATGACCTTTGAGGTTATCTCTTACCGAAAAACAGCCGAAAAGAATTTGAGCACCCTCGCGGATATCATCGCGGCCAATGCCACCACGAGTTTGATGTACGACGACCCCAGAGTTGCCAATGAAATCCTTTCCGGCCTCAAGGCGGAACCGGAAATTGAAGCAGCCTGCCTCTACAAAGCGGATGGACACCTTTACGCCATTTATCCTACGAATCTTCCGCCGAGGTCCTTCCCCAATCGGCCTGAACCTGCCGGCGTCAAGTTCCACAAACAAAACCTGGTGGTTGTTCAGCCCGCCATTGAAGGCGGCAAAGTGGTTGGGACCCTCTATGTCCGTCAGGACCTGCGCGGCTTGTGGAATCGTTTGTTCATTTATGGTTCGGTTGTTTTAACCGTCATCGTCGGAGCAGGTGCTATTGCGGTTTTCCTTTCGGGCGTTTTTCAACGGCTTATCTCCGAACCCATCCTCCAATTGGCCGGAACCGCTCAAACCATTTCCGAGCAGAAGGATTTCTCCGTCCGCGCCGTCAAAACAAGTAATGATGAAATTGGCCTCCTTACCGAAGCTTTCAATGAAATGCTCGGGGAGATTCAAGCCAGCAGTCTGGCCCTCCATCAGGCCCAAAGGGAATTGAAGGAACACGCCCACGATCTTGAGAAACGGGTCGAGGAGCGCACCGCCCGGCTTTCTGAAATGGTCGGCGAACTGGAAGCCTTTTCTTATAGCATCTCCCACGATATGCGCGCCCCCCTGCGGGCGATGCAGGGCTACGCTGCCTACCTCATCGAAAATGACTCCTCCGTCCTTCCTCCCGAATCCCAGCAGTACCTAAAGAAAATAGTTCGAGCCTCCAACCGATTGGACAACCTGATTCAGGATATTCTGACCTATAGCCGTGTCTCAAAAGACAAAATCACGTTGGTCTCTGTGAACTTGGATGACTTAATGGAGAACATCATCCAGGAATATCCATCCTTCCAGGAGCCCGGCGCGAACATTGTCCTCAGAAAGCCCTTGCAAAGAGTTCTGGCCCATGAAGCTTCGCTCACCCAGGTCCTCTCCAATTTAGTGGGTAATGCCGTTAAGTTTGTTCCGCCTGGTCAAAAGCCGGCCGTCACTATCTGGAGCGAACCGCGCGGCTCGTTTATCCGGCTTTGGGTCAAGGACAACGGCCTTGGTATTGCCCCCAAGGATCAAAAGCGAATTTTCGGCATCTTCGAAAGAATCCACCACAGCAAGGACTACGATGGGACTGGAATCGGTCTAAGCATCGTTCGTAAAGCGGTTGAAAAAATGGGGGGGACCGTGGGGCTCGAATCCGAGCTTGGCAAAGGCAGCCGTTTCTGGGTAGAATTAAGCTCAGGCTAGAGGTTTATGTTGAAAACAATTCTGTTGGTCGAAGACAATGAGGACGATGTGTTCCTCATGCGTCAGGCTGTCCGCAGGTCGAACATTTCCAACCCCATGCAGGTTGCCGAAGACGGCCAACAGGCTTTGGATTACTTGCAAGGGGTAGGCAAATATATCGATCGCGCTCTGCACCCGCTCCCTTTCATGGTTCTTTTGGACCTGAGGCTCCCCTTTGTTCCGGGTTTGGAAGTTCTGGAGTGGATTCGCCACCGGCCCGAGTTGGAAACCATGCTGGTGGTTGTTTTAACGGCTTCGCGCGAGGATTCCGACGTCGATACCGCTTACCGCTTGGGCGCTAATTCTTACCTCGTCAAACCCCCGACACCCGAGAAACTGGCCGAGATGGTTAAATCCCTTGGTGATTATTGGATACGTCACAACGAGCCCCCTAAGAAAATCGGCTTGCCCGCCTGATCGCTTTTGCAGTTCCTGCATCGCTTCCGCGTTTTGGTAATCCATCCTAGTTAAACACAAGTGGTCCAAACACTGTGAAAAGTGGTTGATCATGGGGTTTTGACTGAAAGCATCGGCTGATTCTGGCTTGGCCGTCAGCGCGAGCGGTAATTTTACCTTGAGGAGCAGATTTCGGAGAACTAATATTTTCAGCACAGCCATTCATCGAGGTGCTTCTTGTGCTATTCCTTCGCGGATACCTAAAGCTGCATTTTTGAAGATCGATGGGTGCATTGCCGTAAAACCCAAATGAAACAACCCATTCTATTGGTGGAGGATGACGAGAACGACGTGTTCTTTTTCAAGCGCGCGGTGGAGAAGGCAGGGATCTCCCATCCCCTTCAGATCGCACGTGATGGCCAGGAGGCAATCGATTACATTTCGGGTCTTCAGCCGTTCGAAAACGGCGTGAAGTGTCCGCTACCCGCCTTAATAATCCTTGATCTAAACCTTCCGCGGTGCAGGGGCACGGAGGTCCTGCGGTGGCTTCGAAACAGCAGAAACGGGAGATTAGCCGTCGTCGTCATCCTGACCTCATCGGCCAATGAACGGGATGTAGCCGAAGCTTACGATTTGGGAGTAAATTCTTACTTGGTGAAGCCAAGAGATCCGGATGAACTTGTGAGAATGGTATCGCTCCTGAAATCATATTGGCTCGATACAAATTATTCTCCAATCGCTCCGGGGCTTGGGAGCGGATTGGATGCGGGCGCTTTTCCACAATGACCCAAGTAAACCCCAAGCACCGCATAGAAAAACTGGCAGCCAACCCGCCGGCTCGCGTTCGGAGTGGCGCGTTGGCGGTTGCAGGTGACCCTTTTTGGAAAAGCCTTCCTGGCTCCGCCTATCATCAATGACACAGCGCCCCAGCGTGAGCATTACCACAAAATCCAGCGCTGCGAAGCTTGTTTGGCTTCCCGTGCCGTTGCTGCTATTGGCTATTCTGGTATTGTGGCAAACCGGGTCGAGCCACTCCTATGAATCGGCGGCGGTCCTCTTGGGGTTGAACTTAGTCTTCACCTCTCTCGTCTCTTTCTTCATAGTCATCCTCGCAGGCTGGAGCTTTCTCAAGCATGGCCAGGGCGGGCTAGCCATGATGGGTTGTGCCATGCTGATGTGGGGCGGTTCCGCTTTCGCAGCGACCGTTGGCGGCCACACCGGAAATTACAACATCACCATCCACAACACGGGCGTACTGGGCTCGGCGCTCTTGCATTTGGGTGGGGTTCTTTGGAGCCTTTTGGGAGCCACCGCGGTTCGTTCCAGGCACCGCTCGCTGCTGGCCGCATATCTTACCGCAGCCTGCACGGTCGGTTTGATTTGGCTGTTGACGGCCCGTGGCTGGCTGCCGTTTTTTTTCATCCAGGGGGAAGGCGGCACGCCCTTTCGGCGGCTGGTGCTGCTCATATCAATGGCCGCCTTTGCTACCGCGGCGGCCCTCTTGTGGTCGAGGCACCTTCAAACCCCTTCGCCTTTCCTCCAGTGGTACTCCATCGGGCTGGGCCTGGTCGCCATCGGAGCATTGGGACTCCTTTTGCAGATGGTCCATGGGAGCGTGCTCGGCTGGACGGCACGCGCGGCGCAGTACCTTGGTGGAGTTTACATTCTGATCGGGGCGTTAACTGCGATCAAACAGGCAGGTGCCTGGGAGTTGTTGCTCCCGGGACGGTCGTTGGAAGAAGTATCGTTTCGACAAATCCTGCGCCGGGCTACGATTTGGCCTGCCTTGGTCCTCTTGGCTCTTGTTTTGTTGCTTCTGGGCCTGGTCGATTACCTGCTCGAGTCAGCACGGCGGGTGGACCACTCCCAGGAAGTTCTCGCACAGATTTCCCAGGTCGAAAAGCTTACCGTGGATATGGAAACGGGTATCCGGGGCTACCGCCTGACGGGCGAGCGGGCTTTTCTTCAGCCATTTGAGCACGGTGAGGCTGCTTTGCCAGCCCAGTTGAGCAGGCTCCAGAACCTGGTGCGTGACGATTCAGATCAACTTCGGACATTGAAAGCGTTGCGGGACGCACATCGGGTCTGGAGCGAATTTGCGACCAATGTCCGCAACCGTGTGGAACTCAAATTGCCTACCGACGTAGCCTTGCACCTTCGTGGGAAGGATTTGATGGACGCGCTGCGCGCGCGCATCGACGGAATGCAGGCGCACGAGCAGATTCGCCTTGCGGGGCGCTCGCGGGCACTCGCCAGGCTGAGAGAAATCTCATTCGCGGGAATTTTACTGGGAGCCTTCCTCGTGGCTCCGCTGCTCATGGCGTACTTACGGCATTCCCTGGAGCGGCTCAACGCCACTTATGGATCCGCCCTCGCAACGGTTGAAATGGAGCGCGAACGGCTCCGCGAAGTTCTGGAAAGCATCACGGATGGATTTCACGTGGTCGATGCCAGCGGGCGCTTTACTTATTTCAACGGGGCGGCCAAACGCATGTTCGTCGAACAGGGGGTCGATGCCACCGCTTTGATTGGCCAGCCAGTTTCTGGAATGTTCGCGGCCACGCCTGAAACCGGCCACATCCTCGCGTTGCAGCGGACCCTAAGCGACCGCGTGCCGACCGAGGCGGAGAACCTATACGCTCCGTGGCAGCGATGGTATGCGACCCGAAACTATCCCACCCCCGAAGGTGGGGTGGCGACGTTCTTCCAGGACATCACTGAGCGTAAACGGGTGGAGGTTGAGCTGGCCCGGAATGCCGCCATCCTTCGCGCCATCACCGAGAACAGTTCCGATTTGGTTTACGTGAAGGACCAGGCAGGCCGGATGCTTTACGCCAATCCGACTGCCTGCCGCGTCATTGGCAAGCCTTACCAGGAGGTTCTTGGAAAAAATGAAATTGAATGGGGCGGGGACACCTCCGAAACGCGCACCATCATGGAAAATGATCGAAAGCTCATGGCGTGCAAGGGCGCCGAAACAGTTGAAGAAATCTTCACTGGAGCAGACGGAATTACTCGTGTCTATCATTCCTCAAAAGCTTGCTGGTGCGATCAGGTAGGCAATGTTTTGGGTGTTGTCAGCATTGCGCGCGACATCACCAAGCGCAAGGAAGCGGAAGCGGCGCTGGCACGCGCGACCGCGGAATTGCAAGGATTGAACCAAAGCCTGGAAGCAACCGTGGAGCAGCGCACCATCGAGCTGCGGAATGCATTAAGTGAATTGGAGGGCTATTCTTACAGCGTTGCTCACGATATGCGCGCTCCCCTGAGGGCGATGAACGGTTTCGCAAAATTACTGGAGTCAGATTACGGTCCGCAATTGGATGACACCGCTCGTAACTATTTGCACCGAATCAGCAGTTCGTCGGACCGGATGGATCGATTGATTCAGGATGTGCTGAATTATAGCAAAATTGTGAGCGGCGAGCTGACCTTGGAGAAGGTGCCGTTGCAAGCGCTCCTGCGAGACATTATTGAAACCTATCCCAATTTGCAGGCCCCCAAGGTCCAAATTATGATCGAGGACCCGCTCCCTGCAGTGGTGGGGAACCTGGCCGCATTGACCCAGGTCTTCTCGAATCTGCTTGGGAACGCCGCTAAATTCGTGGCGCCTGGTGTCGTGCCAGAAATCAAGATCCGAGCCGAGAACCAGGGCCCTTTCGTCAGAGTGTGGGTCGAGGACAATGGCATTGGGATGGAGCGAATTGACCAAAAGCGGATTTTCCAACTTTTCGGACGGATCGAGAGGCCCGAGCTTTACGAGGGCACTGGATTGGGACTTTCTATTGTCCGAAAGGCAACCGAGAAGATGGGGGGCAAGGTAGGGGTGGAATCCGAGCGCGGCAAGGGCAGCAGGTTTTGGGTGGAACTGCCCCTCCCGATTTAGCTGCCGAACACTGCACCAGGGTCAGCTTCTACTCTGCAAAACGAGCCGCCCTCTGCTCCTTGAATGCGTGCAATTCGCTTGCCAATGGGAGCTTCTTGTCACCTACTCTTGTTGGGCTGAAACTTGACCTGCATTTATGTTGTTTCGACGATTGTTAAAGGACATCAGCACGGGTTTGTATTACACCGGGGACGGCGGTTGGGCTGCTGATGCCGCCAAAGGGTATTCATTCGCGAGGTCAGAGGACGCGGTTCGAACGGCATTGAAGCTCGGACCCAAAAACCTGCATCTTATTCTGAAGTTCGCTGATAGCCGATTGGATGTCAGCCACCCTCTCGGAGACACGCCAGCCCCGCAAAAACCTCGCCTTCCAGGAATAGCAGGCGGTGATCTCATCAATGGCCTTTTTCCGGCCGCCTGCATCGCCTCTCAGGTGATTAAAAAGTTAGTTGGCTAGCGGCGCTCATTAGCGCTGCCAATGCTCAAATCAATTATCAAAAGCACGCGTTAAGCTGTCCCATGCAAAGCGGACAAACACAGTGCGACGCCCATCGAACCCGAGCAGTGCCATCCCGGAAGAGGAACATTCGAAACCCAGTCGAAGGCTCGTTCCGGAAAGCAAAGTTGCCCATTCGACAGTAATCTTGGCAGTTGCGGACGACTCCGATGGCTCTGAAATGGACGTGAGAACTTTCGTGCGCGGTATGCCTGTTTTCAAGTTGTGAAAACTTCTGCCGGCGGCTGCTCAGCCGTTAAACACGATTAACATCGGCACGGACCGGGAAAGGCTAAACCAATCCTGGTCTCCATGATGATGGTGATGCCGCCCGCTTTCGAGGGTGCTTGCCAAGTAACCTCCTGAGGTCCATGGGTAAAGCCTTTGATTGCGCCAGATCCTGACATCAATTTGGGTTGGCAAGGTTGATTTAACCTTTTAGCCAAGGCATTCTCTTCTGAATAACGGAGGCGGTGTTATGAAGGACCGACGGCGCGTGCTCTTGCTGATTGAGGATGACCCAAACGACAGATTGATAACTCAATCCGTTCTGGGAAAGGTCGGGGCCGGCTACAGGGTTCAGATGGTTCGAAACGGACAGGAAGGAATCGATTACCTCGACGGTGTGGGTCCATATGCCGATCGCCAAAAGTTTCCCTTTCCCACCATCCTGATAACCGATTTGAAGATGCCGATCCTCGATGGCTTTGGCGTCCTGGAGCATATCCAAAATCATCCCCAATGGTCGATTATTCCCATGGTTGTTCTTTCTGCCTCTCAGGACACCGATGACATCCACCGGGCTTATCAGCTCGGGGCTAACTCTTACCTCTTCAAGCCGCAGGGCTATGAGGAATTGTCCGGTTTGTTGCTGAAATTATTTGATTACTGGACGGCTTGTGAAGTCCCACAGGTGGATGAAAGGGGTCAAGAGGCTAGAACAGACTGCCATGGAAAGTTGGGTGCACGTTACGCCGGTAGGACCTCCTAAACACGGGAAGCCTCAGGTGAAGCAATGGATCCTATGGCCAGTGGCAAAGAAGGATGGGGTCCTCTGGTCCTTGCCGAGGATTTCCCGCAGTGCTTTAGTTGCTCAGATGAGTACTGAGCGAGTGATACTTCTTGTCGAGGATGACCGCGACGATGTCTGGCTCTTTAGGCGTGGGTTGAAGGAAAACGGCGCTCCTTCCCGATTGTTCGTGGTTCAGGACGGCGAGCAAGCCCTCCATTATCTTTATGGAGACACCATTTATAATGACCGCTCGCAATACCCGCTTCCAAACGTTCTCGTTCTCGATTTGCGCCTTCCAAGGCTTTCTGGTTTGGAAGTGCTTCGCCTGCTGCATAATGACCCTCAATGGAAGAACTTGCCCATCTTAGTGGTGGCCTCCTGCGTGAGGGAAAAGGATATCGTGGAAGCGTATACTCTAGGAGTTAATTGCGTCGTCGAGAAGCAGGTAGATTACAGGATTCCCGTCGAAATGGTCTGTAAGGCTCTGGATTTCCTGGTGCGTGGTCAATTTCTGGGTGGCCATTGCGAGCCACCGCCTCCCGCAACTAAGCACTGGCCTTGGAGCCTGTCTTGAGAATGCGATTGCTCCAGTTTTCGCCAAGGCTCGATGGACATCCAAATGGCCATAGTGCATTAGGCCTGAAGAGAAATGTTGAAGGTCGAGGAAGCAGAAAGCAGACGAGGAAGCTTTCTTGCCCCCTCAACCTTGATTTCGACGCCTCATCGAAACTTTTTTTACGATGTGGCAAAGCAGCCATAAATCTATAGGTTTTCTCCCGCCCCCAAGCCCGGTTCATAAGGTCGCTCACAGTTGGAAATTGGTCTTATGGCGTTGGTGCGCTCTTTCGCCTTTTCGGGTCATTGCCTGAGGTCCCAAATTGTCTTGGAGCAGTAAGGTTTCAATCGAGGTCGACGGCACACACTCGGGTGAAAGGGTGATTCAAGTGAGAACGCCTCCCGGCTTATCAAAGGTTTGCCGAACAGTAGGTGGATACCCTAAAGAGTGAATATGGACGAAGACTGTGGCCTACGGAATTTCTCCCATCGACAAAAACATTCAGCCAGCCTTCGTTAAAGGAGGTGGCCTCGGTTTCGGCGGTTTCCGGAGCTGAAGCGAACACAACAAATCTCCTTTTTGTTGCTTGCCCGCCGGAGGGACCTTCCCCTCCAGCTGGTCTTCCTGCCTTTAAGCTGTTTAAAGCTCTGGAAGGGCGGTTTGGGATACGGAAACAGGACCAAATTTTGGAGCTTGAGCATGGCCTTCGACAGGAAGGACAAACCCTTTTGCAATCGCGTGGCGTGTCAGCCCTGCCACGTCGTGGATGTTCAGCTTGTTCATAACGTGTTGGCGGTGCGTCTCGACGGTTTTGATACTGATCCCCAATTCGGCGGCCATTTGTTTATTGGCATAGCCCTCAGCCACAAGCTGGAGCACCTCGGCTTCGCGCGTCGTGAGAGCGTTGCTCTTCTTTTTAGGTGAACCACCATTGACAAAGCCTTCCCGCATTTGTTCCAACATTTTTGGGCAAATGGAAGGACTGAAAAAGGTGTTCCCTTTGCGGGTTTCCCGAATAGCTCTTAACAGGTCAGTAGCGGCAGTTTGTTTCACTAAAAAACCCAGCGCACCTTCGTGGACCAGTTGTCGAACCCTTTCCTCATCGCTGTAAGAGGACAAGATGAGAACCTTGGTATCAGGAACTTTTTTAAGAATTTGTCTGGTAGCCTCCAGCCCGTTCAGGTTTGGCATCGCCAGGTCCAAAACGGCCCCATCGGGGCGTAGCTCGATACATTTTTGCACAGCCTGTCGGCCATTTTCCGCTTCGGCAACAACTTGCATGTCGTCACCGGAATCGATGAGCAGGCGCAAGCCCTCACGCACGATGTTTTGGTCGTCGGCCAGCAGTACCTTGATTTTGGCAGGAGAATTTGGCGTTGCGGCATCGTTGGGGACGACAGCATTTGGGAGGCTGGGTTTACGGTCAGGATGAGCGCTAAAGACATCTCTTAACATAAGGGTGGTTTAAAGGATGATGGATATTTATGAGATTTAGTTCGAACCAACGAAAGGAGATAAAGGATAATGAACACGGCGAAAACCATGCAACCTGCAGCGGCTGCAACGCTCGCCGTTGTATTCCAGCCAAGGAGTCTCGCCAGAGCTGCAACCAGCACCAGCCAAATGGCATATACAACCAGCTTCATCTCAAAGTTGGAGGGATGGCCGCCAGACAAAAAGGAAACCCGTCGCAGTGCGCTGCTTTCCTTCCGCGGTTTGTGGCCATCAAAGCTTTATCTCAGGATCCAACGAAGTCCAAAATACGCAAAAACCCGACCGAGTGGTGGCGGGGACCTTGGGCATTTGCCTGATGAACCCCTTTTTGTGAGACCCCCGCGAAGCGCTAAAAGTTATGATCAACAGAGCCTCAGCCCAGCAAACGGATGGCTTCTCCTCCGCCCCTTTTCCTTGCGGGCTTGGCGACCTGGCGTTTCCAATCAGAATGCAGGTCATTGGCAGCGTGCGAAGGTAAATCAAGGCTTTCGGGGAGGTGGTTCGTTTGAAGGGTTTCAGATTGCTGCGATAGTATGGAAAGATGAGGGCTTCAGGGTTTGAAACAGGATCTAAGCAAAAACCCCCACTGGTTACGCAAAGCCTGCAGCCTAATGTACCTGTATGATAGTCTGTTACAAAATCGAACAGATCCGTCCGATGCCCACCTTCCCGAGCATAGCTACGATGTGCTATGATTATGCGGCCCTATCCTCCATAGCGGAGTTTAAAATCCTCGCAGAACCTGCTCAGGTCATCATTGCCGTTGATAAAAATGGTAGAGGACAAGGGATTCCCTATGGGAGAGAGATAATTAGGGCCATAGCCCATGAAGTTATGCCGCCACAACATCTTCCTGTTCTGGCCTTGGCTATCGAGTTCGGCACCGATGAAGTGGAAAACCTTTGCACAGACGTCGAGACCGTAAAAGGTTTCCACGAGTGGGACTGACGAAACTCCAAGTGACCCTTGCCCCTGAGACTTCTGTTCGGGAGCCAGCGGCAAAAACATGGCACTACAAATTAGGTTTGAGTGGGCTCCCATCATCAATTTCAACCAACCCGCCCCCAATGATGCAGAAGCAGGGCGGGTGTGGAATCTCCCGCCCTGTTTTCACGTAACCTCAACTTTGCTGTGAACAGGGCCTGTAAGCGTTTCGTCTCTCCAAAAGTTACGTGCCGAACTCCACCTCCTTGGTGTGTTACATGCCCCTCGAAACTAGAGCACATGGTGTTGTCTGACAGGGCCGGGATTTCCCTGATTCCTTCTGGGTTGATTAGCCCACCTCACAGGTGAACTTTCTCCTGCCTAAAAACTAAACTCGGTCGCACGTTGCATGGGGAAGGTTCCGTATGTTGAATCGCGCGCTTTCAGGTAAATTACCATAAGCATGAAAGACATTTTTCGAAAGTTCGCCTGCATTGCGGCGGCAGCCCTGGGATCTCCCTGGATGTTTGGTGCGAACCTTTGTTTGATTGTCGGCTGGCTAATCAGCGGGCCCTTCTTCCATTTCTCCACGGGCTGGCAGCTCATTGTCAATACTGCCACAACCATCATCACGTATCTGGCCGTGTTCCTGATTCAGAATACGGTCAATCGTGATACCAAAGCCATTCAACTCAAACTGGATGAGCTTATCAGCTGTACGAAGAAGGCCCGAAACTCCTTCATCGGTTTGGAGGAACTCACCGATGATGAATTAGACGACCCAAAAGCCTACTTTCAAAAGCTGCGCAATAAAGCGCCCGGCGCAAACAGTGTACGGTAGGTAGAACAATCGGCCATGGAGATGGCCTCAGCAGTGCAGGTGCTTCGTTCTTGATTTCTTTTCTTCGCTGCTTTGATCGGGATAATCGATACCCGTATTCTTGGAAGGGTCGAGACCAGAAAGATACTGGACGGCCAGCTTTTGTTCTCTCGAACAATTATCTATGCACGTACGAAGGTCCAGAACTTTTGTCTGCGTGGAAAAATAATTCTGGTGCCAAAAACTATCACTCCAACGAGCTTGTTTTGGTTGGCTTGATATGTAGATTTCAAATCAAGTCCCAGGTGTTCTGTCTTGAAATGGCTCCTTATTGATGTTTCCGTTCCGCAACCTTCTTGCTCGCTGCTTTGCTGATTTCCTCAATCCGCTTTTGCAGCGCGATGAATTCGGCTTTGGCTTCGATGGACTCCCTGTTCAAGCCGATCCAAAATTTCAAGCAGCTCTTTGCTCGGGAATTTTGCCTTGTCCACGGGCAAAAAAATAAGCTTCCACTGCGAGTATTACAAGATCCGCATTGGGTCCAGTAAGGACGGTCATGTCTTGAGGAGTGTGTTCAGCTTCGCCCAGTCTGCTTGGGCCAAGGGTTTTCCAAAACATTCCAGAGCTCCAAGAGTTTTAGCCTGAGTGCATATTTCGGGGTCGAAAGTGGCTGTGGTGATAATGACAGGAACACTTCGTATGGCATGATGTTGCGTAAGCCATTGCAAAAGTTCGAGCGTAGGCTGCCCATTTAATTGACCTGACAAAAAAAGAAGACTGGGCAGGGGACAAATCGCACGGTCGGCGTAAATACCAATCCCATCGAAATAGCCGCGTATTTGTTCCTCGGTGCACAGCCACATGATGTTTCCCAAAACAGAGGCTTTACGCGCCGAAAGCCGGAAGAGCAGGACATCGTCTTCGTTGTCCATGCCCAACAGGATGTAATCGGTTTTGCTCACAGAGAGTGCTCCTCGATTAGAATCATCGGGCGGGACTCCCTTGAATCAACTGGGTTCTCCCCATTAGGTGGACACCCCGTGCCTGGAATATTTCGAGCTCAGGCTCGTTGGAGACGGGATGACGGCCCGATTCTAACATTCCTCTTTCAGCCTTGCAATCCACCGGTGGAAAGCCCTAAGTCACGGTGTCCCTAAAGGGATCCCAGATGAAGTTTCGAAGATTAATAAAAGATGTCACGACAGGTTTGTATTACGATGGGCGTGGCGGTTGGACGACCGAAGTGGCCCAAGCCCATGACTACGTTGACACCGCCGCAGCCGTCAAGGCAGCAATCCATTTGGGCACGAAAAACCTGCATCTGGTTTTGAAATTCCCTGACGCGCGCATGGATGTAAGCCACCCATTGGGAGGAGAACCTCCAAAGCCGGGGAACCACGGAACCACGGCGAATATTCTA
>JAQGOV010000735.1 GCA_028293425.1 Verrucomicrobiales bacterium
TGGGCGATGGCCGATTTCTCCGTCCTCGCCAGCGCGGCGGTCACCGTTCCCGTCTACCCGACCCTCCTCGGCTGGCAGATCGAGTACATCCTGAATGATTCAGGTTCCGTGGCGGTGCTCTGCTCGAACGAAGAGCAGATGAAGAAGGTTGCCGGGATCCGCGATCACTGCCCGCACATCCACAACGTCATCGTCTGCGATCCGCCGCCGAAAC
Organism: Verrucomicrobiales bacterium; assembly: GCA_028293425.1. GTDB lineage: Bacteria > Verrucomicrobiota > Verrucomicrobiia > Limisphaerales > JAQGOV01 > JAQGOV01. Next base: position 215 of record JAQGOV010000735.1, read on the forward strand.
TCCCAGCCGGCATTCTCAGTTTCGCGGACGTCGTCGCGAGCGGGCGCAACGCCGACGATGCGGCGGCGCGGAGCTGGTTCGACGAGACGCGCGCCAAACCAAAGCCCGACGATCTGGCCACCCTCGTCTACACCTCGGGGACGACCGGCAATCCCAAGGGCGCCATGCTCACGCACGGCAACATCACCAGCAACGTGCTCGCGACTGCGAATGTGCTTCCGATCGGCACGGGGATGGTCGGACTCTCCATCCTGCCGCTTTCACACATCCTCGAGCGGATGGGCGATTACACGTACTTCTACCGCGGTTGCACGATTGCGTATGCCGAGAGCGTGGTGAAAGTCGGCGATAACCTTCGCGAAATCAGGCCGGATCTCTTCGCTGCCGTACCACGGCTGTTCGAGAAAATGCGAACCACGATTCTCGACAGCGTGGCCGTGCAGCCGGCGTCGAAGCAGAAGATCTTCAGATGGGCGCTTGGCATCGCCGAACAACGGCTGCCCTATCGCGTCACGCGCAAATCGATGCCGTTTGGACTGGCGATCAAATCGGCCATCGCCGACAAACTCGTCTTCGGCAAGATCCTGGCGAGGCTTGGCGGACGCGTAAAGATGGTTCTCTCGGGCGGCGCGCCGCTCTCCGCCGAACTGGCCGCGTTCTTCATCGGCGCGGGCCTCGATATCTACGAAGGCTACGGCCTCACGGAGACCTCGCCGGTCATCGCCGTCAACACGCCGGAATGGCGCCGGGTCGGTACGGTCGGCCGCATCATCCCGGGCGTCGAAGTGAAGATCGCTGAGGATGGCGAGATTCTGAGCCGCGGTCCCCACATCATGAAGGGGTATTGGAACAACGATGACGCCACGCGGCAAGCCATCGACGCCGACGGCTGGTTTCACACCGGCGACATCGGCGAGATCGACGCCGACGGCTTCCTCAAGATCACCGATCGCAAGAAAGACATCATCATCAACGCTTATGGAAAAAATATTGCGCCGCAGCCTCTCGAAGCGCTGCTGAAAAGCTCGCCGTACATCGGCACGCCGGTGCTCATCGGCGACCGCCGCAAGTATCTGGCGGCGCTACTCGTGCCGAACTTCGACAAGCTCGAGCGCGATGCGTCCGCTTTGGGCGTGCAGTTTGCGAATCGCGCCGAGTTGGTCGGCAACGAGAAAGTACGGCAGATTTACCAGACCGAGATCGACCGCTTCAATAGGAACCTCGACCGGCAGGAAAAGATCCGCCGCTTCGCCCTCCTGCCGCGTGATTTCAGCATCGATGAGGATGAGATTACGCCGTCGCTCAAGGTGAAGCGCAAGATGATCGACAAGAAGTACAAAGACATCATCGACCTGATGTACATCGACGAAGACGCGGACGAGCGCGAAGGAAAACGGGCCTGAAGAATGACCAGCGTGGCTGAATCCCCATCCCGAACCGGATCCGCGTTTCGCATCGAGCGGGACGGCGACCTTGCCATCGTATGGTTCGATCTTCCCGGAGAGAAGGTCAATAAATTTTCGACCGCGGTCATGTCCGAGTTCGCGGCCGTCGTCGAAGAGCTCGAAAACGATCGCGACATCAAGCGCGTCATCATCGCTTCCGGCAAGCCGTCGATCTTCATCGCCGGCGCCGACGTCACCGAGTTCTCCAAGGCGACATCGGCAGACCAGGCGGCCGCGTACACGCGCTTCGGTCAGCAGACCATCCATCGCTTCTCCAGGCTGCCCCAGGTGACCGTCGCCGCAATCAACGGCGCCGCGCTCGGAGGCGGCTGCGAGCTGGCGATCACCTGCGATTACCGCGTCATGTCCGACAGTCCGCGCGCGCAGATCGGATTGCCGGAGACGAAGCTTGGTATTTTTCCGGCGTGGGGCGGCACCACGAAGCTGCCGCGGCTCATCGGACTCCCCGGAGCGCTCGACATCATCCTCAACGGCAAAACGCTCGACGGAAAACGCGCCAAGCGTATGGGACTCGTCGACGAAGTCGTCCCGGCCGCGATCCTGCTCGACGTCGCGAAGCAGTTTTCGTCGAAGCCCAAACGCCGCGGCAGCGGCCGGACGAAGTTCTACGTGGAAGGCAATCCGCTCGCGCGCCGCATCATCTTCAGCAAGGCCCGCAAAGCGGTCATGGCCCAGACGCACGGCCACTATCCCGCGCCCCTCGCGGCCATCGACGTTATGGAGTACGGAATGTCGGCAGGCGTCGAGCGCGGCCTCGCACGCGAGGTCGAAGCCGTCGTGCCGCTCATCGTCGGTCCGCAAGCCGAAGTTGCACAGAACCTCAT
>JAQGOV010000219.1 GCA_028293425.1 Verrucomicrobiales bacterium
TACTTGATTCCCAGCAGCAGCACCAAACTGGCCACCGCGATCAGGCCAACCACCGCTGCGGCGATCGCCAGGCCTACATCCAAACCACTCACCTTCTTTTCGGTGATGACCCTTGCTTTTGCTGCGGTAGCCGGTGGAGCGCCTGCCGCGGGACGCGCGGTAGTCGCAGCGGCCGCCGCTGCAGCAGCAGCCGTAGTATTAGCGGTGGCCGGAGCCCCGATACGAGAAGGAGGCGGTGGCGGAGCACCAACTGGACGAGATGTCGCCGACGGCGGAACGCCTGCCACAGGCCGAGCTACGCTGGCCGGGGGAGCCCCAGGTGGCGGAGGCACCGTAGTTGGACGCGAACCAGCCGCGGGAGCGGCAGCGCCTGTAGCCGGTGGAGGAGGTCCTCCCGCAGGCAAAGTCGGTAACTTAATTGTTGCCGTTGGCTTCGGCGGCAAGCTGATGCGAACCGTTTGTTTCTTTGAAGGCTCCGGTGCGGGAGCTGCCGGTGGCACGTTAGGAGGATTGTCTGCCATATATTTAAATTGCTTTGCTCAAGCTAGTTTTGACCCATTCGGGTGTCAAACTCTTAATCCGGCCCAAAAACCGCGTGGGGAGCTGCTGCCCAGTCAGTCCTTCCGAATGTCTTTCCGGAATTTGCTGACAATCTGGCATTCTGACACCCACACCATGTTTATTATGCTGATAAATCGGGAAATATGCCCATATGCCTTACTCAGCCAATAAGGGTTTTGCCAGCCGCTTTTTGGAATCCGGCCGATCGATGGAATCCATGGGACACATCTGGGCGTGCCGGATTGCCGTTGCTTGAGCATCTTCTTATAACTACACTCCGCCCGGTATGAAACATCAGCTTGATTTCGAAAAACCGATTGCCGAATTGCAAAACAAGCTGGATGAATTGCGCAAACATTCTGAAGTAGACCTCCGGGAGGAAATCACCCGGATGGAGAAAAAGCTCGACGAGACCCGCCGGCAAATTTACTTGAATCTAAATGCCTGGCAACGCGTGCAATTGGCTCGGCATCCACGGCGTCCTTTCACTCTCGATTATTTGCACTCCGCTTTCTCCGAATTTCATGAACTGCACGGCGACCGGTTGTTCGCGGACGACAAGGCGATCGTGGGCGGATTTGCCCGCCTGGGCGACCAGCAGGTTATGGTCATCGGCACTCAGAAAGGGCGCGATACCAAAGAAAACATCAAACGCAATTTCGGCTCCGCTCACCCTGAAGGTTACCGCAAAGCCCTTCGCCTGATGAAGATGGCCGATAAGTTTGGGCTGCCGATCATCACCCTCATCGATACCGCTGGGGCGTATCCGGGCATCGGCGCCGAAGAACGTCATATCGCCGAGGCTATCGCCGTAAACCTGCGCGAAATGATGCTGTTCCAGGTCCCGATTATTGCCCTGGTGATTGGCGAAGGCGGTTCAGGAGGCGCGCTGGGTATTGGGGTGGCTGACCGCGTATTGATCCTCGAAAACGCCTATTATTCTGTTATCAGCCCGGAAGGATGCGCCGCGATTTTGTGGAAAGACCGCGCCGCGGCTCCCAAGGCAGCGGAAGCGCTCAAAATCACTGCCAAGCATCTGTTGGAACTCCGGCTCGCGGACGAAGTCGTGCCGGAACCCCTGGGGGGGGCGCACAACGATATGCCGGCAACCGCCCACGCCATCCGGGAAGTTGTTCTACGCAATCTGGAACACCTGCAGAAGCTTTCTATCACCGAACGCCTCCAACAGCGCTATGCCAAATACCGCGCTCATGGCCATTTCATCGAGAAACCAGTGATCGCCGAGGAGCCGCCCAAGGCGAAAGTGCAGGCCGTCGCCGCCAAATAATTTTACATGAGCGCACTCCATCCGTTGGTATTCCATCCCATTTTCAAGGACCGCGTTTGGGGCGGCCGAAACCTGGAGCGCCTTTACGGCAAACAACTCCCCCCCGAAAAGCCGATTGGGGAATCCTGGGAGATCACCGACCGGCCAGAAGGTGTCAGCGTTGTGGCTGCAGGGCCGCTTGCCGGAAAGGATCTCCGCTGGCTCATGGAACACCATCGCCAGGAATTGTTGGGCGCTCACGACCAGAGCGAGCGCTTCCCCTTGCTCATCAAACTTCTGGACGCTGAAGAAAAGTTGTCCGTGCAGGTTCATCCTCCTGCCGCTGCCGCGGCAGGACTGGGCGGCGAGCCGAAGACGGAAATGTGGTATATCGCCGATGCCAAGCCCGGCGCGGAGCTGTATGTTGGTCTGCGCGATGGAGCTACACGTGAGGAGTTCGAACAACGCATTAGTGATGGCACGGTGGCTGAATGCATCCACCGAGTGCCTGTCCAGGCGGGCGATGTCATGTTCCTTCCCAGCGGCCGGGTCCACGCCATCGGCGCCGGTCTCGTTATCTTTGAGATCCAGCAAAACTCGGATACGACCTACCGTGTGTTTGATTGGAATCGCACTGGGCTTGATGGCAAGCCGCGCGATTTGCATATTAAAGAGTCCCTCGCCAGCATCAATTTTGAAGACTACGCGCCCCGCCTGATTGGAAGCGTGTATTCCAGAAATCCCACACTCGCGGTCCGGTTCCTTGTGGATCATCCTCTCTTTAAAGTGGATGCCTGCAAGGTGAAGCGGGGCCAACACTTTTATTTGCGAAGTGATACCTTTCAGATTCTTGCTCTGCTGAAAGGCACCATGACGATCCAATACCAGGGCATCGATTACAAACTAACCGCGGGCCAGTTCGTGCTCCTTCCCGCCGCTTTGGACCGAGTAACGGTAAACGCGAACACCCCGATTGAATTTCTCCAGGTCCAACCCGGCAGCGGCGAGTCATAGGTCAGTTGGAACGCGCTTGTCTTTCGGATCATTTCATTCCACCTTGAACGGGACGAACAAAGTTCTTGGTATGTCGCCAAAGCTGAAACAGTTCTTGCAAGGGTGGGTCTTTACCACGCTGTCCGTGCTGCTGACCAGTTACATCCTGCGCGGAATTCAGTTTGAGCGGCCAATCCACCTGATCAGCGCGGCCTTGCTCCTTGGAATCCTGAACGCTTTTGTGCGGCCGGTCCTGATGCTCTTTTCCCTCCCTTTGCTGCTGCTCACTTTGGGCCTGTTCACTTTTGTGATTAACGCCTTCCTGCTTTACCTCGTAGGACAGTTTATGCAGCCGCACTTTCAGGTGGATTCCTTCGCTTATGCATTGGCCGGGGCCGTATTGATTAGCCTCTTCAACCTGGTATTTAACATCTTGTTTGGTACCGCCAGATCGCGAGCTCAGACCGCGAAAACTCCCAAGGCTCCCCCGCCTGTTGAACCGCCAGATACCGGCAGCGGGCCTATCATCGATGTCTGAGCTCAAGCACTGGGTTAGTGCGCCCCCACTAGCGTCGGCTCCCCACCTTTTCTGTCCTTGAGCTTTTGAGAAAGTATCAGCCATAACACGGCGCCGATCAGCAAAGCGCCCGGCAGAACCAATACCCCTTTTTGCAAGCTGTGCGTCTTGTCCGAGATTCGACCAACGATTTCAGGTGACCACAAATCACCGAAGAGGTGAATCATGAAAATGGAGATGGCCATGGCGCTCGCGCGCAGGTTGATGGGTACCGTTTCTATAATGAGCGTATTCACCGGCCCTGTAGGAAGGAACAGAAGGAGCATCGCCAAGCCCAGGCAGACCATGGCGACAGTGGTGTCCGAAGCTAAAAATGCCGCAACTGCCACTGGCACAGCCGCGAGGGTTGACCAACCAATGAGGAGAGCATAGCCCGCAGGATTTCGCTTGTGCCACGCGGTCGCCGCAAAGCCGCCGAGGAATGTCCCAAATAAACCGGCTCCGGCGGTCACCGCACCAAAAAATGTCGCTGCATGAGCGGTCGATAAATGGTGAACTCTTTCAAGATACGCGGGCCCCCATGTTCCAAAGGCGCCGAGGGCGAACGTGTAAGCGACATATCCCCAAATTACCAGTTGAAATCGGACCAAGCGAAACATCTGGAATATATCGGACAAGGATGGTTTCACCGAAACGGTTGCTCCATCCGCTTTGCCCCGCTCGGGCTCACGGAATGGAAGGAGCACCACCGCAAGCGCAAGACCGGGAATTCCAGCCCAAATAAAAGCATAATGCCATCCAAAGTGCGCCTGGATTTGCCCCCCGATAATATATCCCAGCGCGGCCCCAACCGGGATCGCTACATAGAAAATCGTCAATGCATTATTCCGCTTTTCGCCGCTGAAAGAATCGGAGATAAGGCTGGGACTAATGGTCGCATAACTCGCCTCCCCTACCCCGACCATCGCACGGCACATCAACAAGAGGAGAAAAGACGAGGCAAAGCCGGTGAAGAGCGTTCCCAGGCTCCAAACGAATATTCCAAGAGCCACCAGCCATTTGCGGGATGTTCGATCACCGAGCCAGCCGAAGAAAGGGGCTGTCAGAAAGTACCCCAGCATGAATGCCGTGTTAATGCGGCCCGCCTGCCCGTCTGAAATTCCGAAGCTCTGCTGGAGCGGTTGAAGAACCGCCCACATCACATACCGGTCCAGGTAATTGAACAGGTTGAGACCTGTGAGGATGAACAGGAGCCAGAAGGGTGAAAGTTTCTTGTTCATCAAATCGATGCCCCGCAACCAGCCTGGCGACGGCCGGCATGCGCCCGGCTCTGCTCGCTTTAAATCCCCGCTGGCTGCAGGCCAGCCTTGTCCCTCTTCTTCCGCCGCTGGGCACAAAGCACGGACAGAACATCCGGCAGGGTGATGAGGTTATCGCGTGACCATTCGCCCATCAGGCAGATCTGGATCCAATTCCGTTTCAACAGGTACTCGCTGTTGTAGCTGAGAAGGTAGCCGGACTTTTTCAATTGCCAGCCGATGCTCTTGGAAGCCACATCGCTTGGCAGCGCGATTGTCAGCACTGCCGGGGATGCATGAGCCTCGGAAGCAACCACTTGGAGTTCAAGCTCACGCAGTCTTTCGCGTAACCAAACCGAGACACCGGCTATTTGATTGTATTTGTCATTCCAGCAGGTGCGTTTCAGCGCCGTTTGCAGCGCGAAAACCAGGTTGGAAGAATGCGTGAATGGAATCCCAGCCTGGGCGGCGTAATAACCGAGGTCAATGTAGCGCGGAAGCTTCTTGGGGGCGGGTTCGAGCTCATGATTGTAGAAAACCATCGACAATCCTGGGAACGATGCAAGCGCCTTCCCGCTGACGCAGGAGGCGAGGTAAACGCCTTCCAGGTCGACCGGCACAGTCCCAATGGAGCTGATGCAATCCAGGCACAGCCTCAGATTTTTCTCCTCGGCGACTTTCTTCAACTCTCGAACGTCATTCAGAATCCCCGTGGATGTTTCGCAATGAACAGCCCAAATCCAACCCGGATTTTCCATCTGCTCGATCCGCTGCCGAATCGCATGGTAATCAAATGGCTCGCCCCAGCTCATTTGCACAACATCGAACTGGAGGCTTTGGCGGGTCGCGTGATCCACCAGCCGCTCACCAAACTCGCCGTTGCTCAGAATTAAACCGCGCTGACCGAGCAAGGAAAGTTGCGCGCAGACTGCGTCATTGGCCAGGCTCCCCGAGCCGAGCAGGATCTCGACATTCTTCGCGTTGGCCAACTCGCAGAGGAGCCGTTTCGTGGAACGGAACTCCGCCATGAAGACATCCGATCGATGAGAAATCGGGCCTTGCTCGAAAGCTTTCCGCACTTCCTCATGTACATCCACCGGGCCCGGCAAATAACTGGCGAGAATCTTGTTCACTTCGGCGGAGGGCGGTGAGAGCGCCTTGGACATCTGGATAAAGGTTTCCAGCGTGAGATACATGGGCTGGAATTGGGCTTCGCCGATTCCTACCACGGGACCAAAAGGGATGAAACCCAAATGCTTGTAGAGCCGAAGCTGGCGGACGGTGCCGGAAATAATGGCAAGGTCGTAGCCAAGGTCCTTGAAGTGCTGGGCGATAAGGCCGACCAGCCTGGAAAACACAAAACCGTTGCGGTATGCTTTTTCAACTGAAAGCAAACGAACTTCGAGAGCTCTTCTTCCCGCTGGGAGATGGGCATCAAGGTCAGGAACTTTGTTGTCCAGGGAGAAAGGCCGCGTTCCTCGCCCGGCCACCATGCCTACGAGCAAATCGCCATCCAGGCAAATCGCGTAGGTGTTTTCGCGATGGAACTTATCCACCAGGCGCTGTTCCGCATTGCGCGTGTGCTGCGGAATTTCTTCCACGAACGTTTTATAATTCAGCCGGTGGACTGCTTCAAATTCCCAATCTTCCCTTGCAATTTTGAATCTTAAAGACGGCTCAACGCTCATGGTCTGGATCTTCCTTGTTGCTGCTAATATCCCGGGACGCTTTCTGTGGGATCAAACGCCCAACTTCCTCGCGGATATTTTTCCGATGGGTAATCAATACAAGTATCGAAAGAAAAGAAATTGCGGCGACCTGCAGATTGGTAAAGCCGCACAAAAAAGCAGCCAGTGGAGACAACGCAAACGCCAACATCCCGCTCAGTGTAAAGATCCGAATCAGCAGGAACAAGGGAATGAAAATTGAAATCAGGACAAGGGCCAGCCCTGAATTGTAGAAGATAATCGCGCCGAAAGCTGTCGAGATCCCCTTCCCACCCTGCAACCGAAGTTGGATCGGCCAGGCATGCCCCACCACAACCGCCACCATGCTGGCAATAACGGCTTCAGGGGAAAGCTCCATCCATTTAGCAACCCACACTGCCAGAGCGCCTTTCAGGAAATCCAAAACAAAAGTAATCGCAAATCCCGAAGCTCCGAGACTGCGCCCAACATTGCGGGCGCCGGCGTTGCCACTCCCGAGACGGCGAATGTCCAGTCCGGTTCGAAAACGCATCCAATAATATCCAGCCGTGCAGCATCCCAGGAGGTAGCTGCACATGATAACCGACCATTCTGTGCCGGAAAACATGTTCATACGCCCCTCGTTTCCCCAGCCAGGCAGGGCGATTTGCAGCCGATTCCTCTCAGCCAGATGTTATTGAATTGGGCGCTCATTAATGGATGGCCACAAAGGTCAGCCAGATTGCCGACTGTTATGCAATAAAGTCTCTGAAATGGCAAATCCCGTTTTCGCTTTGCTCACCGGCACCCTTTACACACAAATGGCTCTCATCCTGCGTCGCCGCGCGCCGGGCCGGACAACGAGCTGAAATCAGTAAACGGTCGGCTTGTCCGGGCCAGGCAGAACCTGGCCCGGACGTTCCCCCTGCGACCCGAGTGGTAGGTGACGTCGCTTCTTGTCCACCTGTGCATTTACCGGCTTGCAAACTATCCTGTCTTGTTTTCAGGCCGTTAATCGATAAAAATGGCAGCATCATCGATTGGGTCGATATGAACATTCATCACCTCGAGCTATTTTATTACGTCGCCAGGCATGGAGGGATTAGCGAGGGGGTCCGGAATATGCCTTACGGTATTCAACAGCCGGCCATGAGCGGACAGATCATTCAGCTCGAGGAATCTTTGGGGGTCACCCTGTTTAATCGCCGGCCTTTTGCCCTTACTCCACAGGGTGAAGAGTTATTCCAGTACATTCGGCCGTTTTTTGACAATCTCGGGCAGATGGAGGAACGGCTCCGAGGCGGTGTCTCTCAGCAGATTAGGATCGGCGCCTCCGAGCTGGTTCTACGCAATTATCTGCCAAGCGTTCTGCAGGTGCTTCGCGAGCAATTTCCCAAGTTGAAATGCACCTTGCGCGACGGATACCAGCCTGACCTTGAGCATTATCTTCAAAAGCAGGAAATTGATCTCGCCATCACGCTTCTCGAAGGCAAACCATCCGGCGGAATTAACTCTCTCTCCCTCCTGAAGCTGCCCCTTGTTCTGCTCGTGCCAAAGGAAAGTGCCATTCGAAGCTCCAGGGAATTATTGGAACAGGATCGAATAGACATCCCCTTGATCAGCCTGCCGGCCAGCGAGTCCATTTACAAAAATTTCCAAAAGGGACTCTCCCGGCTCAAGGTGGATTGGTTTACCAGCATTGAAGTCAGCACCATCGAACTAATCGAAACCTACGTCCGGGAAGGTTACGGAGTGGGTGTTTCAGTAGCGGTGCCCGGCATCAAGCACTCCGCCAGTTTCCGCATGCTGCCCCTGGCTGGATTCGATCCCGTTGAGTTTGGTGTCCTGTGGCACGGCCAGCCTGGGCCGGTTGTGAAAGCCTGCATCCACGCCATTGAGCAAAGGGCTAAAGTTTTGATGGATTAACCGGAGGGGTTTCGCTGCATCAGACCAAATTACTTTGAGGTCCATTCGGAAGCCCAGGACTCAAACAGTTTCCCAGCTTGATGGTGCGTTTTTATACGGATTGCAGCCATATCCGGGCGTCCTAGCCTGATCGCGGCCATGAGCCGCAGTTCCTCAGCTATTTATTCAAACGAAACGCTTTCAGGCAGCCTCTGCAGGGCATCTAGGACAGCTTGCTTGTCCGTCGTGGCAAAAAAATACCGCCGCCCCCGCCGGGTTACAAGACCAAGATAGTTTGCCTTCATCTCACATTACCCGACTGCCTTTTGGAAAGCTGATTAGCGTGTCGATCCCCAAGACAGACCAAATTGAAGATACGAGATAACGGCGCGTTCACAGTCCCTTCAGGTTAAACTAGGCTCCTTTGCGTCATTGCTATAATCTGCTCGAGTGATGCGTGACCGAGTCGATACGGCCTCAATTGCCGCAGGGACGATGCCTCTGGCCAATCCCGATTCCCGGCCTTCCACCTTGTTGGCACCGTGGCATAAGCCTTTTTTTATCGCCTTCCTCCTGTTCTGGATTGCCAATGAGCTTTTGCTGGCACTGCGCATCGAACTCACAGGCGCCTGGCGCTGGGTCGAAGGCGGCTTGGTGGTAAGCGCGGTATTTTCAACGCTGCTGGCCTTGGGTCGTAGATTGCCCGCTCAGAACGTTCTGATGACTGCGGTCGTGGTATCTGGTTTGGCTACTGGAATCACGGCAGTCGCAACTTTGACGGGGGTGCCTCTCGGCCCATTTACTTATACCGGAAATTTCGGCGAAAAACTTTTCAACGTTGTTCCATGGCCCATCCCTTTGCTCTGGCTGCTGGTAATCATTAACGGACGCGGCGTTGCCAGGCTGGTGATGCGCCCGTGGAGAAAAACTAACTTCTATGGTTTCTGGGTCATCGGATTGGCCTGCGCGTTCGCTGTCATTCTGGATCTGGGATTGGAACCATTCGCAGTTTATGCCAAAGGGCTCTGGGTCTGGCACGCTTCAAAAACGGCGTTGTCTTTCTACACCGCTCCCTGGGTAAACTTTCTTGGCTGGTTCATCATTCCACTCGCCATTCTTTCTTTCAGCATCCCGTGGCTCATCAATAAGCAACCGGTGAAGCAGGCAATGGATTATCATCCGTTAATTGTTTGGCTGCTTTTGAACGTCTACCTGACGACTGGCAACGCACTCCAGGGTCGATGGCTGGCCGTTGTGGTGGGCGGCCTCGGGAATATTGCTATTGCCGTTTATGCCATCCGGGGAGCACGTTGGTGAGCTTCCCAGAAAACGAAAAACCGCAGCCTTGGCGGGCTGCGGTTTTCAGAATTATTTAAATCACTTACTTCAAGGAACTCCAACGTTCCGGTTAGCTGGGTCAATGGACCACATGTTTACAGGGTTAACAGATTTCCCAAACGGAATGTAGCGGGCGCTTCCATCGGCCATTGCATAGTTCGAGCCACCCCCACGAGAGCCAGGCTTGGAATTATGCCGGCTCTGCTCAAGCTCGCTGATATCATCATACTGATTGTAATCCATCCACCAATGACCGGAGGTGGATTCCTTTTCGCCAAACACAACGGTTTCGCTCGCTTCCTGAATTAAAGATTGAGGAACAGCTCCACTCGTTGCTGTGTTCGTGTATTCATTAAACCCATTGAAAATGTAACTGCGAGGGGAGTTCAACGCGATGTTGGTGCTTGCGCTTCCAAAGTTCGCGGGGTTCGCGACATCGCTCGGGCAATGTAGCACTTTCACATTCTTGTAGTAATCATAAAGGGTAGCCGGCCAAGCCCCAGGCGCCGCGCTGCTGTGCGGCGGGAAAAGATCCTCGTTATCATCCGCATACATTACCAGCGACAAACCCATCTGCTTCAAATTATTAACGCAGGAAATCCGCTTGGCCGATTCCTTGGCCTTGGCGAGTGCCGGCAGCAGCAGCCCCGCAAGTATTGCGATGATTGCAATCACCACGAGCAATTCTATCAACGTAAAAGCCTTTTGTTTCCGTTCCTTCAAATTTCGCATATTCACAAATCTTCCAAACGTCCCGCCACCCTGGCAGGTCACTCAGCAAGTTTGGACGAGAGATTGTGGCCGAAATTCAAAGGAATTGGGGCTGGCACATGCGGCGCAGGGGCTGCGACGACAATCCCTACGCGGGTTTTTGGATCCCACTTGTGCCCGCCATGAGCTTCTCGCCACCCACTTCCTCGGCGAAGTGACAAGCTGAGCGGTGTCCCGGAGAAATTTCCCGCAAAGGAGGCACGTCAGTTTTGCACACTGGCTGTGCATAAGGACAACGAGGATGGAAAGGACAGCCGGATGGCGGCGAAATGGGTGAAGGCACATCGCCTGGAAGCAGGATGCGTTTCCGCTTGGAAGCCGGATCCACCTCAGGTACCGCGGACAGCAATGCCTCGGTGTAAGGATGTCGAGGATTGCGGATCAATTCTTTCGCTTCGGCAACTTCCACTGCCTTGCCCAGGTACATCACCATTACCCGATGGCTGATGTGCTCCACAACAGCCAGGTCATGCGCGATGAAGAGGAAAGCGATGCCTCGCTGACGTTGGAGATCCTGCAGCAAATTAATAATCTGCGCCTGCACGGAAACATCCAAAGCGCTGACTGGCTCATCACATACGATGAGCTGTGGCTCCACTGCAAGCGCGCGGGCGATGCCAATCCGCTGGCGTTGGCCGCCACTGAATTCATGCGGGTAACGCTGAGCGTGTGACGAGTTGAGACCGACTGCTTCGAGCAACTCCAAGATGCGCTTGCGCCGGGCCGCTGGGTTCTCCGCCAGCCGGTGGATATCAATAGCTTCACCAATGATCTGCTCCACCGTCATGCGGGGATTCAGCGAGTTGTAAGGATCCTGGAAAATCATTTGGAACTTGCGTCGCCGAGACCGCAGTTCCGATCCAGTCAATTTGGAAATGTCTTCACCGTCGAAGAGAACACTTCCAGCCGTGGGTTCGATCAGTCGGATAATGGCTCGTCCAAGGGTTGTTTTGCCGCAACCGCTTTCACCAACCAGCCCAAGCGTTTCGCCGGGCTCGATCCTTAAGCTGACATCGTCGACGGCCTTGACATGGCCTTTCACGCGGCTGAAGAGGCCTTGTTTAACAGGAAAGTGGACCTTGAGATTTTTAACTTCGAGCAAGCTCACGGGATTGAAGCAAAGCAGGGTTATTCGGGTTCAAAGCTTCCTCAGGCGTCGGAAGTGGCGCGTTCCAATAATGGCACCGGACCCAGCGGCCCGGTTCAACTTCCACCAACTCCGGAGGCTTCTGGGGACAATCTCGGCGCGCTTTGAAGCAGCGGGGATGAAATCGGCAGCCGCTCGGGAAAGCTCCCAAATTCGGCACGTTCCCTGGAATGGCGGTCAGCTTCGTAGCGGTGCTCCGCAGCTTGGGAACGGAACTCATGAGCGCCTGGGTGTAAGGATGAAAGGGCCGCGTGAGCAAAGCATTTGCCGGAGCCAGTTCCACGATCTGGCCTGCATACATCACGGCCACCCTGTCAGCGATGTCGCCGACGATGCCCAGATTATGGGTGATGAGCAGCATCGCCATCCCAAACTGTCGCTTGAGGTCGCGCAGCAGTTCGATAATTTGAGCCTGGATCGTCACATCCAAAGCCGTCGTGGGCTCATCCGCCACCAGCAGCTTGGGCTGCGACGCCAGCGCCATCGCAATCATGATGCGCTGCTGCATGCCACCGGAAAGCTGGTGTGGGTAATCCCGGATGCGTGATTCTGGCGCCGGAATCCCAACCAATTTTAAAAGCCGGATCACTTCCGCGTCCGTGTTTACTTCCGGGCGGTGCAATTTCAACGACTCCCGAATTTGATTACCAACTCGGAAAACGGGATTCAGCGAGCTGCCCGGTTCCTGGAAAATATAACTCACCACTCCGCCCCGAATTCCGCGCAGCTCCGAATTGCTCATGCGCAGCACGTCCTTGCCGTTAAGCAGGATTTCACCTCCCACGTATTTGGCCGGTGGTGTCGGGACCAGCCGTGCAATGGAAAGAGCGCTCACGCTTTTGCCGCAACCGCTTTCTCCAACCAGGCACAAGGTTTCCCCTGCCCTGATATGAAACGAGACATCGTCCACGGCCCGAACTGATTTCTGCCCCACCCCGAATTCGAGCTTAAGGTTCTTCACCTCCAGCAGCGCGTTGCTCCCTGCGGCCGAAGTGATCGGCTGCGCTCCCGTCTGAATGGCTTCGGCTGGATTGCTCATGTCATCAACTCTTCGCGTCCACGGCATCCCTTAACCCATCCCCAAGAAAGTTAAAAGCCAGAACAGTCAGGAAAATGGCGACGCCCGGCGCGAGCAGCCAGGGATAGCTTCGCAGGTATTCGGTATTTTGGGCCGCGCTCAGCATATTCCCCCAGCTCGCCTCGGGCTCCTGGATTCCTACATTCAGAAAGCTCAGCACAACTTCGCCCAGGATGTAATAGGGCACGCTCAAGGTCGCGGCGACGATGACATAGGAAAACGTATTCGGCAAAATATGACGAATCAGGATCGGCCAGGTCCTCTGCCCGAGCGAGCGAGCGGCCAGCACATATTGCCGTTCCCGGAGGGACAAAGTCATTCCGCGCACCACTCGGGCCGCGCTGGCCCAACTGATGAAACTCAGGATCACTACAATCAAGAGGTAAACCTGCACGGAACTCAGCCTGGGTGGGAAAATTGCCCGCAACGACATAATCAGATATAGCCCCGGTATCGACATGATCAGTTCGCAAAACCGCATGGTCGCGTTATCAATGGAGCCCCCAAAATAACCCGACAGTCCGCCCACAACCATTCCGATCGAAAATGACAGGAGAATGCCAATGATCCCAATCGACAGAGAGATTTGCGATCCGTATAGGACACGGGAAAAAATATCCCTCCCGAACTGGTCTGTCCCCAGGACATACACGGGGTTTTCTGGATCATCGGTTCCGAACAGATGAGTTGAGCTCGGAATCAATCCGAGGAATTTGTACTTCTCACCTTTTACAAAAAATTTGAGCGCCTGGGATTCATTCGGCACTCGCTTGTATTTTAGCATCCCATCTGTCTGGTAACGGGAAACGACCGGCCGAAGGCCTTGAAAACGAATTCCCGTGGGCGGGTGGAAGAAGCGCTGGCGATCCTGGCGCTCATAGCCATACGGAGCAATAAACCCCGAGAACAATGCCATCGTATAAAGGAACAAAAGTAACGCCGCTCCAATCACCGTAATCCGCTGGCGCTTGAGCCGGTTCCAAAAAATGCGTCCGGGCGAAAGCGCCTCTGTTGCCGCCACGTCTGGTGCGCTCGGCAACTCTATGGTCTTGGCTTCGATGTGAGGAACGGTTTCCATTTATTTAAGGCGTATCCGCGGATCGCTCCACGCCAGGAGCAAATCCGCCAGGAAATTTCCAGCCACCAGCAGCCCGGCAGCCATCACCACGCTATCGACGACCAGGTAATAATCCTTGGCAAAAAGTGCTTCCATGGTGAGACGTCCCAAACCCGGCCAGGCCATGATGTTCTCCACGATGAACGCTCCGCTGAGCAAGCCCGCCAGCGAGTAGCCGAAGATCGTGAGCAACGGATTAATTGCGTTTCGCAACGCATGCTTGTAAATAACCCAGCCTTCCGCCAGCCCCTTCGCCCGCGCCGTCGTCACGTACTCCGCCCGCAGCGAATCAAGCAGATTCGATCGCATTTGGCGCATAATCCCGGCAACTTCCACAGCCGCAAGAACCAGCGTTGGCAGAACCAAGTGATGAGCTTTATCCGCAACTTTTTCCCAGAACCCAAAGGTATCGTAAGCCGGATCCGAAGCGCCGCCCACCGGAAACCAGCCGGTGGCATACGCAAACATCAGAGCCAGCAATGCAAGCAGGACCTCCGGCACGGACAGGCCAATAAAAGCAATCAACGCACACAGCCGATCCACGATGCTGTTCTTCTTTACGGCCGCCCAGATCCCGAGCGGCACCGCCACCAGCCACGCCACAAGAGTGGCAAGAAAGGAAAGCAGAAAAGTGTTCCAAAGTCGTGAGAAGATCAGGCCTGCCGCGGGTACCTTGTAGGATACCGAATAGCCGAAATCCCCCTTGAAAACGCCCATTAGCCAGAACACGTACTGCACATACCAGGGCTTGTCCGCATGGTATGTCGCCTTGATTCGGGCAATCGTCTCTTGGCTGATTTGAGGATTCTGGGCAAGGCTTTCGAGGTACCCACCGGGGGTGAGCGACATGAGCAAAAATGTTAGCAGGGAAACGCCCAGAAGGATGGGGATCAGATGAAGCAGGCGTTTAAACGTGAACGTCCACATTGTTTACACTAAATAATCATTGCTGTTTAGATGCGGGCTTTTGCTTTCCCGGAGAGGACCCATGAAGAACACCCGAGAATCCGCAAGCCCTGTGAGGACATTACCCTAGAATTTTGGCATTGTCTCCTTTTTGCTGCGCCCGTATTTTTTGGCTCAATGAACGTGTTCGTAACCGGCGGGGCCGGATATATCGGTTCGGTTTGCGTCGAGGAACTGCTCAATTCCGGCCACAAAGTCACTGTTTTCGACAATTTGACGGAGGGCCATCGCAGCGCGGTGGATTCCCGAACGACTTTCATCCAGGGCGAACTGAGTGACGAGGCGGGCATCAAGCGAGCCGTTCGTGAGGCCAAGCCCGAAGCAATTATTCATTTTGCAGCCAATGCCTTGGTCGGCGAGTCGATGACCAACCCTGGGAAATACTTCCGCAACAATGTGGCCAGTGGCCTAAACCTGCTCGAGGCCGCGGTGGAGAATGGCGCTAAAAAATTCGTTTTTAGCTCCACCTGCGCTACCTATGGGCCTCCTGATCGCGTCCCCATGACGGAGGATCTCCCGCAACGGCCGATCAATCCTTACGGGGAGTCTAAGCTCATGTTCGAGAAGATGCTCCTTTGGTACCAGCAGATTTATAAGCTTGAGTTTGTCGCATTTCGTTATTTTAACGCCGCGGGTGCGAGTGAGCAGTTTGGTGAACATCATCGCATCGAGACACACCTGATCCCAAACGTCCTGAAAGTGCCGCTGGGCCAGGCGACCCAGTGCGAGATTTACGGCACCGATTATCCAACGCCAGACGGCACGTGCATTCGCGATTATATCCACGTGGTTGACCTCTCCGCCGCGCACATCCTCGCTTTGGCCCCCGGCAAGCAGGGTTTCTTTAACCTGGGAAACGGGGACGGCTATTCCGTTCGCGAAGTCATCAAAACCTGCGAGGCGGTGACCGGCACGAAGATTCCGGTAATTGAACAGCCACGCCGCCCTGGTGACCCGCCGAAGCTGGTGGCTGCCGCCGACAAGGCGAAAAACGAACTCGGCTGGAAACCTAAGTTTCCCAAGCTCCAGCAAATTGTTGAAACTGCCTGGAATTGGCATAAGAAACATCCCAAGGGCTATGCTTGAGAAATGTGGGATGAAGGCGTGATGCGCGAGCGGGTTTTAAGCGACCGTTATTTTTACGAGAGCAGAACTTGCGCTTTGGGGAATCTTGCCGTTTAAATTTCCAGCGTGCCGACTCGAGTTATTGCCGTTGCCAATCAAAAAGGCGGTGTGGGAAAAACCACCACCGCTGTGAATCTTTCCGCGTGCCTGGCTTCTGTGGGCAAGCGGATCCTCCTCTTCGACCTCGACCCTCAGGCCAACGCCACCAGCGGCTTGGGTTTGGAAAAGACAGAAGGCGCCAGCGCTTATCACCCGCTGCTTGGCGAAGGGTCCTTGCTCGATAAAATTCAGAAGACGAACTACACCAACCTGGAGATTATTCCGAGCGAGGTGGACCTCTGCGGGGTGGATGTGGAACTCGCTCGTAGTGAAAACCACCTTCAGCGGGTTAAGACCATTCTGAACCCGATTCTGGAAACCGGCCGGTTTGATGCAGTCATTATCGATTGCCCCCCTTCTCTCGGCATCCTAACCTTGAATGCGTTTGCAGCCGCGGAAAGCTTGCTGGTCCCGCTCCAATGCGAGTATTACGCTCTGGAAGGCATTTCAATGATTACGCGCATCGTCAATCAAATCCGCGATTCAGGCGTGAACCCCGGGCTTCATATCGTTGGGGTGGTCATGACCATGTTTGATGGCCGCACGAACCTGTCACACCAGGTCGTGCATGAAGTCCGTGAACATTTTGGAGAGACTGTTTTCGAAACGGTTATTCCACGCACCACTCGCCTCGCGGAGGCCCCAAGCTTTGGCAAGCCCATCATTGATTATGATAAATACAGCGCTGGGGCTGCCGCCTACGAAGTGCTGACCCAGGAATTTGTTGAGCGCTTGAAGTTGTGAAACTAATTCCGGCCCAGCACAGGTAGTGTACCTAGGCGGGCGTGGATTGTTGTGGGCTCCGCTTCGGTGGAAGGTTCATGCTCTTCAGCGTTTTGAGGAAGACCTCGGCGCAAAAAGGCTGGTTCGGCGTTCGATGAATTGCCCACTTGCGCGAGCACTGCGGGATCGGTTTGAGACTCTGGGATATGCATCCCTACACCCATCAAATGAGTTCCGGAAGCGGGCAACACTGAAGGCTCTTCTGGAGCTGTAAAGTGTTTAGTGACAACATAGGCCAGTAAGCCGGCCAAGCACAGCACTAGTCTGAAGCTGTTCATACAAGTTCCGTTGGGCCAAAAGCTTTACGCGAGCCTTTGGCTGGTGACATCTGATTCGTTGGAACATGGATATGACAGCATAGGGAGCCTCCCAGTTCAAGATCGAAACAAAAAAATTACAAACTCATGAAACCATTTTGGTTCAGCACATCCACGGCTTCTCTAATACGGGGTTTTGTCCGGCTTCTGCATCCACTCTTGAAGAACCGCCCATGCCTCCTCTCGTAAAAACTGCTCCGTTGAAACCTTTCGGATAGCCAAAGGAGCATTGATTTCTTTGTACAGGAACTCGTCGTCGAAGCCCGCGCCGGCTGCATCGGTTCTCGAACTGCCGAAATAAAGATGGCCCAGCCTTGCCCAATAAATTGCAGCCAGGCACATGGGGCACGGCTCACAACTGCTGTAAATCTCACACCCCTCCAAATGAAATGTCTTAAGAGACCGGCACGCTTCGCGGATCGCCACCACCTCGGCATGGGCGGTTGGATCGTTCGCGGTTGTCACCTGGTTCCAACCCCGGCCAAGAATTTGGCCATCGCGGACGATGACGGCCCCAAATGGCCCGCCGCAGCCTGCCTGCATTTTCTCTCGGGAAAGGCTAATCGCCGCTCTCAAGAACTGTTCCTGGTAACTCATTGGTTGTGCATCACGTCGAGAATTCCTGGTCACCTGAAATCCTGTCCTGCTCGCTCGGAACTGTTTCGAATCTCTGTGATAGCTGATAGTGCCACGCGAAATTGCCCCAGGATAGGTTCGAATAAAATCAGTTCGTCCCCTTCCGGGTAAAGGGTATCAACCCGGAACACCGTTCCATCGCGCAGGTGCACGGAAAACCGGGCCGGCGAACCGGCTCCGACGCTGGAATATATCACGCATACGTCCGCCACGTTGTATTTCCTGAGCCCGAACAACACTGAACTCAGGAGCACCTGCCCGTTTGCAATCCCTGTGATTTCGCCTTCGAAGAATTCGCCGCTTTGCAGCAGGATTCCCGTTCGCCCCGCGGCAGGGTCCGGCCCGCCTGCCCTTGGTGGCGACCGCAGCACAATGCGGGAGACCTCACGCGGCAGCACGGAATATTCCTTGTCACTCCGATAGGCAAATTGGACGTTCGCTTCATTGACTGTTTTTACTGATCCAGTGATAAAGGACCCGCTTCGTAAGTAAATGCCTTTTGCCTGGCCCGCAACGGGCGCCGAAGTCGTCCCTTCAGTAATCGAACCGGTGTTGGTGGCACCAACCTCTGTCGTGCAGAAAAAGGCCGTTGTTGGAATGAGTTCACGATTTTGTCCCGGCGGTGCCCAGCCCAGCCGCACCGAAGCAGGGCCTGTCACCTCACGATATTCAAATCTCACGTCGTACCGTTTGCCTGCCACTAACGCGACAGAAGGAGGGTTTTTGGAACTTTCTTTTTTGAAAGGGGTGCGCGGAATGGGCTGCTCGTCCAGCCACAGGTCTGCCGAATCATCCGCATCACACACAAACACGTGGAGACCTGTGACCTTTGACTCTATCTGACCGGTCCATCGCACCGTAAAATGGTCAGCATGCATTTCTTTCGCCGGAGCGTCCAAACCCCAGCCAAAATCGATCACCGGATCGAT
>JAQGOV010000230.1 GCA_028293425.1 Verrucomicrobiales bacterium
GGCTGCCGCCAAGGCCAGCCATTTATAGGCTTCAAGTGGATCGCGTTCCACTCCCAGGCCATTCAGATACGAATTTCCAAGGGCAGCTTGCGCTGAAACGTAGCCCTGGTTCGCTGATTTCCGATACCAGTTCGCTGCCTGTTCGAGGTTTTTGGGAGCACCTTTACCTTGTTCATAACAGGAACCGAGCATGTACTGGCCAACCGAGTTTCCGGCAAGGGCGGCTCGTTGATACCAGCGAGCTGCTTCGTCCGCATTCCTGGGCACACCGTAAAGACCTTCCGCAAAAACGTTTCCTAAGCCGACTTGGGCGTTGACGTCACCCGATTCGGCTTGGGCAAGCGTGTTCGAGAAGGCCGGCTCGATTTGGCGGCCTACGACCAGGTCTCGAATAGCAGGGCTCCCGGCCAGCACGTTGCGTTCATCAGCCGCTTGTGAGGGGGAAACAACGAGCGCCAGCAAACACCAAAAAACCAACACCACGCATTTTTTCATAGACTTTGAGCCGCAACAATCCTGTTCATGGAGAATCGTTCTCCGTAACGGGTGGAGAGGCTACAAAGTCGCCGGATCGGAGGCAACGAGGAAGCTCACGCACCAAAATAGATTATGCCGTGCATCCGGCATAATGACGATATCGGCCATCCAGGGGAGTTTCATCACATGTTTTCGCGGCGATCATGGCCGGTGTTGGACCATTACCTGGAAAGGCCGGCCGAGATGTTCCGGATGCGTCAGGGTCTGAAGCTGCTGGGCGCGCTTGGAATTCCATCCCCCAAAGCACGTGCTGTTCGCCAAGGTCTGGCGCACAATTTGCCCCAGAAAGCGCTCCTGGGAGAG
Source organism: Verrucomicrobiales bacterium (assembly GCA_028293425.1). Lineage (GTDB taxonomy): Bacteria > Verrucomicrobiota > Verrucomicrobiia > Limisphaerales > JAQGOV01 > JAQGOV01. The sequence goes on from JAQGOV010000230.1 coordinate 841, forward strand.
CACCGGATCGGTTTTGAGTCCAGCCTCCTCTCCAGCTATTTGCAGTTGAGTAAAGTTGATATGCGCTGTGATGTCCTGCTCGCCTGGGTTCTCCAGCACGTCGGCAACCAGGCGGTGGTGTTTATAACTCCTCAAAGTTCCCCGGGAGCGTTGCGGAGCCAGCATTTGCTCGGCTGCCAGGCCATAATCAACTGTTAACAAGTAACCTCGCTCCAGCTTTACCGCCGCGCTGCCCCACCATTGCCTGGCTGCAGGAGAAATCTCTATGATAAAGCCATCCGGCAGGATGCTTTCCAGCCCCGGGGAGATTTCAAATCCGGCTAATCTCATCTCCGTTGAGCTATCAAAGGTGGGTTGAGGCAGTTCCAGCCAAATAAATCGTCCTCCCTCGATGCCGACCCCAAGTTCTACCCACTTCCGGGCCGTGGCATTCCACGCCAGACAATGCACCGGCAGCGCATCGACTAGCTCATTGGAAAGGATGACTCCTCGAACTGGAGGCAGGTCCTGGAGTGCCCCTACCCACCAAACTTGCCCGGCAAATTCATCCAGGTTCGCTTTTTGCCAGGCTTTTCTTTCTTCCGAGGGCTCCACGATCCAGTACTGAATCCTCTTAAATAAATCCGCTCGATGCTCTTTGAGCCAGCAGAGAATACCCCGGGCCAGCCCGCCGTCGTGCGCTCCAGCCTCCACCAGCATCAACCGTCCATCATCAAGCCCCAGTAGCCATTCAGCACATTGAAATGCAACTAGTTCGGCAAAAAGCGGGGCTGCGCTGGCACTGGTATAGAAATCCCCTGCCCGGCCCACGACCTCATGGGTGCGCTCATAGTATCCAATTTTTGGACAGTAAAGCGCCGTTTCCATAAACTGGACAAATGGCATAGGACCTCCTTGGAGGATGCGTTGACGCAAAATTTGGGCAACTTGAGTCATTGTTTAAGATTGTCCGGGATGCGGTATCACTTTTGCTTTCCCACCCCCGTATATGGCAAAGATAGACGCCTTCTTCAATTTAATGCTGGAGCAAAGTGCCTCCGACTTGCACCTGTCCACGGGCAATCCGCCCATCCTCCGCATTCGAGGGGAACTTCAGCGGGTCGATTTTCCCCCTTTGGAAAATGACGCGCTCAAAGCGATGCTCTACGAGATAGCTCCCGAATACAAAATCAAACATTTTGAGGAAACGGGCGACGTGGATTTCGGCTATGAAATCCCCAACATCTCCCGTTTCCGCGCCAACTTTTTTAACCAGAAAAACGGTATCGCAGCCGTTTTCCGCCAGATCCCAAACAAGGTCCTTTCCTTTGAAGACTTTGAAAAGGCCGATGCGCCCCTGCCGCCAGTGCTGAAAAAGTTCGCCATGCTCCAGCGAGGGCTGGTGGTTGTGACTGGCCCGACCGGCTCAGGCAAATCGACCACGCTCGCCGCGATGATGGATTATGCCAACAAGAACCGGCGCGATCATATTATTACGGTTGAAGACCCAATCGAATTTGTTCACGAGAGCAAGAACTGTCTCGTGAATCACCGCGAAGTCGGAATCCACACCAAATCTTTCGCGTCCGCCCTGCGCGGCGCCTTGCGTGAAGACCCCGACATTATCCTGGTCGGCGAAATGCGCGACCTGGAAACAATTGAATTGGCGATCACCGCGGCCAGCACGGGGCACCTTGTCTTCGGAACACTCCATACCCCCAGCGCTGCGAAAACGGTTGATCGTATCATCGATGTTTTCCCATCGGAGCAGCAAAACAAGATTCGGGCGACCCTTTCCGAAGCCTTGCGCGGAGTTGTGGCGCAGAACCTCTTTAAACGCATCGACAAAAAGGGACGAGTCGCTTCCCTGGAAGTCCTCGTGTTTACCACGGCCATTGCGAACATGGTGCGTGAAGGAAAAACCCACCAAATCCCGGGCATGATCCAGGTAGGAAAGAAGCTGGGCAACCAGCCTCTCGATGATGCCATCATGGATCACCTCAAGATGAAACGCATTTCGCCCGAAGAAGCTTATGAGAAGTGCCTGGATAAGAAAAAGTTCAGACCTTTTCTGGCGACTCCGCCGCTGGATGACGAAACGTGAGCCACAGAGCCGCAACGAACCATTATCCACGGTCGAAAGAATAAATCATCATGCGTCGAAACGAACTCGATTACATCCTGGGCACGCTCCTGGACTTCAGCAAGGAAGTGTCGGACATCATCTTTACCGTGGACCGTCCGCCCCAGGTTGAGGTGTGCGGCCAGCTCATGCCTGTCCCGCTCACGCCTCCCCTGGAAAGACTGACTCCGTTTCAGACCGAGTTGATTGCGCTGAACCTGATCTCGGGGAGCCAACGCCTCGTTCACGACCTGATTCGAACAGGTTCTTGCGATTCTTCCTACACCCTGGGAGATCGGGCACGCTTTCGTATCAATATCTTTTCGCAACGCGGAAGCTATTCCATAGTCCTCCGGAAGCTGAACGCGCAGATCCCCACCCTTGCGGATTTAAATCTTCCCGATGTCATCCTTCAGGCTTCAAGGGAGAAGACCGGCCTTGTGCTGGTCACTGGCGCAACAGGGTCTGGTAAATCCACCACCCTTGCCTCTCTCCTCCATGAGATAAACCTGAATAGCGCCATCCACATCATCACTCTGGAAGATCCGGTTGAATTCGTTTACACACAAAAGAAATCCACCATCAACCAGCGAGAGCTTGGAACCGATTTCGATACTTTCTCAACAGGTCTCCGTGCCGCGCTCCGTCAGGCCCCCAAGGTCATTCTGGTGGGTGAAATGCGCGACCGGGCCACCGTGGAAATTGCGCTCAGCGCGGCCGAAACCGGCCATCTTGTCTTTAGCACTCTGCACACGATCGATGCCGGGCAAACGATCAATCGTATCTTGGGCCTGTTCGAACCCGAAGAACAGGAGCAGGTCCGTTACCGCCTCGCCGACACCCTTCGCTGGGTAGTCAGCCAGCGCCTTGTTCCCAAAATTGGAGGTGGACGGCACCCGCTTGTGGAAGTCATGGGATCCAATCTTCGGACCAAAGAAAGTATTCTCCTCGGAGAGAGCGAGGGCAAGAGCTTCTATGAAATCATTGAAGCCAGTCAGACCTTCGGCTGGCGCACCTTCGATCACTCCTGCCTGGATGCATATAAAAAGGGCATCATTACCGAGGAGTCAGCGGTACTCTTTGCGAGCAAGCGCGGGCACGTGACCCGTGGCATCGATGTTCACAAGAAGACGCGGGGAGAAACCACCTCCTCCATCATTGATTTGCGCATGACTCCAGGCGCCGAACGGAAAACCGGGCCAACAGTTCCTTCCACGCTGAAACTCAAATAAGTTATGAGCACCACACCGGATTTTGATTTCCTGACGCCCAACGATAAGCCAGCCTTGCTGGGCTTGAGCAATCCCGAACTGCTGGAAGCGGCACGCGGGGCCCTGGAACAGTTGGGCTACAAAGTGCATGTAGCCATCAATCACGGTGAATTCATTCACAAATTCTCGCAGGCTCCCTACCAGGTCGTGGTGCTGGAAGAAACATTTTCCTGCATGACTCCCGAGGAAAACGAAAGCATCGCTTTCCTGCAGCGCTTGTCCATGCAAATGCGCCGGCACGCCGTGATCATTCTTTTTGGTTACGAACTGGCCACCTTTAACCCGATGCAGGCCTTTCAAAAAGGTGTTCACGCCGTGGTCAATCCCTCCGAAATGTTCCTGCTAACCCAGCTGATTCAAAAAGCCGTGTCCGAAAACGACCTTTTCCTCCATACCTACAGGGAAGCACAAACCAAGCTGGCTTAAAGGGAACTCGCCTCTTTAGCTCCTTTCGCAAGAGCATAACGTTTCTGTTATTGCTCGGTTCGTCGAGCGCGGCAGCCGGCCCGAGCGGCGGGAACACATTTTCTCTCCATAATTGGCCATTGCGCATCCGCTGCTTCAGCTTTACAAAGCTCTGGTGAGCACAACCCGGCTCGATATTGCCCTGGTGGAGCGTGGCCTTTGCGAAAGTCGCGAAAAGGCAAAGCGCGCGATCATGGCCGGGCAGGTGAAGGTCAACGGGCATCCGGGACGCAAAGCCAGTGATGCCATCCGGCACGGGGACCAGGTCCAACTGGAAAGCGGCGAAAGGTACGTCAGCCGCGGGGGCATTAAGCTCGAACACGGACTTACGCACTTTCAGGTTCAGCCGCAAGGCTTCACGGCCGCCGATCTCGGTGCATCCACTGGCGGCTTCACGGACTGCCTTCTTCAACATGGCGCGGCCCGGGTTTATGCGGTGGATGTCGGGCATGGTCAGCTTGCCTGGAAATTGCGCCAGGATCCGCGGGTCATCGTGATGGAAAAGACCAATGCCCGTGAGTTGACACCGTCTCACTTTCCACGACCTTTCGCCCCCATGGATTTGGTGGTGATCGATTGCTCCTTTATTTCGCTGCGCAAAATCCTTCCTCCCGCCGTTGCATTACTCCAGCCTTTCGGTAAGATCCTGGCTCTCATCAAGCCTCAGTTTGAGGCGGGAAAGGCCGAAGCGGATAAAGGCGCGGGAGTAATAACAGACCCAGCCATCCATGAGCGAGTTGTGACGGAGCTTCGGACCTTTGTGAATGAGCAACCGAACCTGCGCTGGCATGGAGTAACGGAATCACCGCTGCTCGGACCGGCCGGGAACAAAGAATTCTTGGTATTGATTGAAAAAGCCGTTTGATAAAATCGCGCGGATTGGCCTGATCGCCAATTCGGAAAAGGTTGATTGCCGAAACCTGGTCCGCAAAGCTGCGCGGCTCATTAAAGCGACGAGCCGCGAAGTAATCTCCGATGCCGCGACAGCGCGCCTGGCAGGCTTAAAAGGAGCTACTTCCCCGGACGCGGCGCACTTAACGAAAGAGGTCGATCTGCTCATTGTCTTTGGCGGCGATGGCACCATGCTGCGAGTGGCGCGCGAGATCGCGGGCTCCGACACACCCATCGTTGGGATTAATGCAGGCGGGCTCGGTTTTCTAACCGATGTCCAGGCTCACCAGTTGCCCGTTGCGCTCAAACAGATTTTCGGCGGCGAAATTCGTCTGGAATCCCGTCCCTTAATCGAAGCCTGGGGAGAGTTCTGCGGCGTCTCCATGCAACTGCTCGCCTTGAATGATTTTGTGATTACCCGTGGCGCCGCTCCGCGCCTGATCGATTTGGAAGTGAGCATCAATAACGAGGTCATGACCCGTTATCGCTGCGATGGCTTGATCGTCTCGACTCCGACCGGTTCGACAGCCTATTCCCTGGCCGCTGGAGGCGCAGTGGTAACGCCGAACGCAGATGTGTTTGAACTCACCCCCATTTGCGCGCACACTCTCTCTAATCGGTCCGTCATCCTGGGGATGAGTTCCCTGATTGCGGTTAAAGTCCTTAGCAAACGTGTGGAAACGATTCTGACAGCGGATGGGCAGCCGCCTGTTATTTTGAAAGCGGGAGACGTGATCAATATTCGCCGCAGCCGGCACAGCATCCGTTTGCTGCATTTGGCTGGAAGTTCTTTTTTTGAAACTTTGCGGCGGAAATTAGACTGGAGCGGTTCCCATATTTAAGCTGTCCATTAACCGATAAATTTATGGTTCGCCTCAAAGACATTGCCATTCGGGCGGGAGTTTCGGTGATGACCGTTTCCAAGGTACTGAGGGATGCCCCGGATATCTCCGCGGCTACGAAGGCACGCATTCGTCTACTTGCGCAGCAAATGGGTTATATGCCGGATTCGATCGCCCAAGGACTGCGAAATCGGACCAGCAAGCTTTTCGGCCTGGTGGTCCCATCCAGCACAAACCCGGTCTTCGCGCGGACGATCATGGCCATCGAGGAACAGGCGTATGAGCTGGGTTACGATGTGATTCTCGCCCACACTCTCAACCTTCCGGAAAGAGAAGATAAAGTCGTCCGGCGACTCATCTCCCGGCGCGTGGATGGGCTATTTCTAACTCCGGTGTATCGGCTGGATCCAAGCGTGAACCTCTACGAGGAACTGCTCCGCCGTGAAACCCCTACCGTCCTGCTCGGGCATCGTGCGCCGTTCTGCGAAAAATTCGTAAATGTGGAAACGGATGATATTGGCGGCAGCCACGCCGCAGCCCAGCACCTCGTTGAGCTGGGGCATCGGCGAATTGCTTTTTTCGCGGGGCCGTCCGCCGCACCTGCTTCCCAGGAAAGGCTGGAAGGCTATCGGCGAGCCTTGCGCGATGCGAATATAGAATTTGACGACCGCCTGGTTTTTACGGCAGGCAGCACCACCGAAGAAGGCGAGAAAGCCGCTTTGCAATTCCTGCAGGAAGCCCCGGGCGCCACCGCGGTGCAGGCTTCCAACGATCTCGTCGCCATCGGGGCGGCCAATGTTTTTTTAAACCAGGGCCTGCGCATTCCGGAAGACTTGTCCGTTGTTGGATTTGGCAACATTATGATCAGCGAACACTTCCGGGTGCCTCTCACCACCGTTCGCCAAGCGAAGCTGCGACTCGGTACGGCAGCCATGGAATCAATGCTGCGTTTGCTCAAAGGGGAACGCCCAGAGTCACGGCGCCTCGCCGCGGAGATTATAATTCGAAAAAGTTCTGGCCCTAAAAAACAGGCTTAAACGACCTGTCTATTGCCCACCTGCGCTGAAACCGTGGTATAATGGCGTCATATTCGGTTGGGGTAGCCGAATCATCTTGCCGTCCGCAGGTATTCGTGCGAAATAATTTCCAGCAGATGAACGGGGTTTGGACCAGCAGGCTGAATCTCATTGGGCTGAAATGCTTTTGCTGACTGACCCCGCCCCAGGTCGCGCCCGTAGCTCAGTTGGATAGAGCAACTGCCTTCTAAGCCAAATTCGCATTTTTCC
>JAQGOV010000243.1 GCA_028293425.1 Verrucomicrobiales bacterium
GAGTAATGAGAATATAAGGAGTCGCATGCTGGAATAATCCAATTCCCACTCCGATTGGCAACTTTAAATGCGTATGGGTAATCCAGCAAAACTCTATTTTGTCTGCAGCAGATTCAAGTAATCGAGCAGGACTTTCTGGGCTTCGTTCATGGTGATATCGGCTTTACCTTTTTCGTCATCATGGAAAAAGTCAGCGCTGCCCGAATCCTCAAAAGCAGGGCGGGGCGGGGTGGCCATGGCATTGGTTTTGCCGATTGGGGGCGGGAGGCCGGGCTGGTTGGCATTCCGTAAAGTGATCTCGAATACCTTTGCCGAAGTGTCGGTTTGGCTGCGGCGCTCCAGTTTCCCAGCCAGCCGGTTCTTTGTTTCCGCTTTTTCCTTGCGCCTTTGTTCCTCGTTCAAGGACACGGTATTCTTTGCCATGAAATCGCGGTAGCGTGTGATTTCCCCGCGGAGCAAGGAAAACTCCTCGCTTTGTTCCACTCGGTGCGCGGAACGTTTCTTCAATTCCTGAACATAGGGCTGGGTTCGGTTTAACATTTCGAATTCAGCAGGCCGAATCGAATCCCAACCCAGAGGGTTCGCCAAGGCGGCCTCACCTGTTTCGGCCTGGCTGGTCATGGAAGGAATGACAATGTCTGCCTCCACACCCTTGAGTTGGGTGCTGGAACCTCCTGGCCGGTAGAATTTCTCAATCGTCACCACCAATCCGCCTGGGTCATAGCTGCTCGAATAACGAAATTGCTTCATCAGCGGCTCCAATTGGAGCACGGATTGAACAGTTCCTTTGCCGTAAGTTGACGGGTCACCGACAATGAGAGCTCGGCCATAATCCTGCAATGCTCCGGCCACGATCTCGGAAGCGGAAGCGCTTCCGCGGCTGGTCAGAACCACCATCGGCCCGTCGTAACCGGGGGAACGGCGTTTATCTACGTAAACCGAAACCTTCCCCTTCGAGTCCTTCACCTGGACGACTGGACCCTTCTTGATGAAAAGACTGGTAAAACCGATCGCCTCCTGGAGCGAGCCACCACCATTCTGACGCAAATCGAGGATTAACCCGCTGATATTTTCTTCGTTGAGCTTCTTCAGCAGCTTGGCCACATCTTCCGTGGTGCTTTTATGGGAGGAAAGCCATTTTCTGGCCTCCATATCCTCATAAAAGCTCGGCAAATCTATAATTCCTAAACGACGTGTTTTACCGTCTTCGCCTGCTACTTCAACAATCTTGGCTTTGGCTTCCTGATCCTCCAGTTTGATTTCTTCGCGGACGAGGGAAACCTTCTTCCGAACCGAGGGGTCCTGAGCATCAGCCGGAATGAAGGTGAGGTGAAGCGAGGACCCCTTTGGTCCGCGGATCAGTTCCACCACTTTGTTCAAAGGCATGTCCTGGACATCTGTTGATGATTTGCCGTCCTGGGAAACAGCCACCAGGCGATCGCCAGTTTTGATCTGCTTGCTCCGCGCGGCAGGGCCTGGCATGACGCGGTTGACCATCGGGTATCCATCTTCGACGACTAATTCCACTCCTATTCCCACAAGGGACAACTTCATTGAAATGTTGAGGTTCTCGAATTGTTCATGGCCCAGGTAAACCGAATGAGGGTCATAAGCGTTGGCCAAAGCAGTCAGATAAGCTTCCGCCACATCGTCGCCTTTCATTTCCTGGGCTGTCCGCAGCAGGCTGTTGTAGCGCTTTGTGATGGAATTGACGATTTGGTCAGGCTTTTTGTTGTTCAGTAGTTCCTGCAGATATTCAAACCGGACTCGCTGCCGCCAGAGTTGCTGCGCCTGATTAAGGTCCTTTGGAAATGCCTCCTTTTTGCGGTCCAGAACATAATGCTCACTGTCCGTAAAGGTTAGCTTCTCGGATTTTACGAGATCCGTGACAAACTGAACCCGCTGTTCCACTCGGTGCAGGAAGCGGTTGTAGATGGTGTGGGCAGGTCCCGTGTTGCCAGCCTTGGTTAATTCGTCGAGGGTCGTCGAAAATGCCTGGAACTCCTCAATATCCGACTGGAGGAAGTTCAGATGCTGGTTGTCGAGCGTATCGATGTACCGGTCGAGGAACCTGCACGCCATGTCATTATTGAATGGCTGGTGCGAGAACTGTGCCTGTTCCAGCACCCGGGACAGGAGCTTGGCAATATTGCCCTCCGTCGGGTCCTGTTTTCGGGTTAATTCATTTACCGGGGCGGCGCCAAGCCAGGCGAGGAGCACCGGGACAACTATAAAAATTTTAAGCCACTTCACGCGTACCTCACCGGGAACAGTCCGCCTATATTTGAAAGAATTCAACGGGGTCTCTTCTGTAAGTAATTGCCCCCGCCTCAACGGCTGAATCCCACAGGTTGATCTCGCATTTCGTTCACCTCATGCTATTCTAAGCCTCCATTTTTAAGAAAGATGAGACTGCGCGAGAAGAAAAACGAAGTGCTTGCGTCCCTGATTTCGATCACGGACGGCCAAGAGCGTTTTGCGTGGCTGATCGCCCGAGGCAAACGACAGGCCGCCCTGGATCCGTCCCTGAAAACCGAGGCTCACCGGGTGGAGGGATGCCTTTCCAAACTCTGGTTTGCGGCCGAGTACCGGGATAGCCGTTGTTATTTCCACACAGACGCGGATTCCATGATCGTGAAATCCATCGCCGGTTTGCTGTGCGAATTTTACAGCGGCAGCTACCCGCATGAAATTCTGAAGCTCGATCCGTCGTTCCTGGCGGAGGTGGGAATCCATCAGCACCTTACCTCCAACCGCAGGAATAGCCTGTCCAAGGTTTGGGGAAAGATTCATACGTTCGCGAGCGAATGCCTGGAGCGCCACGAGTGCGCAATGTCCTGATGAGTGCCGAGGTGAAAATGGGGTATAGCTATGCGGCTTTACGACGCGCATAACCATTTGCAGGATGAACGATTCAAAGGCGGCCAGGAAGCCATCCTCTCAGAGGCCCTTCAGGCGGGCACCGTTCGAATGGTCGTCAATGGGTCTTGCGAGGAGGATTGGCCACAGGTGTTGGAGTTGGCCAGAAAGCATCCCGAAGTCCTTCCCAGTTTTGGCTATCACCCCTGGTATGTGCGCGAAAGAACAAAGGATTGGCAGGCAAATCTGATTCGGCACCTCGATGCTATCCCCTCCGGGATCGGAGAGATTGGACTTGATCGCTGGATCAAGGATTATGCTCTTCCGCTCCAGGAAGAGATGTTTATTTGGCAGCTCCGCCTGGCTGCCGAACGAAACCTGCCGGCGAGCATTCATTGTTTGCAAGCCTGGGGGCGGATGTTGGAAATTCTGCGGTCGGAGCCCCGTCCAGCGTGCGGTTTCCTGCTGCATTCTTATGGTGGCCCGATGGAAATGGTTTCATCATTCGCGGAATTGGGTGCTTATTTCTCCTTTCCAGGTTACTTCGCTCATCCCCGGAAAGCGCGGCAGCGGGAAACCTTCCGCCACGTGCCCTTCGATCGTCTCCTGATTGAAACGGATGCGCCGGACCAATTGTTGCCGGACGAATTGAACCAGCATCCGTTGGCAGAGCAGGGGACTGGCAAAGCTTTGAACCATCCGGCCAACCTTGCGGCCATTTACCAGTTCATGGCCGAGCTGCTGAAGGAGCCGGTCGAAACCTTCGCCCAGCGAGTCGAACAAAATTCTCACCGCCTTTTCGGAACTCGGGCTGCCTGATCACCATTCTGGTTTCGTTATCTGGTTTCGTCATTCGTCACTGGTTTCGTGATTTTCTCGACGACCCTCGCCGCCGCCACGAAACCAAACGCTCCCGTCACGAACGATGCCGTCCCATAGCCGTTATCACAATTGAGCCGCAACTTGATATCCCCTTCTTTCTTGGTGCAAACGGTGCCATCGGCTTGGGGATAAACCACAGGTTCCGGAGAGAACACACACTCGACTCCAAACGGAGTCTCCGGATCTCGCGGAAACCCATACTGCCCTCGGAGTTCTTTGCGCAGGTTACGGAGCAGCCCATCGTGGCTGGTGAAGGCCAAATCGACTGTCCGCACTAGGCTTGGATCACGACGGCCTCCCGCACCTCCGACTGTCACAATAGGAATCTTCCGCTCTCGACAGCGAGCGATCAGGAGCGATTTCTTGCTCAAGGCATCGATGGCATCCACCACGTAATCATAACCAGCGGAAAGAATTTGTTCTGCATTGGACTCCAGGAGGAACTCACACATTGCTTTCACTCGGCACTCGGGGTTGATGGCCCGGGCTCGTTGGGCCATCACTTCCACCTTGGTCTTGCCAATTTCACCGTCCAGCGCATGGAGTTGCCGGTTGACGTTGCTGACACACACCTCGTCCATATCAATCAATGTGAGCTGCCCGAGGCCCGTGCGGGCCAACGCTTCCACCACCCAGGATCCGACCCCGCCGATGCCGATCACGCAAACATGAGACTTCCGCAGCCGTTCCAGCCCGGCTGCCGAGTAAAGTCGCCGAATGCCGCTGAAACGTGTGTCATAGTCGCTCATCCGTGTATTTATTAATGCCAGATGGCCTGCTTGCCAAGATTTCGCCGCCGATCGAGGTGGCAAATCGGAAATTTACTTTCCCGAAGTGCCTGCATACCTTGTTTGCGATGACAAAAACGTTTGCGGAATTGGGATTTCCGGGACGACTAATCGCGGTTGAAGGCCTCGATGGTTCCGGCAAATCCACCCAGATCTACCTGCTGCGGCGGTGGCTGGAAGTGCAGGGCCTTAAGGTGTTCTTTAGTGAGTGGAATTCTTCTGAACTCGTCAAAGCAGCCACGAGCAAGGGCAAAAAGCGCGAACTGCTCTCTCCTACAACCTTCAGTCTCATCCATGCGACTGATTTTGCCGACCGTTATGAACGGCAGCTCGTTCCGCTATTGCGCGCGGGTTACATTGTCTTGTGTGACCGGTATATTTTCACCGCCTTCGCTCGCGACACGGTGCGGGGATGCCCGCCAGAGTGGGTGCGCGGAATTTATAATTTCGCGGCGCTACCGGACATGACCTTCTTCTTCAAAGCGGACCTGGAAGTGTCGCTTCAGCGAATTTTGGATGGCCGCCCGCAGCTCAAATATTTTGAAGCGGGCATGGACCTGCGTTTATCCACGGACCCTTACGAAAGCTTTCGGATTTTCCAGGGCCGCATCCTGGAACAGTACCTTTCCATGAGCACGGAGTTCAAATTCATGGTC
>JAQGOV010000268.1 GCA_028293425.1 Verrucomicrobiales bacterium
CCCGGGCACATTTCGTGAATCCGATCCAGCGTGGCAATTCATGCAACGCTCGGATCGTTCTATGCGCAAAGAATCCTGTTCGCTTTTCGGGATGTTAAAAATGTAAAAAATGCCTCCGACGGCGGGATCAATGGATACAATTTCAACGCGTCCTCCAGGGACCCAGCCCACATAAACATCGTCATTGAAATAAAGAGCCCGGGGGTTGGAGGGTGAAATGAGGCTTAATTGTAAACTGGTGGTGGAGAAAACCAGCATCTGTGAGTTCACTGGAACATCGAGCGCCTTCAACAGGCTCATAACAAATCCCTTTTCGGTTTTTCGGTCCAGCTCCAGGCGTCCTGATTCCAGGTCGGCCTTCATTTGGGTAAAGCGATCCTCGATTGGGTGTTTCCAATAATTGTGCGGCGGCTGATCAATGGCGTAATCGTCCGCGCGCGCAGCACCGTAGACCCCGGCCATCACACTTGCCGCCAGCAGGATGAAGCACAGTCTCATGCTTTTGGCAGGTTGCTCTCAACCAAACTGGACTCGCAAAGTTTTATCAGGCCAAAAACGTTCAGTTTTGCCTTGGGAATAAACGTAGTTACATCCACGTATTCCTGATCCTTCGACCCATCCAAACTTCGTTCGGAGCAGTGATCATTTTCACCCCAGGGACCCATCCCATCCAGGGTTGGCACACCGCGGCAAATCAGGTTTCCATCGCTCAAGCCTCCGCGCTGTTGCGGAACCACTGTTTGCCCGATAGTGCGCCCAACCTCCTGGAATATCCGGAAGATGCGGTCGCTGCCGGGGTTGCGGGGCCAGGGCGGGGTTTCATGCAACAATTCAACGGTGACCTGGCAGGCATAGCCATCGTCAGCCGCACGCACTTGGCCAGGTCCGTGGAACGCAAGCACGGACTGCTTGGCCCAATCGTAAGTTTCCTTGTCGAAGGCCCGCATTTCCAATTCCGCGGTTGCAATATGGGGCACCCGGTTGATCACGGTGCCTCCGTTCACCACGCCCACATTGACCGTCAAATCCTTGTTATAGTCAGTAAGGCCCGCGAGGCCCTGAATTGTGCAGGCTATCTGTACGATCGCATTTGCCCCGTGATGATGCCGCCCGCCGGCGTGAGCGGCTCGGCCTTCGACGGTCACGCGGAAAGTGGCCCGACCCTTTCGGGCCACGACCAGAGCCGCAGTTTGCCCTGCCCTGCCCTCACATTCGAATACCAGCGCGCCGAGGGTCTGCTGGCAAGGCATGTGGGCCAGGCAAAGCTCGCCGAAATCGTGCGACAAGACTTCCTCGGAAGAATTCGCACAAACTTTCCACGTGATCGCCTCAAAGATTGCCGGGGCTATTTCCTGCAAAGCCCTAAGCACCATGTAAATCATAACAGTGCCACCTTTGATATCCATCGTGCCCGGACCGTAAATTCGGTCTTCCTCCCGGCGCCATGCAAAATTGTTCTGCTGTTCTTCGAGCTCGGAAAAAACAGTGTCCAGGTGGGTAATCAAGCCAACTGTGCACCCGGAAGTTCCAAGCCTTGTCAGAATGACGTGATCGCCATAGGCAGGATTCGTGGATGGCACAAAATCGGCGGTGAAACCAAGCGACTTGAAAGCGTCTGCCGTTAGGTGTCCCAGCCGGTTCACCCCTGCTTTGTTGATGGAAAAGCTATTGATTCCCACCATCTGGCGGAGCAGTTCCAGACTTGCGGGTAACTCTTTTTCCAGAAATCCGCTGAGCTGTTGGTCTTGGGTCATTAAACACGAGCAGTTTACAGAAACCTTCAGCTATCAGCAAGGCAAGCCGAGCCTTTCTTGTTTCTTCGTTTTTTTAAACCCCCTAGGTAAGTGCCCTATGGTTTGAACCCTTCACTGGTTTAGTTTTGGTTCAATGCTGGGTTCTATGTTCGATCCAATAAAAGAGGTTTTGGGGTTGGATTTGAAACCCGACGAGCTTGGCACCTTGCAAATCTGCCTGCGAGGCTTTGTTGTTTTCGTGTATGCAATCATTCTGGTGCGGCTCGGAGCCAAGCGTTTCCTCGCCCGCATGACTGCCATCGACGCTATTCTGGGTTTTATCCTGGCCTCAACCCTCAGCCGGGCGATCAATGGCGCTGCCCCGTTTGTCTCAAGCCTGGCGGTGTGCATCGTGCTGGTGTTGACGCATCGCATTCTCTCATGGCTGGCCGTTCACTCCAAAGCGGTCGGCAACATGGTCAAAGGCCGCGAGCAAATCCTCGTTGAAAACGGAGTCCTTAACAAAAATTTGATGCAACAACATCTCATCAGCGAAGCCGATCTGGCGGAGGAACTGCGCCTCAACGGATCCATTTGTTCGCCGGAGGAAGTGAAACAGGCCACTCTTGAACGGAGTGGCCAAATCAGTGTTGTCAAAAGAAAGGATTAATTTATGCCAGATGTCGGATTACTCTCATTTACAGAACCACTCCCCAAGGACGCGCGGGTCATTATCAAATATTCCGTCGAAGTGAACGGCCTTCCCGTTTACCAGGAAAGCTACGACGTAAAAAAGATCGAGGCCGAACTTAAAAAGGACGAACCCGCGGTCGTGGCAAACTGGATTCGTCGGATCAAATGCGCAATCTGTTGTCGAAAGAAGCATGGCTTTTCCGCGTGCCTGACGCGCTGCCTGGCTGATGGCCAGTGTTGCGTCAAGGGCCATGAGGATTGCCAGAAGGCTTAAGTTTTATAATCGGCGGACGTCCAATCGGGTTTGACCTTTTGAGGGGGCTGAATATCATGGGTTCACTCAATCATCCTTATGAAACCGAATATTTCCCGCCGCTCTGCTCTAAAAACATTTGCTGGCAGCGCTCTGTTGGCTGCTGCCTCCACCGGGCTTTCCGAACGCCTGTCGGCTGCTGAAAACGCTGCCGGTGGCGCTCTCAAAGGCCGCGTGAATCATTCAGTTTGCAAGTGGTGCTACAAAAACGTGAGCCATGAAGACCTTTGCAAAGCAGTCAAGGAGATGGGCCTGCGCTCTATTGAATTGCTCGAAACCAAAGATTTCGACACTCTCAAAAAATATGACCTCACCTGCGCTGTGGTCAGCGGGGTGCCGGGCGGAATTGAAAACGGTCTCAACCGGATCGAAAACCACGAAAAAATTGTCGAGTTCTTCGAGCACACTCTTCCTGTGGTCGCGAAGGCTGGGAATCCCAACATCATCTGTTTTTCGGGCAATCGCAAAGGCATGAGTGACGAGCAAGGCCTTGAAAACTGCTCGGTCGGCCTCAAACGAATCGTCGGCCTCGCGGAAAAGCACAATGTTACCATCATCATGGAACTCCTGAACAGCAAAGTGAACCACAAGGATTACATGTGCGATCACTCCGCGTGGGGTGTGGAACTCTGCAAACGCGTTGGGTCCGAGCGCTTTAAGCTGCTCTACGACATCTATCACATGCAGATCATGGAAGGCGATCTGGTGGCCACAATTCGGAAGAACCATCAATATTTCGGGCATTACCACACTGGCGGCGTTCCCGGCCGTAATGAAATCGATGATACCCAGGAAATAAATTACCCTGCCGTGATGAAAGCCATCCTCGCTACTGGCTTCAAAGGTTTTGTAGCCCAGGAGTTCATTCCTAAACGCAAAGACGTTATTGCCTCACTGAAGCAAGGGGTTACCATCTGCGACGTCTGAGCAGAACTATTTCTCTCTCAGGACCGCGGGCTAAATCCTCGCGGTCCTTTTTTCTTCCCTTGCTCCGCGGGCTTTGACGCGCTTTCCCGTAAATCCCCTACCCCGCGCTTGGTAAATCACCTGTTTGTTCCCAGCGTAGCTGCCTCGATAGCTAAAGCTCTCTCCAAACCTTATAAAAGCATCCAACAAAGCCCGCATCATGGCGGGCACCGAGACGCATGATGAAGAATAGCAAAAACAATAGTTTTAGTTCCAACGAAATGCCCCTTCAAAAGCGCCACCTCTATTTTTACCTCATATCCGTCCTGATTGTTTTGGCTATACGCACTTATCTGAAGGCCTAGAAAAAGATTTAGCTGCGGTCACCGGGTAAACCGTAGCATCCAATTTGCGATTCGTCGTCGCAACCAAAGCCATGTGTGTGGCTTTTTTAACCGGGCCGTTTTTGGACAAACGGCCCGGTGTTTTTTACCATCTTAAACGGCCATGGTAACCCGGCTGTCGTTACTTCGTCCTACCCCTTCAAACCCAGCCCAAGCACGTCTTGGCAATACTTAATACTGCGCTCGATCTGGTCCTTCTGGTAATCCTGCTCCGCTTTTGCATCGGCGGATCGGTGAGGTGGAATGGATTTGCCCTTTTTCGCCAGGGCAACGAATTTGGCCAAATCGCTGGCGCGAGCCTTCGGGAACGTCTTCCAGAAATCACGATTGAAATAAGCCAGTTCCCTGGGAAAGCCCGAGATTGTCTCAATATGCACGGGCGCACTCGGGCACAGTTCCTTGAACCGATTAAAGTAAGTTTTAAAGTCCACAATCCCATCCCCCATGGCAGTCCACTGAACCGTGGCTCCGCTCTTGGATTCCCAAATCATGGAATCGCGCAAGCTGCTGGTGGCGATGTACGGTCCAAGAATTTCCAAATTTTCCAGTGGATCTTCCATCGTCCAGCAGGCATTGCCGGAGTCGATGTTCGCACCCACATAATCTTTTCCGGCCGCTTCAATCAGTGTCACCAGTTCCCATGATTGCATGTCGCCCGCATGATTCTCCACCGCGATTTTCACGCCGGCATCCACTGCCTGGCTTCGTTTGGATTTCAGGACCTTCACGGTGTCCGCGATCCGCGCCTCGATCCCGCCTTCGGTCTTGCGGTCCTCACCTGTGCCTAAGATTACCCGGAAAACTGGTGAACCAAGGGCTTTGGCCATCCGGATGCCCAGTTCCAAGTGCTCCTCGGCGGTTCCCCAGTCTTTCTTGAACGCCTTCGATGTTGGACAAATGCTCCAGGAGCCGAGTTGAATTTGAAGGCCCTTGTCCGCGGCCAGCTTCCGGATGTCCTGCAAATAGGCGTCGTCAAACTTTTCAAAAGGGCCGAGATCGGTGATGAACAAGGAGTCCGTCTTGAGCGACGCGGCATAATCGATCAATTGCGGCGCTTTCCACTTCATATTTCGCACCGCGAAGTTGTCCAGACCCAGTTTAAGATCCAGCTTGGGGGGCTTGCTGTCCTGGGCCGCGGCCGCTCCGCCTACAGCCACTCCGGCGGCAGCCAGCATTGTGGATTTCAAAAACGAACGACGATCCGTATTCATGTTGTTCATGCAGTGCCTTGGAAATATCAAATTTCCGGCCGGACGCCAATAGCAATTGAGCGAGGAACTTCCCGGTCAATGAAGCGATCCATAAGGATCAAAAGAAAATGCTCCATCTGAATCAGGATATCCGAATTCAACTCTGAGCTCGTTCGTCCCTCCTGAACTTGCGTGCGGCGGTAAAAAAACGCTATTCGCTGCCCTCATCCCGATAGGTTAAGATTTCCCATGGGCGTGGTGGGAAATGTGGAGCGAAGACCGGCACGGCCGGTCATGATCTACGACGGGGATTGCCATTTCTGTAAGAAATGGGTGGCACGGTGGCGGCAGGCCACTGGAGGTAAAGTCGATTACATCCCGCTGCAAGGTCCGGAGAAGGATGAGCGCTTTCCAGAGATTCCCAGGGCTCACCTGGAAGCGGCAGTCCACCTGGTAGAGCCGGATGGAAGCGTTTACCGGGGAGCAGAAGCTGTGTTCAGGGCGTTGGCTATCAGGTCGAGTTGGCCGCTTCGGGCATATCAAAGCATGCCTGGGGTTCAGCAAACCACCGAGGCAGGTTATCGCTTTGTTGCCTCCCATCGCACCTTTTTCTCCATGCTGACACGCCTGCTCTGGGGCCGGCATGTGGAGCGCCTGAGCTATCTATTGACAGGCTGGATTTTCGTGAGGCTCATGGGCGTGATTTACCTATGCGCGTTCGTTTCACTTTGGGTACAGGTGCGTGGCTTGTATGGCACCCATGGAATTCTTCCCATCCAGGAGTGGTTAACCAGTGCGCGAGTGGAAACCCAAACCATGAGTTCCTTTGGCAAGTTCCTCGCCGCACCGACTGTATTTTGGTTCGGGGCAAGTGATTCAACATTGCAGTGGGTTTGCGGGCTGGGGACGAGCCTGGCCGCCATGACCATCATCGGCATCTCCCCTGCCCTGTGCTTGTTCGGGCTCTGGTTGTTGTATTTGTCCTTCTGCACTTCGGGAGGGGATTTCCTGGGTTTTCAATGGGATGCGTTGCTCCTCGAAGCAGGCCTTTTGGCTGTCTTTCTCGCACCGGCTCGCTTTTTACCAAACTTGAGGCGTGAAACCGAGCTCTCCCGAGCAGTGGTGTGGTTGCTGCGCTGGCTGGTCTTCCGCCTAATGTTCTCATCCGGAGTGGTCAAACTAGCCAGTGGTGACGAGACCTGGAAGGGGCTGACCGCCCTAAAATTCCACTATGAAACGCAGCCGCTTCCCACATGGCTGAGCTGGTACGCGCACCAGTTGCCTGAATGGGTCCAACGCGTTTCAACCGGCTCAGTGCTGGCGCTCCAACTAGGGCTACCGTTCCTGATTTTTTTACCGCGAAGAGCCCGTCATCTGGCTGCCTGGTGTTTTATGAGCCTGGAGTTGCTCATCGCCCTCACGGGGAACTACTGCTTTTTCAACCTTCTCTCCATCTCCCTTTGTCTGCTGTTATTCGATGACGCACTCCTGTTGCGATGGGTGCCTCGCCGATGGCGCCCCTGCTTTGAGGAACGCGCTTCAGAGCCTGCAAAGGTCGAACGCGGCGCGTCTGGGCTGGCTCTAATTCGAGTGCGGCGCGTGGCGGTAGGGGCCCTGTCTTTGACTATCCTCGTGATCAGTTCCATGTACCTGTTCAGCATCCTGCACATTTCAGCGCCCTGGCCGGCTCCCGCCCTGAAGCTCTACTCCGCCGTTGCACCGTTCCGAAGCATTAATTCCTACGGCCTGTTTGCGGTCATGACCACGACCCGGCCCGAGATCATCCTGGAAGGAAGCAACGACGGCCAGAATTGGATGCCCTATGAATTCAAATACAAGCCGGGTGCGCTGAACAAGCGTCCGTCATTTGTGGAACCACATCAGCCCCGGCTGGATTGGCAAATGTGGTTCGCTGCGCTGGGTACTTACCGAGGCAATCCGTGGTTCGTGCAGTTTTGCCGCAGGTTGCTGCAAGGAAATCCGGAAGTGCTGAATCTGCTCGCAACAAATCCTTTTCCGAATGGCCCGCCCAAAGTTCTTCGGGCAAAGGTTTATGAATATCACTTTACGAACTGGGCCGAACGGCAGAAGACAGGCCAGTGGTGGAAGCGGGAGGAGCAAGGGCTCTATCTGCCGACAATTACCCTCGAAAACTTCCGGCCAGAATAGTTTTTCTCTCTTTCCCGACGTCCCAATCGGCAAAGGCCCCATCGTCGAGAAAAGAAATTCTAATAACCTCCAAGCCTCACTTCGTGGAAGGCAATCAGCGTTTACGGAAGCGGCATTAAAAGCGAAGTGCCCTGCTGTCGGTGCGTTCGCGCGTGATGGCTTGCTGGTTTTGGTGAAGCACCTGGTGATTGCCTTGCAAATTTACGAGGACTATCGCTGCGAGGAATGAACCTTGTTCTTGAAGAGGAAGGAAGGGGCGGAGAAGCCGGGAATGGTGACTCCGCCCCAGCTTGCCGTGCCTTGAGGACTATGTGGAAAAACGGCAAGCATGCCTTTCAGTAGGTCAAGCACAACCAAACCCGCCCTTGTTGCGTCGAACCCTTGGCTGTGCCTGGAAAGGCCGGCCGGTGCCAGTACCAGCCTGGACCAAGTTGCACGATGACCGAGGCTGCACCTATGGGGAGAAGGTCCAAAAAAAATCTTTCTTTTCCTGACGCGGCGAGAAAAAACCAATCCGTGCATCTGGCCCAAAGCGGTATCCTCACTGGTGCGCTGACTCTGTCGCTGCACGCAAACACGACTCTACTTCGGAGGCGAGCCTGGCCACGTTCGGTTCTTCAATAATCGTTTCATGCATGCCCGGGATGATTCTCACGGTCACTTTTCCCTGCACGTGATCGCCCCATCCATAATCCCTCTCAAAGGAGCAAAACATCAGGTGCACGGGGCTGCGAAACAGCGTCAGATTCCCGGAGTAATCTCCTGGAAAATAATTTACCAGGGCTCGAGCATGGGTCGCCCATACCTTCCTCTGTTCCTCCGTGTACTGGGAAAGGTCCAAGTAGTCGTTAATGTCCGGAGTTGATTCCCCGCGTCCAACAACCAGCCTCTTTACCAGCCCGCGCGTCCTGTAGCACAGATGCGCGCAGAGCCTGCCGGGACGCGTTTGCAACGACACCAAAGTCCGTCGGGACACGTTTTTGGCCCAGCGATATGTCAGAGGCAAGGTCCAACGGAACCGGGTGTAACAAGAGTTCGGGGGATTCGAATTGATGACCGCGAGCACTGGAACCTTTTCTCCCTCGGCCTGCAAGCGACGCGCCATCTCGTAAGCCACCAGCCCTCCAAAGCAATAGCCTCCGAGATAATAGGGTCCTTGGGGGCGCAATCGCCTCAAATCAGCCAGGTAGCTTTCCGCCATTTCTTCAATGCTTTCAAACTCCGGCTGCCCTTCAAGCCCTCGTGACTTGAACGCGTAGATGGGCTGTTCCTTTCCCAGGTGACGCGCCAGATTGGTATAGCCCCAGAACATCCCTCCACCGACGCCATGCACTAGGAACAGGGGCACTCGTTGCCCATCCGGTTGAATTGCGATGATGGAAGAAGGAGCCTCGGTCTGAATCGAGATTTGGCGGTTAAGCAGTTTCGCCAACTGCTCGATGGTGGGATTTTGAAAGAACGCGGCGACCGTCAATCTCTGACCGAATACCTTCTCAATCCGAGCCAGAAGCCGCACCACGAGTAACGAATGCCCACCCAGGGCAAAAAACTTGTCGCGAATACCAATCGGACGAACATTGAGCACCTGCTCCCAAAGCTCCTGCAATTGCCGTTCCGTTTCTGTGCTGGGAGGTGAAAACCTATTCCTTTCCAAATTGCCTAAACCAGGAACCGGCAGAGCCGAATGATCGACCTTTCCGTTGGAGGTCAGAGGCAGGCTCGGCAAGGCTGCCACAAAGGAAGGCACCATGTACTCCGGCAGCCGCTCCTGAAGGAAGCCTTGTAATTCCCAGGCTTCGGGAGCCGGAAATTGCATGGGAACAATATACGCAACGAGCTGCTTAGTGCCTGAGGCATCCGCCCGCGCTGACACAACACATTGCCGCACTCCCGGATGCGCTGCCAAGGCAGCCTCAATTTCGCCAAGTTCCACCCGGAAACCACGAATTTTTACCTGCAGGTCTGTTCTCCCTAGGAATTCAATGTTGCCATCCGGCAGATAGCGAGCCCGATCGCCTGTCTTATAAAGGCGTGTCCCCGGCTGGAATGGGTTAGGGATAAATCGCTGGGCGGTTAGCTCCGGAGCATTCCAGTACCCATTCGCCATCCCATCACCTCCCGCATAAAGCTGCCCCGCAAATCCGATCGGCACGGGCTGCAGGTGTTCATCCAGGATGAAACAGCTAGTATTGGCAATAGGTCGGCCAATCGGTACAGAGCGCGAGCCATCAAACGAAGGTGGGACCGCATAACAGGCAGTAAAAGTCGTGTTCTCCGTCGGCCCGTAACCATTGATAATTCGGCAGGACGCTCCCACAATCGATAGCGCCTTTTTAATGTGCAGCGGCGAAAGAACGTCCCCGCCTGTCAGAACTTGGCGAAGCGGCTTTAGAGCTTCAGGCTGCTCGTCCACAATTTGATTGAAAAATCCGCTGGTGAACCAGGCGGTTGTGACCCGCTGTTTTTGAATGGTCTCGGCCAGTTCCGAGAGTGATGGCAGATGCGGTGGGAACACGACTAGCCTGGCTCCGTTCAGGAGCGCGCCCCAGATTTCGAAAGTAGAGGCATCGAAAGCAACCGGAGCCATTTGCAGAAAGACCTCATCGGCTGAAAAATTGGCGTAATTGGCATTACGAACTAGCCGCACTACTGCTCGATGAGGCACGCACACTCCCTTTGGACGGCCAGTCGAGCCCGAGGTGAAGCTGATGTAGGCCAGGTCCTCCGAACGGACTTCCCATCCCAGATCATCCGAGCGCATACTCGAAATTTTGCTCCATTCTGTCTCCAAACAAATACGAACAGGTCCATTCGAGCCACTCGTGAAATGCCCCGGAATGTGTTCTCCGCAGCGAGAATGGGTCAGAATGAAGGCCTCCGGACGCAAATCATCCAGCAGAACCGCGAGCCTTTGCAAAGGCAAGCCCGGGTCCAGGGAGGCGTAAGCAGCCCCTGCCTTGAGTATGCCAAGCAATCCAATGATCAATTCCAGCGAGCGTTCGCCACAAATCGCCACTCTGGTAAACGGCCCAACACCCGCGCTCTTTAAATAATGCGCGAGTTGATTGGCCCGCTCGTTCAGGACTCGATATGTGAGATGATTGCTCCCGAATGTAACTGCCGCCGCTTCAGGTGTGGTCCTGGCCTTTTCTTCGAACAGGGCATGAATAGATTGAGTTCGAGGATACTCCGTTGCAGTGTTGTTCCAATCGGCTAAAAGCTGCTGGCGTTCCTCATCGCTGAGAAGCGGCAGGCCGGATATTTTCAGCAGCGGTTGTTCGACCACACTCTCAAGCAATCGACGATATTGCTCCATGAATCTGGCAATGGTGGAATCGTCGAAGAGCTCCCCGTTGTATTGAGCGACTGCAGTTAGGTTTGAACCGTCATCGTTTACGGCGAGGGTAACATCGAATTTCGCGGTGACGCTGCCATGTTCAAGGAATTCAACATTCAGCCCGGGCAACTCCAGCGGACCTGAGGCGACCTGCTGAACAAAGAACATGACTTTGACAAAAGGGGTGCTATTGACGGAACGAACGGGCTGGAGCACCTCGACCAATTTTTCAAAAGGCAGATCCTGGTTTGAGTAGGCGGCCAGGGAAACCTCTTTAACCTGCCGCAGAAGCTCCTGGAAAGTCATTTCGCCGCTCACCGTTGCCCGCAGCGCGACAGTGTTTACGAAAAACCCAATCAGGTCTTCGGTTTCGACGCGGTTGCGCCCGGCGAGAGGGGAGCCCACAATAATGTCCTCCTGGCAGGTGTAGCGGTAAAGCAGCGCCTTGAAGCCGGCGAGGAGCACCATAAAAAGGGTGGCTCCTTGCTCATTGGCAAAGCGTTTAACTGCCTGGGTCATCCCGGTATCGAACCTGACCCATCTTGCCGCGCCTCGAGCTTTCCCGTCCGGCCGTCTCGGATGGTCCGTGGGCAAGTCCACGCCGGGAGGATTGCCTCTGAGTTGTTCCTTCCAATAGGCAAGCTGTTTGTCGAACGTTCCTCCCAGGAGCCAGTCACGCTGCCACTCAGCATAATCGCTGTATTGAATCGGCAGTTCCGCCAGCCGAGCTGGATGCCCATCCACGAATCCTGAATAGAAGGCAACCAGTTCTTTATAGAAAATGTTGAAGGACCACTCATCCGAAACAATGTGGTGCATGTTGATCACCAGCACGTGCTCCTCACGGCCAAGGCGCAACAGCAGAGCCCGAAACAATCGGTCGATGCTTAAGTTGAAAGGACGCGTCACCTCCTGATGAACCTGAGCCGCCATCGCCTGCTCTCGTTCCTTTTCGGGGCAATCTGCCAAATCAATCAGAGGCACCTCTATCCGGACATTTCCATCGACGATTTGCGCAGGCTCACCATCCTCGCTCATGATCCTGGTTCGGAGGGCCTCATGCCGGCTCAGAATGGCGTTGAGCGCCTCCTCCAGGGCAGGAATGTTGAGCTTTCCACGAAGCCGGGCCGCGTTGCACATGTTGTAACGCGGGCTGTTTGGCTCGAGTTGGTCCAGGAACCAAAGCCGTTGCTGTGCAAACGAGAGAGGGCTTCTCCGGGATTGGCTGGCAGCCTTCAGCAAACGTTCAGCCAGGAGGGCGCGCAGCCTCTCGGTTGCAATGTTTTCGACAGGATCGCCGACGATGCTCATCGAGAGTAATTAATCCTTGGATGTTCGGAGAATTTTTTTTAGGTCGCCATCCGAAAGCTGGCTGAGTCTGGACATGATTTCGTCTCCGTCCGTTTCCTGCCTCCGGCGTTTGATAACCGTCCTCTGGCTCGGTTGCGCGCGTGAAACTGCTTCGGCTAGCTCGGCAATCGTCGGCGCCTCAAAAATGACTTTTACGGGCAGTTCTATCTGGAACGTTCCTGCAATGCGCCAGATCGCTTGAGTTGCCAGGAGCGAGTGTCCACCCAAATGAAAAAAATTTTCGTGGATGCTGATGGAATCCCGGCGCAGAAGTTGGCACCAGATATCCATCAAGGTGGTCTCCGTCGGATTCCGCGGCGCAACATGTGCCTGGCCCGAAACAGTCTGTTGCAAATCCGCCGCGGGCAATGCGCGGCGGTCCACCTTGCCATTGGAAGTCAATGGCAGCGCTTCCATGGGCACGAACGCTGCGGGAACCATGTACTCCGGGATTTTTGTCAGCAAATGCTGGCGTATCTCGGCCAGGGTTGGGGCGTTGCCGGTCGGAACGATGTAAGCAATCAACCGTTTGGAACCGCCGGGACCATCCGCTGCAATCACGATGCTTTCACGGATGGCTGGATGACTGTTAAGCGCCGACTCGATTTCTCCCAACTCTACACGGAAGCCCCGGACCTTTACTTGATGATCCATGCGGCCCAGGTATTCCAATTCTCCCTTGGCCGTATAACGAGCCAGGTCACCGCTCCGGTAAAGCCGCAGCCCAGGCTGATTGGACCATGGGTCTGAGATAAAGCGCTGTGTGGTAAGCTCTGGGCGGTTGAGATACCCTCGGGCAACTCCCGCGCCAGCCACGCATATTTCACCTGGAACGCCGGTCGGCACGGGCTGCAGTTTTTCATCCAGCAAACAAATGCGAAGGTCCGGAATTGGCACGCCGATGACGCTGCCCACGCCGCTGGTGAGATCCGCTTGTTTGATGATGCGGAACGTGACATGCACCGTTGTTTCCGTGATGCCATACATATTCACCAGGAGTGGCTTCTCATTGCCATGTCGATCGAACCAAGGCTTGAGGCTTTGCAATTCCAAAGCCTCTCCGCCAAATATTACGTAACGCAGGCTCAACGGCATTCGCTCTGGCGCGGTTTCCTCAGCCCAAATGAGCTGGCGAAAAGCCGACGGAGTTTGGTTGAGCACGGTCACTTTCTCCCGTGCCAGCAACTCGTAGAACTCAGCCGGTGAACGGCTCACCAGGTAAGGCACAACCACGAGGCGGCCTCCATAAAGCAGCGCTCCCCAGATTTCCCAGACGGAAAAATCGAAAGTGTATGAGTGAAACAGCGTCCACACGTCCTGCTCATTGAAATGATACCAATGTTCGGTTTGTTTGAGCAGCCGAGCAACATTGTGATGGGTAACCAGTACTCCTTTGGGTTTCCCTGTGGAGCCTGAGGTGTAAATAATGTAAGCAACGTTATCTCCACTCGCTTCGTTTACGGGGTTGTCCGCCCGCTCTGCCGAGATGGTTGTCCACTCCGAATCCAGGCAGACGACCGTGGCGCTCAGTTCCGGCAGCCGACCACGCAAGTTCTCCTGGCTTAGGATGACGGGGGCTTTTGTATCCTCCAGCATGAACTGAATACGTTCGGCCGGACATGATGGATCCATCGGAACGTAGGCTCCGCCTGCTTTGAGCACCCCGAGGATGCCAACCAGCATCATCAGCGAACGCTCCAGATGGAGAGCCACCGGGACTTCAGGCGCGACCCCTCGCGCTTTCAGGTAATGAGCAAGCCGATTTGCCTGGTCGTTTAATTCGCGGTAGCTGAACGATTTTTCGCCGCAAGTGACGGCAACATTTTCCGGGAAGCGGTCCACCATCGCTTCAAACCATTGGTGCACGCATACTCCTTCCGGAAACTCCGTTGCTGGTGGGACCCATTCAGCCACGGCATGCCGTCGTTCCGCCTCGCTCAACAAGGGCAGGTCCGAAATGCGCTCCGCGGGTTGTGAAACAATCCCATGGAGCAGACACTCGTAATGCTGCAGAAACCGCTCAATCGTGCTTCTCTCAAACAGGCTGGTATTATACTCAATTCCAGTCAGCAAACCCTCATCGTGTCCGCCATCGAGAATCCATAGGGTCAGGTCAAACTTGGCGGTGTCCGTCACGGCGGGAAGGAACTCGATCTCAAGTCCCGGGAGAGTTACCCGTTCCATATCGTTCTGATAAATGAACATTACCTTAATGAAGGGGGTCCCCCTCAACGACCTCTCGGGTTGCAAAGCCTCGACCAGCTTGTCAAAAGGCACATCCTGGTGACAGTACGCGGCCAGTGCCACCTCCCGCACCTGCATGACTAATTCCTCAAAGGTCATGTCCGGAGCAACGCGCGTCCTTAATGGCAGCGTGTTGACAAAGAAACCAATCATCTCCTCTGTTTCCATCCGGTTCCGCCCGGCCATTGGAGAGCCGACAATCACATCCTGCTGGTGAGTGTAGCGGTGCAGAAGGGTTTTATAGGCAGCTAACAAAAGCATAAACATCGTAACGCCCTTATTCTGCGCCAGCCCTTTCAGCCGGTTGCTCAGGTCCGTTCCGATGGAATGGAACACGACCGCCCCGGACGAACCGTTGTTGGCCTGGCGAGGGAAGTCGGTCGGCAAATCAACCCCGGGAGGATTTCCTTTCAGTTGCTCCTTCCAGAACTCGAGGTGCTTTTGACACTCCTCGGATTTGAGCCAATCACG
>JAQGOV010000276.1 GCA_028293425.1 Verrucomicrobiales bacterium
CACTCTGAAGCATTCATTTTGATTGCCATGAGCGGAGTAATGCTGCGCCGGTTGGCTAGGCAACAGGAACGTAAGAAAGTTAAAAAGTGAATTTCCGTACAGGCTCTAAGAAGAAGCTCCTCAGGAAGCGAACGAAAGAGCCAGTTAAATGGAAAAAAGAGCGAGGCACATTCACGTATAAAATTGTGGATCCTGTGACAGGAGGCCATTGGGTTTACTGCGGAAAACGAAAGATGGATGACGCGGAGTTGTCCGAACGAATCATGTTCCTAGTAAATTTCTGCAAAACCGAAAGACCTAAGCTTGGGCAGACGTCTATATTGTTTCCAGCAGGCGAGGACTAGGTTTGGATTGGCAGTTTCGACATTTACGCACAAAAACACCTAATTTCTAATAGTTTGACCCCACCACAAGCCTGAGTTCGATTACTTCTTTGACTCCTTCGCATGTTCATGAAAAGCATCAGTCCCTTCCTCCTCGCGTTGACGACACTCATGGCAGGTTGCGTTACCCTTCCGCCCCCGCCGCAATGGAATCCAGTGAGCGATGCTGCAGAAGCAGAGTATCGTCCTTATCTCGCAGGCGGCAAAGGCAGTTTGACTGGACAAGCATTTCTAGTGCAGCGTGGAGGTGGTGTTGTCAAGGCCGCCGGTCGAAATGTCACCCTTGATCCCGCTACATCAGTGGGAAATGAATGGTGGGGTAAAGCCGGGAAAGTTTGGGCTCACCGATCCTTAACGCCGCCATCGCCAGGGTTCGCGAAGGCACGCCAGACGACAGTTGCTGACGCCGATGGTAAATTTAAATTTTCAGGCTTGGCAGCCGGGAGATATTACGTCCGGACCGAGGTCACCTGGGAAGTTGGCGGTTTGCCACCACAAGGTGGATTGGTCGGAGTTCCTGTTGATGTTCGAGACGCACAAATTACCGAAGTCATTTTGAATCAATATCCGCAGTGATTAAGAGTAAAAGTCCTGATCCCATATCATTATGTTTGAAAATCTAACATCGAAGCAAATTGCAAAGGCTGCTCAACTTAAAGAACGCATTGAAACCCTGCAGGCTGAACTTGATCACCTGGTAGGGCAGGGGACCAGCACACCAATTACAGCTCCTTCTCGTCCCGCTGGCAAACGGGATATGAGTGCTGCCGGCAAAACGCGTATTGCTGCCGCCCAGAAAGCACGGTGGGCCAAGTTCAACGAAGACAAAGGATCTGGTGGCTCTGCACCTGAAACCAAACCAAAGCGAACCATGAGTCCAGCTGCCAAGGCCAAGATTGCTGCTGCTGCCAGGAAACGATGGAAGAAGGCCAAGGCTGCTGGGAAGAACACGCTCTGAACCTCTGCTATAGTTCGAGCTGCCAATGAATAAAATCTATTTCTGCGGCTGGACTTTAATTGGCAGCTGACTCGTTGTTTAGGCCACCGGGTCTCAGGATGCGGTAGAATCCACGGGGCAGGCATGTAGGTGACGAGGTTGCGGAGTTCGAGTTCATCGATGGGCTTGCTCAGAAATGAGTCTGCACCCAGGCTGTAAAACTCCCTCACGTCTCCCACATTCTGGATGTCGCTGTAGATGAATGTGAATATGCCAGGCCTAAATTCAAACGCATGGCGCCAATCGAGAACCTCCCTCGGCAACCAAGGAGATTCTGGGAACGTGCGAACGGACCTCTCACCCTGAATTCAAACGGGCGATTAGCGGGCCACGTCATCCCGGCCTTCTCCCCCGAAGGCCCCGAAGGCGGAGAAGGAGTCGCGTTCCGGCTCGCCAGAACCTTTTGGCGAGTTCTGATGAGCTTGGGCGGAGAGCGATACCGGAACCATTTTTAGGGAGGTCCGCCCAAACGCCGGGTCGGGTCAGTAGTGATTTACGGTATCGGACTGGAGCGGGGAACTCGGAACGATTATAATTTGCGCGAGATTTTATAAATGGACGGGGATGAAGTGGCGTCCAAAGTTTTGCTTCATATGAAATATATTGCACTCTTATCTCTGGCGCTGGCCTTAACACAACGGTTGATCGGCCAAACGATTCTCAACGGCGGCTTTGAAGACGAAGCGGTCGCGTCCGGTGGCTTTCTCAAGCCCTCCACTGGAGCGTGGACTTTCAGCAATGATGCGGGGATCGTGCGTCCCTATTCTCCGAATTCGTCCACGGGTCCCTTGAATACCTGGTCGGCGACGTTCGCGCCGATAGAAGGACAGCAATATGTGAGCACCTACGCCGCAGCAGATCTGGTAAAACAGGGAATTGTTTTCACTACCCCCGGGGCTTACCGCATTCTCTGCTATGCGGCAGCGCCCAATGGGGCGGTAACAATCCCAACGGTCGGGACTTTCACTCTGAAGGGCGGGGAATTCACCTTTACGCTGGGAAACTCCGCCATAGGGACGGTGAACACCGTTGCAGCCGGGTCAACTTGGAATTTGTACAGCGCCCTCTTCAATGTCCCGGCGCCGGGTACGTATGATCTCGGAATCCGCAATACGCTCGCGGACACTTATTTCATCAACTATGATGCGTTTCAGATTCAAAGCGTGCCGGAACCTCGCAGCACCGTGATGATCCTCCTTGGGCTGGGTGCAGGCGCGGCTGTGCCACGTTGGCGAAGGCTGGGGTAATGTCGAACTCAAAGGGGGCCGACAGGCGTAATGACGAAACCAGAATGCTGAATGACGGAACCTGATCGCACAGAAGTCATCATGAGCTCGCGCTCACCACCGGGGATGAAAACTTTTGCACTTTTGGGATGCATGCCGAAGCTGAATTCAAGAGGGACGACCAGTGGGCCACCTCATCCCAGCCTTCTCCCCCAGAGGCGCAGAAGGAGTCGCGTTGCGGGCTCGCCGGAACATTTGGCAAGTTCTGATGAGCTTGGGCGGGGCCATTCCGGAACCATTTTCAGGGGAGCAAGCAGAGTTAACAAAGGTGGGCGACTAAGGTCCTTTTGCCCGAAGTCTTCATGAGTCGGCGCGCATCAACGGGAATGAAAACTAATTAGCCGTGAAAAGGCGGGTATGTGGTTTGGCAAGAGAGAAATTTTTTTTCTTTTCTTCCTCCATGGAGAT
This sequence comes from Verrucomicrobiales bacterium, assembly GCA_028293425.1. Lineage (GTDB taxonomy): Bacteria > Verrucomicrobiota > Verrucomicrobiia > Limisphaerales > JAQGOV01 > JAQGOV01. The sequence continues at coordinate 3,075 of JAQGOV010000276.1, forward strand.
GTGAGAAAGAGAAAGCCCGAGGGGACCCGGAAACTTTCTCCTTCCGGTTTTTCTTCGCCATTCTTTTTTACCTCCGCAGGAGGCTCCTTTTCAAGCCGCCAGCGGCATTTTCTTGTTGGGGTTCAGGTAATACTTCCGGCAGCTCTTCAAGCGTTCCTCCACTTCTTTGCGCCCTTGGAGCCGCGGTTTATTCAAGGCCTCAAAACCGGCAGGACCAACATGCCCGAGCGAGGAGAACCGTCCGCGCATTTTGCAGCGCAACTGACCGCAATAAGGCCGCTTCTTTTTCATCCAATTGCATTAGCCGCCTCCCAAAATTTTCGTAGCCATATCAGTTCCTTCTACGCGTGCCTGGATTTTGGCAAAAGCCTTCTCGCGTATCGTCGCTGAATGGGGAAAAACCGCAATCATCCGTGGTTTCCCAGTTGATCGAGCGGAATATATTTCGCTGCTTCAAGGATCCTGTCGCGGACCTGCTCGGGAGTTTCTTCCCGTGGGTCAATCGGCGACACCACGCCCACAAACGCGGGTTGGTCCGGTTTCAAATATTTGCGAATCATCTTCAACACTCGCTCCCGATCCTTTTCCCTTGCCAGCGCAATATAAAAGTTGCCCGCCCGCAATTCGAAGAGGCCGGGCAACAGCTCGGCGTAATCCACATCTGCGCTGTGCGTCGAGTCAAGGTCCCTACCCGGACAGGTATGGACCCCGAGCCGTTGCCGCTCTTCCGCCGAGAAACGCGACAAGGCCAGGTTGTTCAATGCGATAAAGCTGTTCAGTAAATGCCCGCTTGGATCAAGCTTGATTGCCAGTCGGGCCTCGGTGAAATCGATCTGCACTTTATGCGCGGCCTTCGCCAGGCACGACCGAATTTCTAATTCGTGTTCCCGCAGCAGGTCATTGATGAATTGCTCGCGCGAATAGCCTTCTATGTTTTCCGCCGGATACATCAGGCTCAAAGCCGAAGGTGAAATCACCGCCTGTTTGACAGGCTTCTTGGCGTAACGTTTGGCGACATCCAGGTAAGAATCGGCCCGCACCTTGTAACGGAATGGCCCTTCCGTTAATCGTGGCATGCGCCGGACGTGCCCTGCCGTAAAAGGGATGCGAAATCCATCCGGTGCCGTGTTTTTCGATCCATGGACACAATACGCCCAAAAGTTATGATACTTCCGTTGTTCTCCATCGGTAATCACGGGTGAACCGGTCGCCTCAAACCGTTGAATGGTGTCGCTAATCGCCTCCTCATAAAGCAATTCAAGGGAAGGATGATCATGGTCGCCGAGTTGCTCCACCGCTTCAATTAATAGTACTGGTCTGGGAATGCGTCCAATCGGTTCTGTTGGGATCATCATAAAACGGGCCGTATGGCTTTTTCGTGGACAATAGCCTTCGCTGCTATGCTCATATCCCGCGCTGCATCAAGGGCTTGCTTGTTATTTTTGCTCCGGTTCTCAGTTTTTCGCTTTTTGAAAATAAACGTTTCATGTCCTTTCGATATGGCTATCGACCCCAGCATTTTGGTCAGGTTTTACAGTTCTGTTCAATCCATCCTTCACCTTCCCGAATCAAAGGCCGCTTCGGAGCTTCTGAACATTTTTCCAAACAAGTCGCTCCTTTTGCCGATAACAAGGTAGAAGGGCATTTAAGCCCCATCAAATGGACGATCAGGAACAACCAAAACAGCCGTCTATTACAGGGCGCCCAGGCCTCATTTTTCCTCCACGTCCAAAGCCGATCAGGTATGTTAAACGGTGGATTTCCAGAGTTCTGGTCTCCTTTCGTTTGAAGGCTCCCTTGAGCTAGCCTTGAGTTGGATCCAAAATCGGCTCCCTTTACTCACCTCCGATTCCACGCCCATCGTGCCTCCCATTCGTTCCACTGCCTTCCGAACGATTGCCAGTCCTATGCCAGTTCCCGGGTACTCGAATTCGGAATGAAGTCTTTCGAACATTCCAAAAATCTTTCCCAAATATTGCGCCTCGATCCCAATTCCATTGTCCTCACACCAAATCCGGACCTCCGACCCCTTTGGTTCGGTCCAAATCTGGACTTTTGGGACCTTGCCTTTGGGCGCGAACTTCACAGCGTTGCTCAACAAATTTCGAATCACTTGGGTGAGCAAAGCCACATGGCCTTCAACCGGTAGCATTGGCTTTTCCCACACAATCGTCGCCGCGGGCTCCTGGAAGGCTCGGTCCTCGCCGACCAGTTGGGCAAGCACACTTTCTATATCCACTTTTTCGAGCTTCGGCGTAATCTGTCCTGTCCGGCTGTACGAAAGCACATCTCGTATCAGTGCGTCCATCCTCTCTGCGGACCGCTCAATCCGCGCTAAATACTCCTTGCCCTTGCCATCGACTTTTTCAGCGTACTCGGTTTGTATTAACTGGGCAAAACTGCACATCGATCTCAGCGGAGCTCTCAAGTCATGCACCAGGCTATAAGTAAACTGTTCCATCTGCTGCACCGACTCCTGCAGCTTTGCCGTTCGATTTTCCACCAACCGCTCCAGGTTTTCGCGGGCCTCCTTCAATTCCTCCTCCATCTGCTTACGCTCGGTGATATCGCGGCCAATTTTAAGCAGCCCTAGCAGGTTCTTTTCTCGGCTGTACAACGGACGCACCATCCCGCTGATAAAAACCCTTCGGCCATCTCTCTGCAAATGCCACCGCTCATCGCCGCACAGCCTTGCCTCATTGCCGTTTCCAGCTCGCGGGCCGGCATCCTCGCCTCACGATCCTCGGGTGTGAAAATGAGATCTGTCTTCTGGCCAAGAGCCTCCTCCTTGGAATAACCGAAAATGCGTTCGGCACCAGGGTTCCATTGTTGTATCCAGCCTTCAGGATCGGTTACCTCGATGGCAAAGTCCTTGGCCGACTCCAGCAGCAATTGCTGGAATTCCAGCGCCTCCTCCAGCGCTAATTCGGCTTTCTTGCGTTCCGTGATATCGCTGGCACTTGAGTAAAAAAGTTCATCTCCTGGCGCAGGCTTGGTTCTCCAACTGAGCCAGCGGTAATTACCAGTCTTCGTCTGGTAACGGTTTTCAAAGGATATTGATTCCCCACCCTTGAGCAGCGTCGCCTCTTCGCTCTTGGAGGTTTCCCGATCGTCTGGATGCACAAAGTCCAGCCAGGGTCTCGACATCAACTCCTCCTTGGCCCAACCCAGGGTCCGGGTCCAGGCAGGGCTTACCCACTGAAAGTAACCGTCACGGCTTGTGACGGCTAACAGATCAGTTCCCACGTCCAAAAACTTTTCTAGCACTTGCTCCTTTCATCGTTGGTTATTTCTTTACCAAGCGAACGTGGCTCGGCGTCCCGAGGTCAACGTGTTCCCTTTCAGCATGCGCCGTCCTAAAACAAGTCCTGCTTCCCAATTTAAGAGTTTCCCGCTTCTT
>JAQGOV010000281.1 GCA_028293425.1 Verrucomicrobiales bacterium
GACATGATATAGTAACCCTTCCTCGCCTTTAGCTCCAGACTGTCCATTGCGTGGCGGGACTTGAATCGGTCCGGATCCGGCAATTGGGCTACGGCCAGGTTGGTCGCCATTGCATCGAGGAAAAACACCCCATCACGCTGAAAAAAACCGCTCATCCTCATCGTCGGAGATATCAGCCCCTTTATTCCTCCCGCCCGTTTCTGGTCCTGCTGAGGGTCCGCACTAAGTGCGGGAAGTGGCACTTGGTCCGGGTGGAGAAGGTAAGTGGCACTGCAGGCCCGCTCCCCCACCAGGGCGCGGTAAATACTCTGCTTATCTTCAGCCTCCTCAAACGCCTTTTGGAGCATAGCCAGCTTCGACTCCTGCAAAGGAATCAAGTTGAGCGTGGATTGCGCGGCGAGGCCCGCGATGCTGTGCAAGCTGAACCTCACCAACTGCGAAATGAGCAACGGCTCCGCCCGCAACGATTCGGCTGCCCCTATCACATCACGGATCGCCTCCGCGCTTTCGTCGCTCTCGCCTGTCTGTGCAGCCACCAAAGCCCCAAGCCGCAATAGCGACCCGGCAGATTTGATGGCGCTGAGATGCGGCAACTCAACTGAGGGTCCTCCCGACAGGTCCACCTTGTAACGGGACTTGCTCGTTCGCGCAGCCGTCCGAAAAATCTTCATGGCCTCCTCGTTATCACGCAGGATCTGGGAGGCTTTTTGTAACTCGCCCAACCTGCGGCCGCGCTCCGGCAGCTTTATTTTTCCCCACGCGGTAGGCTGATTCTTGTCGTAGGGAGGATTCAGCTTTTCCAGGCCTTTCATCCAGACCACCGCCGCGTTTTCAGCTTCTGGAACCGCTGCGTAATAATGGTCCAATTCTCTGGTCGTGGTCGGTTCGCCGGCATTTCGGATCGCACTAAGCCTTGCGGACATCTGGCTGCTTAAACGGAACCGCCAAATCAGGAAGCTCGAAATGAGCAACGCGACAAACCCCATCAGGACAAAACACACGATTACTCCCGGGTGCAGCCCTTTTCGTGACTTCGCCAATGTTGGTGGATTTTGTTTGGATGTGGTCATATCCACCTATTTATCCATCCGCGTTCGCCAACCACTATTATAAAACCCACGGCAGTTTGGAGTCTTCCGAGCTCCCGTAGCCTGCCTCGTTCTGATTTTTTCATGCCGTTCATCGCTCTAACTCCGCCTACTCCCTCGTGATCGTCTCATCCAAATTCAGCAGCACCCGCGCCACCACCGTCCATGCCTCCGCCTGCTTGGCCTTAGCCTCCCCTTCAGCCTCCGCGAGTTGCTCCTGGTAAAGATGGATCAAACGTTTTCTCTCTTCAGCATCAGGACTGCGAGCGAGACAGAGCCGGAAAGCATAATCCAGTTTCTGCTCCTCCTCGCGAGGTCCTTGTTCCTGCACTCTTTTCGCCAGCGCCTGGGCCATCTCGTAAAACTGTTGGTCGTTCAACAAGGTCAACGCCTGCAAAGGCGTGTTGGACCGAATCCGCCGCGTGCAGGTGCTGAAGCCATCGGGAGCATCAAAGACAGCCAATGCCGGATGCGGTGTGGCGCGCCAGAAATGGGTATAGAGCGCCCGGCGATAACGCTCCGGCCCAACGCTCGGTTTCCATTCGCGCTTGCTCTGTCCCAGATTCATCACCCCATTCGGCTGCGGCGGGTACACCGGTGGGCCCCCAAGCTTCGGGGACAACAATCCGCTTGCTGAGAGTGCCACGTCGCGCACAATTTCCGCATCCAGCCGCAATCGATTCTGGCGGGCGAGCAGTTTATTGATCGGATCCACCACCTTCAAGTCGGGCCGCACATGCGAGGACTGTCGATAGGTGGCCGAGTTCACAATCAAACGGTGGATCGCTTTGATGTTCCATCTCTCCTTCACCAACTCGGTGGCCAGGTAATCCAGCAACTCAGGATGTGTCGGAATCGATCCTTGCGTGCCAAAGTCGTTCTCGGTTTCCACCAGGCCGCGTCCGAAGTATTGCTGCCACACCCGGTTAACCATCACGCGGGCGGTCAAGGGATTATTCGTGTCCACCAGCCACTGCGCCAGATCCAGCCGATTGGCATTTGTTTTGGCGAAAGCATTCAAAACTTCCGGGGTGCCCGGCCATACCTGGTCTCCCGGGCGTGTAAAGTCGCCCTTGATGAAAACGGTGGATATCCTGGGCTTGGGCAGTTCCATCATCACCAGCGTCGTGATTGGCTTGGCCTCACGTTTCTCCAGCTTGCTCAGCCGGGCATTGCGGGTTTTAAAATCCGAATCGCTTGTCTTGAAAGCAGCATAAACAGCTCGTTTCTGTTCCAACGTCATTTTGTCCCAGGAGGTTTTGAGCGCGGAACGAACGATGGTCTTCAACTTCTTCTCATCTGCTTCCGCCAGGCCTTGCTGCCATTTCACCACCTCGCTGCCCTTTCCATTCAGATACCTCTCTAAATCACCTTTGGTTTCGAGCAGATCCTTTTCCAGGCTTTCCATCGGCTCCAACTCACCAGGCATCTCCAGCATGCCAGCGGGACTGGATGCGCCATGCCCATCCTGGATCGTGTTGTTGAAGAATGCGTAAAGCTGGTAATACTCCCGTTGAGCGATCGGATCGAATTTGTGGTCGTGACATTGCGCGCACCCAATCGTCAACCCCAGGAACGCCGTGCCAAAAGTGTTCACGCGATCCATTACCGATTCCACGCGGAATTGCTCAGGATCGATGCCGCCCTCCTGGTTGATCTGGGTGTTCCGGTTAAACCCAGTCGCAATTTTTTGTTCCAGCGATGCATTTGGTAGAAGGTCCCCCGCCAATTGCCACACCATGAACTGGTCCATCGGCATGTTGTAATTCATCGCCTGGATCACCCAATCGCGGTACTTCCAAATTTGCCGGGGTGCATCGATGCTATAGCCGTTCGAGTCCGCATACCTCGCCAGATCGAGCCACCAGCGTCCCCAGCGTTCCCCGTAATGCGGCGAGTCGAGCAACCGATTCACCAACTGTTCGTAAGCATCCGAGCGGGTGTCCCCAACAAAAGCATCCACCTCCTCAATGCTTGGCGGCAGCCCTGTCAAATCCAAGCTAAGCCGCCGAATCAAAGTGGCCCTTTCCGCTTCCGGGGACGGCTTAATCTTCTCCTTTTCCAACCTGGCCAAAACAAAATGGTCTACCGCATTGCGCGGCCACTCCCGTTGACGAACCCCGGGCGGGTCATTGCGAACCGGCGGAATAAAAGCCCAGTGTTTGGCGCTTTCCCCCTTTTCATCTGCCGGAGCCGAAGCACCCTCATTCACCCATTGCTTCACCAAAGCAACCTGTGAATCGCTCAGCGGTCGTTTCTTATAAGGCATCCGCGCGATGTCCTCATGCGTTCCCGTCAAAACTTTCAGCAGCAGGCTGCCCTCAGCTTTTCCAGGTTCAAAGAGCCCACCAGCATCTCCCCCTTTTTTAGCGGCCGCCGCAGTGTCCATCCGCAACCCGCCCTTTTGCTGGGATGCCCCATGACACTTGTAACAATTCTCGGCAAACAGCGGCTTAATCGTGCGCACATAATCCACCGGCGCGGCAGAGACAGCCTGCGCGCAAAGCAAGACCCATCCAAGGATTGCTGTTCGGTGGTAATTCACTGCCTTCATTTAACTCAATTTGGACGTGAAAACAGAGGGAAAAATTTTAAGCCGACGCACAGGTGGTCGCGGAGCGATGAACGACAATTTCCGGCATTCGCTTTGATTTGCCCCGTGAGATGCTTCGGCCGAAGGTCCGATCAGAACAAATTCTCAAAAACAGTCAATTAATGCTTGGCCTCTCCCAGCAACCCAGCGCGGGTTTCCGCCTTTGGGCAACAAGCCCGCAAGGAGTCTCTGTTATCGCTCCGATATGCCCTCGTACCCGTCGGTTCAACTCCTCCGCGGTTTTCAGCTCCTTCCATCTGCGCTTACTTCTTCCCCGCGTCCCTTTTCCCATCAGGCTCTGTGTGAACCACCCAGTCATACGTTGCCCGCGACGTCCCATTCGAGAACACAACACCCGCAGGGTTCCAAACTGCCCCCGTTGAACTGACCTCTCCCTTGCAGGAAATGCTTTGAATTCCATACGCACTCACAGGACGAACCTCCCCTGGCTCGCTAACCCCGTTTGAGTTGCGGTCCTGCCAGAGCGCCAGGCCGTCCAGTTCATCACCTTTCAGCACACCGTCACTATCCGTATCCAACGCTGCCAAGGCCTGGTATCCATCGCTCCAGAAAATCCAGAATGTCACATTCCCAAACATTTGCAGGGCAGAAGTAATTTGGCCTTTCCCACTCTGATCAAACACCAACCACGCGGCTTGAGGGGTTACCCAACCCCAACGCCGTTTTAGTCCGCTGCCGTCCAAATCAAAAGCTACTGGTGAATTTCCATCGATACAGTCCGCGATGTCCAGATTTGGTAGGAGCGGTACCAGGATCGGCGTGATCGCCCGGCCCATCTTGCTCAGCTGCTGTTCTCGTGCTTTCAAATCCGCAATCTCCGACTTGTCCTTCACCGGATCCAGCAGCCTCAGCAGATAGTGGATGGTTTCACTGCTAAACACAATGCCGGGCCCAAGATACCCGCGCCTCTTCGACGCATGCAAAGGACTACGCCCGGACTGAACGTCGTTCCAGCGTTCACTCACCCACTGCTTGATGCTGAAGTCGCCTGTCACCTCTTTCCTCCACGCTATGTCCAGGGTCTTTCGGTAAGCAGTCACGGCGTCGTTAGTCCTTCCCGCCTGTTCCAAACACCACGCGTACCCAAGATGAATCGGTAGGATATACCAATTCTGGTATAGCCCATTGTTTGTTTTCTTGAGTAGCACGATGGATCTTTCATAAAGCGCGATGGCATTGGTCAGGTGCTGCCTGGTGTCGCGACGTGCAGTTGGGGTAAATTTTGGTGCCACCCCCTCCGGCACACCGGAGTCGACAGCCGGATGCTCGAAGTAGGGCTGCTGATCTTTCTTGGTAACCGGAAAGGTCGCCGTGTTTGTCGCGTAAGCCATGGAATGCAATCTCGCCAGGTGGTAAGTCGCTTCAACGTCGTCTTTGTTCTTCGCCACACGCGCTTCCAGGTTGGTAAACAGTCGAGCGATGGGCACTTGCTCCGTTTCATGGAACATGAACATTCCCTGGCAGGTGCAAATAAAAGAAAACATCAGGAACGCAAGTGCGATACCCTTCATGTTCCAAATCCTAATCGGCCAGGAGACCAACACAAGACACTTTCACGTCCTGCTACCTGCCGCTGATAAGCATGAAAAAGCCCGTAAACCGATACATCTCTTCCAACTCTTTTCTGGTGCTCAAAAATCTTCCGCGCAACGGGTCCCCTATTAAATACCGGTCCCCTTCTCTTCCCAATACCGCCACGAAATGCCCGCTTCCATACGCCAGCAGCTTCACTCCCGCGATTGCTGGCAACTGAACTGTTTCCAAACCATCGCGGGTAAATGTCACCTGAAGCCCCCGCTTCCTCAAAGCCCTCGCCAAATACCAATTCTCCGTTCCGCGACCGGAGGAAAACGATTCCCGGGCCAGTTCCTGCTCGGAAACATCTTTGCTCAAGGAACGCAGAATCGTCGCGGCCGAAGCGGGTCCGCACGTGGAGGCGGAGGATTGCATACAGACGCCGTCCTCCCAAACTGCCCGCAATTCAGAAGCTGAAAGCGGGCGCAAGACGGGTTTGAGATAGGGCAACGCCAGCCCGAAGAAAAGAAGTCCCGGGACGAGAATGCGCCGGCCAGTTGCGCTCAACTTTAGATGCGGCGCAGCTTTAACCTGAATCCATCCCGCCACCAGACCAGCCAAGGAGGCCAACAATTCCGAACCAGGGATGCTCCGCAAATTATACAGCCAAATCGGCTCCCCCAGCCTCCCTGAGTAATAAGCAACGTAGAAAAACCCAGGCAGAGCGAGCACTGCCACAAGCACCCAACCGGTCCATTGCGCAAAAGAGCCATTTGTCCGCTTTGCCCACCAGAGGCCTATCAACCAAAAAACAGCTCCCAGCAGTAAAGTCGGGAAGAGGAACATGTTCACCCCACAGCAATACTCGATTTGTGGTTAAGCGACAACTCGCCTGGATCTTTAGCGATGCTTTCGCCGCTTTTAGAAATGGGGACGCAATGTGGAACCCCTCACGGCAAAGCACGCGCTCGATAAAATCGCTTTGCACTCCCCGGTGCGGTGGGATCCGTGAAGAGAAAAGGGCTTGTCGAATTCGTCACTACCGCAGTCCAGTTGGTTAAATCGCTAGACCCCTCAATGACATAGCCCGATACAGCGGCAGCCGTGACTGTCGAGTGAAACGGATTTGCGCCCCAGCTCGCAAAACGTATGGCAGCATCAAAGTTTATCGTTTCATTCCACTTGGCCAGGTAATAGGAAGCCTTGCCGCCTGCGCTTCGGAATGTGCCGCCCACATACAGGTCCGAACCCACTGCATTGAGAGCCAAAACAGGGCCAGAGATCGTGGAAAAGGCTGTGCCGCTGCCCAAGGCAGACCACGTCGTGCCATTCCAGCGGGCGATGCGATTGGCGGGAACTCCACCCATGTTGGTAAAGGTACCGCCCGCGTAAAGATTGCTCCCAATGACCGCAAGGGCATTTATCGTCCCGCTTCCCACCACGCCACCTCCCACCGCCAACCAGGAAAGCCCATCCCACCGAGCAATCCGATTAGCGCTAATGCCCCCAGCATTCGTGAAGGGTCCTCCGAAATAAACGTTGGTCCCGAGCACCGCAATGGCGTTGGCATTCGTGTTCAACCCGACGCCCATCGAGTGTGCGTAGACACCATCAAAGAAAACCGCGTGATTGCAATTGGTGCAGTTAACCAGTCCAGGCTCACATTCGCTCATTCGCAAATTTCCGCTCAAGTAAATATTGGTACCCCCGAGCGCCATGGCCGTAAAACCTATCGCACCGAGGGGGGAGGAAGCGAGCGTGTTTGGTGGGAACTTTAGCACGTTCCAGAAATTGGTGCCGTCCCAGCGCGTTAGCCAAGAGGCTGTCCCATCCTGTGCCGAGATGGTAAAATAGCCGCTCACAAACAAGTCATTCCCCCGAGATGCGAGGCACGACACGGTGCTAAACGCTGAATTGTTTAGCGGGACCCACTGGCCGCCGCTCCAGCGTGCTAGATGATTTGCGAATGGACCGTCGCCACCGCCAGTAAAGTCTCCACCTGCATAAACATTCGTACCCACAAGGGCCACTGCGCTCACGGTGTTGTTCAAGCCCGGACCGAAAGCCTGCCAGTTTTTCCCATCAAATCGCCCGATCCTGGTTGCTGGCGTTCGGCCCGCAGCCAGGAAGGCACCGCCCACATAAATGTTTGTCCCGTCGTTCGCCAGCGCACGTACGGTGGTGTGCAGTCCGCCTATCTCCCCCTCAGTTCCCAAAGGACGCCATTTACTCCCCTCCCACAAGGAGATCGCATTGGCCACTCCGCCACCTGCCAGCACGAAATTTCCCCCGACATACAGACCATCGTCCGACGATGCCACTCGGAAACTCTCCCCGTTCAGACCCGCCCCCGCGCCCCGCCATGCCGAACCGTTCCACAGCGCAAAATTAGTAATTCCATTCGCTGTGTTGGTAAATTTCCCCGCTACGCAAAGGTCGTCGCCGTGAAAGACCAACCCGTTCACTCCTGAAGGACCCAACTCGCTTCCAAGATCAGTCCAGTTAACTCCATTCCACCGAGCCAGGTAATTGGCGGGAGCGGACCCGGCTTGAGTAAAATTCCCGCCTGCGTAAAGATCCGAACCGCGGACCGCTAATCCATTAACGACATTATTTACACCTCCGCCAACATCTGACCATGTAGTGCCATTCCAAACTGCCAGATTACTGATCCCCTGCGCTCCGGAGTTGGTGAATTGCCCGCCGACATACACAAGCCCATTGTTCGCCACCACCGTTTTGCAATATCCGTAGTCGAGGTTGCCAACACCATTCCCGAGTGCGTGCCATGCCGCCCCGTCCCAACGACCAATATTGGTCATTACCTGCGACCCAGCCTTATTGGTAAATGAGCCGGCCACAAACAGATCATCGCCATCCACGTCCAAGCCCAAGGCAGCGCCCACAAATCCAATGCTGCTCCACGAAGTCCCATCCCACCGGGCAAGTCCACTCGCCGCCACGCCGTTCACATTCGTAAATAACCCTGCTGCATATAGGTAGTTCCCCACAAACGCCAAATCGTACAAAGCCGACGTGTCCCCTTTAAATTCCGCCAGGTTCGTCCACTCAACTCCATCCCAAACATTCAGGAAAGTGTTTATGTAAAAACCAGTGTTCAAGGCACCACTGCAGTATACTTTGCCATCGTGCTTGGCAATGGCGAGAACAACATTGGAAGTACCCGGCCAGCCGAACTGCTTGCTCCAATGCTCATCGCCCGGAGCGCCGAAACTTCGAAACGGGAGGAACAAAACCAGGACTATGATGAGGACGCGTTCCCTTACGCTTAGAAATGGATTACGCATAGAAATAAGCCCCCTTCATTGGGATGAACGAAGCCTACCCCACTGGGTGTAAAAAACGCAAGATCCCCTTGCTTCGGCCCGGATGTGGCAGCA